>JBCCFN010000024.1:0-26849 GCA_039029715.1 Actinomycetota bacterium | reverse complement strand
GTGGCCACCGCCGACAGCGATGCCCGAGCGAGCCCGTTAGCGGCCAGGATCTCGTCGAGCAGTTCGGTGGCGGCCTCGGCCGGGGCGTCACTCGACGCCCCGATCCCGACCACCAGCGACGGCGGGTGGAGGACGACCTCCCGTTCGCCCGCTGTCCGGGCCCGGTCGGTGACGACGATGCGGTGATCGGCCCCGGGCGTGGAGTCGGGGAGCGCGGCCGGCAGGGGCCAGTCGAGGTCGTTCTGGATGGTGACCGCCACCCCGTCGAGGAGCGCCCGAGTCACGCCGGCCACGTCGCCGAGTGCGGTGATTCCCGGCAGGTTGTCGATGGCGACCGCTTGGTTGGCGTCGGTTGCGGTGGTCACCACCGGCTCGGCGCCAAGCAGCTGGGCCACGTCGACCGCCAGGTCGTTCGCCCCGCGATGGCCGCCGCAGATCGGGACCGTGAAGCGGCCGGCGTCATCGACGACGACGACCGGTGGGTCCGTCGTCTTTGACCCGAGCAGCGGCCCGATCACCCGCACGGCGATGCCGACGGCACAGACCAACACCAGACCGTCGACGTCTGCCCAGCGGGCCCGGACCGTATCCGCCAGGTCTCCGTGGTGTCGGGCGTAGGGGAGCCGATCGGTCACGGCTCGACCGGCCTCGGTGATCGACACGGACAGGATCGAGTCAGCCACGCGGCCCCCAGACGAGGAAGACCGGATTGTCTGCCTCCAAGCGGCGTTGGCCGTTTGGCCCGATCGGTACCGCCCGGTTGACGCCGATCTGCACCAGCTCGGCGGTTGGTCCGAGGTGGTTGGTGGCGGCGACCGCAGTCTCGAGGGTGGCGAAGGTGGCAACGAGGACCCCACTTGGACGGAGGCGGGCGTTCGCAGCCTTGACCACCTCGATCCCGCCACCGCCGACGAACACCCGGTCCGGGTCCGGGAGGCCGTCGAACGCTGCCGGGGCGGTCCCTTCCACCACGGTGACGGCGACCCGCCCGGCGTTGGCCCGGATCCGTTCACAGTCCTCGGGGTTGCGCTCGATGGCGTGGACCCGACAACCCGGGGCCAGCCGGGCCGCCTCGATGGCAACGCTCCCGCTTGCCGATCCGACGTCCCACAGCACGGCGGCGCCGAACAGGTCGAGCTTGCTGAGCGCAGCCGCTCGGACCTCCGGCTTGGTGATCATGCTCGCCCGATGCCGGTAGGCGGAGACCGGACGACCCCAGGCCACGATGGCATTGGTGGCCAGCGGCTCGGCCTCGCTGGTCAGGACCACCACCGACAGGGGGTCGAAGGTGCCGGCGGCCAGGCCGTCCAGATCGGTCCGGACGATCGACTCGTCCCGCTCTCCGAGCCGGGAGCACACGACCGCCTGTCGGTGGGTGGCACCGACGGCGACCAGCGCCGCGCCGACGACTTCCGGTGGTGTCGATGCGGACACCAGCACCGCCACTTTCGGTGCGGCCACGATGTGGGGCAGCGCCCGCTCCAGGGATCGCCCGTGGACCGAGACCACGGCGGCATCATCCCAGTGGACCCTGGCCCTGGCGAAGGCCAGCGCCACCGATGACGGGGCCGGGTGGACCTCGACCGCGGCGCCGAAGCGGCCGACGAGGAGCCGTTCGATGCCGAAGAAGCCGGGGTCACCGCTGGCCAGCATCGTGACCCGCTGGCCCTGATCCCGGCGCTCGGCGATGGTGTCGATGACCTGGTCGAGCGGACCGAACAGATCCAACCGCTCCGCCCGCAACGCCGCACCGCCCCAGGCGGCATCCAGGGAATCGTGCTGACGGGTCGCGCCGACCAGGACGTCTGCGTCGGCCAGCGCGTCCTCGGCCGCCGGGCCGAACCAGTGGCCGCCGTGCAACCCGACCACGGTCACCGGGGGCCGGTCCGAGGACGTCTCGGGCCGCTCACCCATTGGCGATCGCCTCCGTCCCGGCGAAGTCGACCATGGTGACCTCGACCTCGAGTTCACCGGCGGCGTGGGCCCGGCAGCGATCGGCGGCCATGGCGCACAGCAGCGACAGGGGAGCGGTTTCCCGCTCGGCCAGGCAGACTTCAGCGAAGTGCCGGGCGGTGTTGGTCGCCGTCGCCGCCGCAACGACCGCCTCACTGGCCTCGACCTCCCGGGCCACGGCCGCCAGCAGTTCGGTGTCGACCTTGCTCCGGTGGAAGTGGGTCATCATGACCCCGGCGGCCAGCTTTGCGATCTTGCCGGCCATGCCGACGAACCGGACGGCGGCGATGCCGTCACCGGCGGCCCGGCGGAGCGCGATGCCGGTGAAGTCGCCGACCTCGACGAAGGCCACCGGTGGAAGGTCGGGCCAGGCCAGTTGGGCCCAGTCGTCGCTCCGGGACCCGGTGGCCAGCACCACGGTGTCCAAGCCCTGGGCCGCCGCGACATCGATCTGTTGGACCACGCTTGCCCGGTAGCTGGCGGTCGAGAACGGCTTGACGATGCCGGTGGTGCCGAGGATGGAGATGCCTCCCTCGATGCCGAGCCTGGCGTTGGAGGTCTTCTTCGCCATCGTCTCGCCACCGGGGACCGAGATCGTGCAGACCACGGGTCGGTCGGTGACCTCGGCGATGGCGTCGCGGATCATCCGGGCCGGCACCGGGTTGATGGCCGGACCGCCGACCGGGAGACCGAGGCCCGGCTTGGTCACGGTCCCGACCCCCTCTCCGCCGACCAGGGTCACCGGCTCCGCTGCGTCGCCGTGGTCCCCGGCGTCGGCCTCGTGGTCCGCGACGGCCCAGGCCAGGTGGGCGGTCACGTGGGCACCGTCGGTGCAGTCCGGGTCGTCACCGGCGTCCTTGATCACCGCCACCCGATGGGGGATCGACGGATCGAGGTCTGCGGTCGGGAACGACACCCGGTCGCCGGACGGGCGGGCGACGTCGACCTCCTCCGGCGGGGAGCCGGTGACCAGCCATTGCACCGCGGCCCGGGCCGCAGCGGAGGCGCAGGTGCCGGTGGTCCAGCCGGTCCGGAGCCCTCGGGCACCGGCGACGTCCGGCGACAGCTCGGGCTCCGACGTCGACATGACGGCGGTCAGTGCGACCGCCGGGCGCTGGCCCGACCCTCGGTCGAGCCCTGCTCGGAGCGGAGGCGATAGGCGGTCGTGTACTCGGGGGCGTACAGGTGGCTGCGGGCATCGACCGGGATGTCGGCGAGCACGTCGCCGACCAGTACCAGGACGGTCATGGTCGCCCCGGTGGACCGGATGGCGTCTGCCAGCTCGCCGACGGTGGTGTGGACGATCTGCTGATCGGGCCAGGTCACCCGGACCAGGACCACGGCGGGGGTGTCCGGGGTGTAGCCGGACCCGTCGATCAGGAGCTCGGCCTGGAGCTCGTCTGGGCGGGCCCCGGAGAGGAACACCGCCATCGTCGCACCGTTGGGAGCGAACGCCTTGACGTCCTCACCGGGCCGCATCGAGGCCTTGGTCCGCCCGGCGAGTCTGGTGTAGACCAGCGACTGCCCCCGCGTCGGGATGGTCAGCTCCCGGCGGATCTCGGCCGCGGCCCCGGCCACCGACGTGACGCCGGGGACGACCTCGAAGTCCCGCTCTGCGGTGTGGCACCAGTCGATCTGTTCCTGGATCGCCCCGTACACGCTCGGGTCACCGGAGTGGAGCCGGACGATGGCCGCATCGGGATTGGCCTCGTAGACGCCGAGCACGTCCTCGAGGGTCATCGTTGCCGAATCGTGCAGTTCGGCATCGTCTCGGCAGTGGCCGAGAAGCGACGGCGGCACCAGCGAGGACGCCCAGATCACCACGTCGGCCCGGGCCAGCCGGTCGGCCCCCCGCAGGGTGATCAGGTCGTCCGCCCCGGGACCGGCCCCGACGAACGAGATCATGGCGCTCACGTCAGGGTCCCGTCGGTCTCGGCCGGCATCGGCACCGGGCCGGCGCCCTCCGGGGCCGGCGAGATCACTGCGCTGAGGTACGAGGCCGGGCGATCTCGTATGTCTGCCACCGGGGCGACACGTTCACCTGGCATCCCGATCAGTTCACCGAGCACGGCGTCGTCGAGCCGTGCGGCCGCCTCCAGCTGGTCGGCAACCGCCGCCAGCCGGCCGCCCCCCTTGTAGAGGATGACGGTGCGGTCCGATCGAGCCAGTTCGGCGTCGATGGCCTCGCTCGGGGCGCTGGCCGGGAGGAGCACCAACGTCTGCTGCTCGTCGGTCAGCACGACCTCGCCGGCCATGGCCAGGGCCTGGAACGCGGTGATGCCGGCGATCGTCGCGACCTCGGTTGCCGGTCGGCGAGCGACCACACCGGCCACCACCGTCGACACGGTCGAGTACAGGTTGGGGTCGCCGAGGGTGATGAAGGCCACCTCTTCCCCGTCATCGAGGTGGCCTGCGATCCGGTCGCAGGCGTCGGCGAGCGCTGCGGCCCGGGCCGCATGGTCGGGGGCCATGACGAACACGAGGCGCTCGACCACCACATCGGGGGCCGCGTCACGGATGATGGCCTCGGCCCGCCCGACCGCATCGATCGAGGTGCAGGGGGCGACCACCCGGTCGGCCCGGCGCAGGGCGTCGAGGGCCCGCACGGTCACCAGGTCGGCCGGGCCCGGCCCGACCCCGACCCCGACCAGCCGGCCCGGGACCGCCGGGTCGGCCGGCCGGACCCGCTCTGCGGTCCCGAGCCGCTGCTCGAGCGCCTCCCGGATCAGCTCGGCTTCCGATCGACCGGTCCGGGCCGCAAGCGCACCCAGCCGCTTCTTCAGACCGTCCGGGAGATATACCGACGACTTGCGCACACCGGCACCCTATCGGACACGTAGGGCACTACATAGGGCGCGCCCCGGGCGATTGCACCCGGCGGCCGCTATCGGCCGCTCGGCGAGGTCCTCGCAGCCTGGCGGCAGTGGGTCACGAAGCGGGCCGCCGCCTCCGGTCTGGCCCCCAGATGCTGGTGCAGGTAGGTGGCGAGCATCGTCGGCGTTGCGAACCCCTCGCTCCGCTCGCTGAACCGCGACCGGAGCCGGAGCGCCTGGCCCGCAGGCTCGGCGGTCGAGTAGTGGTGCTCGTGGCCCCGCACGGTGTCACCGGCGGAAACCAGCGGATTGTCGACCGCTGCGGTGGCGTGGCGGTATCCGAGGGTCAGCCGGTCGGTCATCCGGGCCGCGGTTGGGATGGCGCCGGCCATCGGTCGGTCGTCGAGCGAGTTGGCCAGCCACAGCAGGCCGCCGCACTCGGCCCAGGTCACCAGGCCAGCACCGACCCGGGCTGCCACCTCGGTGAGCAGCGCCGTGTTCTCGGCAAGCCGGGCGCCATGGACCTCGGGGAACCCGCCGCCGACGATCAGGCCGTCGATGGCGGCCGGGAGTCGTTCATCGACCAGCGGATCGAAGGCGACCAACTCGGCGCCGGCGGCGGTCAGGGCATCGAGGTTGTCACGGTAGACGAAGGTGAAGGCCGGCCCGCCGGCAACGGCGATGCGGACCGGGGGTCCGGTCGGTCGGTCGGCCGGGTCCGGTAGCGGTGGCTGGTCGACGGCTACCGCGGCTGCCCGCTCGGCCACCTGGCGGATCCGGGCCAGATCGCAGCCGTCGGCGATGGCCACGCCGAGCCGCTCGAGCGAGGCGTGGACCTCGGCCGGGCGCTCATCGACCGGGACCAGTCCGAGGTGTCGGTCGCGCCAGGAGAAGGCGTCGTCACGACCGATGGCGCCGAACACCGGCACGTCGATCGAGTCGAGGGCCTCGGTCAGGAGGGTCCGATGATGGGGGCTGCCGATCCGGTTGAGGATCACCCCGGCAAAGGTCAGCTCGGGACGGTGGTCACGAAACCCTCGGACCAAGGCGGCGACCGAGGCCGACATGGCTGAGCCGTCGACGACCAGGACGACCGGTGCGTCGAGCATCGTCGCTACATCGGCGGTGCTCGACGGCGTGTCGTCGATCGCCCCGTCGAACAGCCCCATCACCCCCTCGATGATCAGAAGGTCCGCGTCGGCCGCCGCCCGCCCGGCGAGCGGCCCGATCACCTCCGGGCCGCACAACCACGGATCGAGGTTCCGTGGCGGTCGGCCGGTGGCGAGGGCGTGGTACCCCGGGTCGATGAAGTCCGGGCCGACCTTGGCCGACGCCACGGTCACGCCGGCCGCTCGGAAGGCGGCCATGAGGCCGGTGGCCACGGTGGTCTTGCCGACACCCGAGTGCGTGCCGGCGATGACGACGCGGGGACCGAGCTGGGGCATCAGGCCGGTCCGTTCGTCGACGACGGGCTCAATACTCGATGCCCTTCATGGCCTTGATGCCCCGCTCGTAGGCGTGCTTCACCTTCTGCATCTCGGTCACGGTGTCCGCGATGTCGATCAACTCCTGGGGACAACCCCGACCGGTGATCACCACGTTGGTGCCCGGGGCTCGGTTTGTGACCCCGTCGACGACGTCCGCAACGTCGACCCACCCGTACTTCATGGTGTAGGTCAGCTCGTCGAGGATCAGGAGCTGATAGTCGCCGCTGGCCAACTTCTCCTTGGAAACCGCCCAGGCGTGACGAACCTTGGCGATCGTCTAGTCCATGTCGGTCGACTCCCAGGTGAACCCGTCGCCGAGCGCATGCCACTCGATACCGAGGTGATCGGCGAGCTTTCGTTCACCGATCTTCCATTTCCCACTCTTGACGAACTGGACCACGCCGACGTTCCAGCCCCGGGCCCAGCCCCGGCTCATGACGCCGAACGCAGACGACGACTTCCCCTTGCCGTCACCCGTGTTGATGAGAACGATCGAAGGACGTGCCATGCCGACAGTCTGGCCCGGTTCCCGGGCAATTGCCCGCGTGCTCGGTCGGGAACCCGCCGGTACAGTCAATCCGTCGACGTGGGGAACCCGGTGTGAGTCCGGGGCTGTCCCGCAACTGTGATGGACGCATCGACCGGGGGTCGGTGCAGGGTCCAGAGCCAGATCGCCACCTCGACCACGGTGTTGTTGAGCACCGTGCTGTCGCCAAAACAGGCCACGAGGATGGAGACCAACCGAATGAACCGCCCGGCCGTTCGCAGGCCGACCGAGCAGACCCGCCAGCGGCTCAAGCCGCCGGGAAACCTGCGCGGATGGTTCAGTCTCGGCCTGTTCGGCGTCACCAAGGACGACCGATCCGGACGAAAGCCGAGCGACCCCTCATGTTGATGTTCCTGTCAAACGCCGACACCGAGCTGCTGGCGGCACGCTCGATCGTCGACGATCTACCGGCCGATTTCGGCGGACTCCGCTGGGCCAACCCCGACCGCCTGGACCAGGCCCCGTCCCTGAACGGCGTCGATGCGGTCATCATCCGCCTCCTCGGTGGTGCCCGAGCCTGGCAGGGCCCCTTCGACGAGCTGCTGGCCGACGCCCGGGAGCGGCGGATCCCGGTCATCGCCGTCGGCGGTGAGGCCACGCCGGACGCCGATCTGGCCGAGCTGTCGAGTGCCCCGGCCGGGGTGGTGGCCGAGGCCCACCGCTATCTGGCCGCCGGCGGCCCGGCCAACACCGAGCAGTTGTTGCGATTCGTGTCGGACACCATGTTGTTGACCGGCTTCGGCTTCGACCCGCCGGCCGAGCTGCCACGAACCGGTGTCTGGGACCAGGCCGGTATCGGTCGCCCCGATCGGGACCGTCAGCCGGACCGGCCACTGGTGGCCGTGGTCTTCTACCGGGCCCACCTGGTGGCCGGGAACACCACCTACATCGAGGACCTGTGTGCCGCCATCGACGCGGCCGGGGCTGACGCCCTCGCGGTCTACACCTACTCGCTTCGGGTCGACGCCGAGGGCGAGGTCCCGGCCCTCCAGTTGTGTGCCGACCATGGGGTGGATGCGGTGATCACCTCCATCTTCGCCGCCGGGGCCACCGCCGGCGAGGACGGTGACCAATGGCAGGTGCCGATGTTGGACGCCCTCGACGTGCCGGTCATCCAGGCCCCGGCCAGCAGCCGCCCGGCCACCGCCTGGCGTGACGACGAGGCTGGACTCTCGCCGGTCGATGTCGGGATGGGGGTCGCCATCCCCGAGTTCGACGGCCGCATCATCGGGCCGACCTTCGCCTTCAAGGAGATCGTCGACGATGACGGTGAGGTCGGGTCCGAGATCGTGGCCACCCGCACCGATGCCGAGCGGACCGCCCGGCTGGCCGGCCTCGCCGTCCGCCACGCCAAGCTCCGCCACATCCCCCCGGCGGAGAAGAAGGTCGTGCTGGTCCTGTCTGCCTACCCGACCAAGCGGAGCCGACTCGGCAACGCCGTCGGGCTCGACACCCCGGCCTCGGCCATCGAGGCCCTCCATGCCCTGGCCGACGCCGGTTACCGGGTCGACCGGATCCCGACCGACGGCGACGCCCTCATGGCTGAGCTGGCAGACACCCTGACCTACGACCTGCCGACCCTGACCGACGAACAGTTGGCCGAGGCCCCCGGCCGGCTCGACGCCGAGGTCTACACCCGGTGGTTCGAGACCCTCGACCCGGAGGCTGCCGAGCAGGTCACCGAACTGTGGGGCCCGGCTCCGGGCGAGGTCTACCATCACGACGGTGCGCTGGTGTTCCCCGGCCTCGACCTCGGCGGCGTCCTGGTCACCATCCAGCCGCCTCGGGGGTTCGGAGCGGACCCGATCGGTACGTACCACGCCCCGGACATGCCGCCGCCCCACCACTACCTCGCCTTCTACCGCTGGCTCGGGGCGTCGCCCGAAGACGGCGGGTGGGGCGCAGACGCTGCGGTCCACCTCGGCAAGCACGGGACCCTGGAGTGGCTGCCTGGCAAGGCGCTCGCCCTGTCCGCCGGCTGTTTCCCGGACGCCGCCCTGGCCGATCTGCCCTTCGCCTACCCGTTCGTGGTCAACGACCCGGGGGAGGGGACCCAGGCCAAGCGCCGGACCCATGCCGTGGTCATCGACCACCTGCCGCCGCCACTGACCCGGGCCGACACCTACGACGACATCGCCCGGCTGGAGCAGCTCCTCGACGCCTACGCCCAGATGGAGGCCATGGACCCCGGCAAGCTCCCGGCGATCCGGACCCAGGTGTGGGAGCTGCTGGTGTCGACCGAGATCCATCGTGACCTCGACCTTGGCGACGCCGCCCCGACCGACGACGACTTCGACGACATGATCCTCCACGTCGACGGCTACCTCTGTGCCCTCAAGGACGCCCAGATTCGTGGTGGCCTGCACGTGCTCGGTCGGGGGCCGGAGGGGGAGCAGCTGATCGAGACCGCTCTGGCGGTGACCAGGCTGCCCCAGGCCTCGGTCCCGGCCCTGCGGGCCACCGTGGCCGCCGAACTCGGCGTCGACCTGCAGGCCGGAATCCGCACCGAGATCGACCGGGTCGAGGCCGACTGCCAGGCCCGGGTCGAGGCCCTGGCGGCCACCGGCTGGGATGGCGCCACGACCGAGGATCCGACACTGCGGTGGCTGGCCGGCCGGCTCATCCCCAACCTGGAGCGGACCACGGACGAGATCACGAACCTGCTGCGGATGCTTGATGGCCGCTACGTGCCGGCCGGCCCGAGCGGGGCCCCGAGTCGCGGTGGGGCCCACGTCCTGCCGACCGGGCGGAACTTCTACTCGGTCGACCCGAAGGCCATCCCGTCACCGCTCGCCTGGGAGGTCGGTGCCACCCTGGCCGACCGGTTGGTTGCCAAGTACGTCGAGGAGACGGGCGCCGCCCCGGTCACAGTCGGCCTGGTCCTGTGTGGCACCGCGGCCAGGCGGACCACCGGAGACGACGCCGCCGAGGCCCTGGCCCTGCTGGGTGTCCGGCCGACCTGGAGCGATGAGAGTGGCCGGGTCACCGGCCTCGAGGTGATCCCGCTCGAGGAGCTCGGCCGTCCCAGGGTCGACGTGACGCTTCGGATCTCCGGGTTCTTCCGAGACGCCTTCCCCCACGTCATCACCCTGCTCGACGAGGCGGTCGAGCTGGTGGCCGGGCTCGACGAGCCGGTCGAGATGAACCCGATCGCCGTGGCTGGCAATGCCGATGCCAGGATCTACGGGCCACCACCGGGAGGGTATGGCTCCGGCATCCTCCCGGTGCTCGAATCGAAGAACTGGCGAAGCGATGCCGACCTGGCCGAGGTCTACCTCGCCTGGTCCGGATTCGCCTACGGCCGGGACCGGTTCGGGACCTCCGAGCCGGAGGCGATGCGGCGCCGGTTCGCCGCCATCGACGTCGCGGTCAAGAACCAGGACAACCGGGAGCACGACATCTTCGACTCCGACGACTACCTCCAGGACCACGGGGGGATGATCGCTGCGGTCCGGGCCCTGACCGGGAGCGCGCCGAAGGCCTGGTTCGGCGACTCCGCCGACCCGGCAAACCCCCAGGTCCGGACCCTGGCCGAGGAGGCGGCCCGGGTGGTCCGGAGCCGGGTGATCAACCCGAAGTGGATCGCCGCCATGCAACAGCACGGCTACAAGGGCGCGTTCGAACTGGCGGCCACGGTCGACTACCTGTTCGGCTACGACGCAACGGCCAAGGTGGTCGAGGACTGGATGTACGAACGGGTCACCGAGGCCTACGTCGCAGACGCCGGGACCAGGAAGTTCTTCGAGGAATCGAACCCGTGGGCCCTGCGCTCGATCGCCGAGCGGCTGCTCGAGGCCGACCAGCGGGACATGTGGGACGCATCGGACGAGGCCCGGGCCACGCTGGAGCAGGCCATCCTGGAGGCCGAGGGGTGGGAGGAGTCCCGATGACGGTCGACGGCGGCCCAGGGGAGCGGCAGTTCCCGTTCGCCTCGGTCGTCGGGCAGGATGACGCCAAGTTGGCGCTGCAGCTGCTCGCGGTTGATCCCGGCATCGGCGGCGTGTTGCTCCGGGGCGAGAAGGGCTCGGCCAAGACCACCTTGGCCAGGGGCTTGGCCGGCCTGCTGCCCGGCGAGGCGTCGTTCGTCGAGCTGCCGCTCGGCGCCACCGAGGACCGGTTGATCGGCACGATCGACGTGGCCGCCATGCTGGCGACCGGCGAGGCGACGGTGACCCCGGGTCTGCTGGCCGCCGCCCACGGGGGCGTGCTCTACGTCGACGAGATCAACCTGCTGGCCGACCACCTGGTCGACACGCTGCTCGATGTCTCGGTCTCCGGGCGCAACCGGATCGAGCGGGACGGGATCTCCCATCACCACGATGCCCGGTTCGTCCTGGTCGGATCGATGAACCCCGAGGAGGGTGAGCTGCGGCCCCAGCTCCTCGATCGGTTCGGACTGTCGGTCCAGATCGTGGCCAGCACCGACCCGCTCGACCGGGCCGAGGCGGTTCGTCGCCGGCTGCAGTTCGACGGCGTCGGTGTCGACGCCGAGCCTGGGCTCGAGCCGGCGGCCGAGACCGAGCGGCTGCGGGCCGTGTTGGCGGCGGCCAACCCGGCAACGGTCCCCAACGGGTTGATCGAGACCGCATCCCGGCTGGCCCTGGCGGTCGGGGCGGAGGGGCTGCGGGCCGATCTCGTCCTCTGCCGGGCGGCGGCCGCCCATGCCGCCCTCGCCGGGCGGACGGTGGCCGGTGAGGACGATCTTCGTCTGGTGGCGCCGCTGGTTCTGGCCCACCGGAGCCGTCGCAACCCGTTCGACCCGCCGGTGCTGTCGCCAGACCATCTGGCGGACGCCATTGACGACACCCTCGGCCCACCGCCGGACGGGGATTCGAGCAACCCGGATCCGGGCCGGTCGGCCACACAGGTGCCGCCGGGGGAGACGGACCAGGAACCGACCGATCGGTCGACCGACGACGGTCCGAGCGGGCCAGGCGCCGGTACGGCCGGTGAAGCGAACGACGGGGCCCGACCCGGCCAGATGTCGTCCATGGCCGTCGGCGCCGACCGCCGACCACCAGCCGAGACCATCGTCCCGAACCGGCCGGCCGGTACTGCCACCGCAGGCCAGCGGACGATGGCCGAAGGTCATGGGGGGCGGTTGGTCCGGGACGTCGGCTTCGAGCAGGCGAGCACCAGACCGATCGCCGTGGCCGCCACGGTCCGGCGCTTGGCCGATCGCCGACGCAACGACCCGGACGCCGCCATCGGCGTCGGTGATCTCCGGCAGGCGGTCCGGGAGCGGCCGGCCGGCAGCCTGCTGATCCTCGTGGTCGACACCAGCGGGTCGATGGGTTCCGACCAGCGGGCCCGGTTGGCCACCGGCACCGCGCTCGGCCTGCTCGGCGACGCCTACGAGCGCCGGGATCACGTGGCCCTGATCCGATTCGGTGGCGAGGACGCCGAGGTCGTGCTGGCCCCGACCGGTTCGGTCGAGGTCGCCCGCAACCGCCTCACCTCCCTGGAGACCGGCGGGGCCACCCCGCTGGCCGCCGGGCTCCGCCAAGCGTTGGAGCTCGCCCGGTCCCGGCGGGACCAGGGCCGCAGCCCGTTCGTGGTCGTCATGTCCGACGGTCGGGCCAGCGGGAGTCCTGCCGCCCTCGATGACGCACTGGCCGCAGCCTCGGATCTCCGACGGGCCGGTCTTGCCGGCCTGGTGTTGGACTGCGAGCAGTCGATGCCCCGGCTCGGACTGGCAGCTCGCCTGGCCGACGCCATGGGCTCCCGGTGCGTACCGGCGGCCGACCTCGACCCCTCGACCGCATCGACAACCATTCGAACGATCAGCCAGGAGGTGCTCGATGCTCGTTGAGCGCTCGGTCTCCATCCCCCTCCACTCCTCGGTCACGCCGCCGGAGCGGCCGCCGCGCGGTCCCGCCACGGCACCGGAAGGCCTGCTGCTGGTCGGGCACGGCTCGCGCTGCATGATCAGCGCGGCCCAGATGCACCAGATCGGCGATCAGACCCAGGCTGCGCTGCCAGACCTGATCGTCGAGGTCGGCTTCCTCGAGATGACCGACCCGCCGGCTGGTCTGGTCCTCGATGCCATGGTGGCCCGTGGCTGCAAGCGGATCGTTGTGCTGCCGCTCATGCTGCTCGGAGCCAGCCACGCCAAGAGCGACGTGCCGGCCATCGTGGTCGAGGCTCGGCTCCGACACCCGGGGGTGGACATCGCCTTCGGGTCACCGCTCGGCGCTGTGCCGGACATGATCGAGATCGCTGCCGACAATCTGCGGGCCGTCGACGCCACGGACATGCCGCTGGTCGTCATCGCCCGCGGCACCTCCGATCCAGACGCAAACGCCGAGGCCTCCAAGGCCGGTCGAATGCTGGCCGAGTGGGTCGACAGCGGGTTCCTGCAGATGGGGTTCACCGGTATGACCTGGCCGTTGACCCCGGATGCCCTCGACCTGATCGAACGGGTCGGCCACGAGCGGGTGGCGCTGTTCTTCTGGTTCCTGTGCAACGGCAAGCTGATCGAGCGGGCCAGGGATCAGATCGCAGAGTTCAGCGAGCGGACCGGGGTCGAGGTCGTCGATGCCGGCTACTTCGGTCCAGACGCCAAGCTGACCGCCGTGATCGAGCAGCGGTACCGGGAGGCGATCGAAGGACGCCCGACCGTCAACTGCGACACGTGCGCCTACCGGGCCCCGTTCCCCGGGATGGAGGAGAAGGCCGGGCAACCGATCGGGGTCGGCCACTCCCACCTGGCCGCCGAGCATCGCCACAGCCACCACGATCACTCCCACTCCCACGGCCATTCCCACTCGAACGACCATCACGAGGGCCACCACCATCACCACTGATCGGGGTGGGCAGTGGCTGGTCGCCCTCGACCTCGAGGGGGTACTGGTGCCCGAGATCTGGGTTGCCGTGGCCGAGGCGACCGGGGTCGATGCATTGCGACTCACCACCCGTGAGGTCGCAGACTACGACGAGCTGATGGCCAACCGGCTGGCGGCCCTGGACAGCAATCGGATCCCGTTCAGCCGCCTGGAAGAGATCGTGGCCGGGCTGGAACCGTTCGCCGGTGCGGTCGAGTTCCTGCGGTCCCTTCAGGCCGATCGGCCGGTGGCCATCGTGTCCGATACCTATGAGCAACTGGCCCGGCCGCTGCTGGCGAAGCTCGGTCACCCGTTGACGCTGTGCCATCGGCTCCGGGTCGACGCCGACCGCATCGTCGACGCGTCGACCAGACGTCCGGCGGCGAAACGGGCAGCGGTGGAGGGCTTCCGGGCGCTCGGCTACCGGGTGGCGGCCGCCGGCGACTCGTTCAACGACGTCGAGATGCTCGACGGTGCCGATCGGGCCGTGCTGTTCCGGCCGGCGGAGGCCACCCGGACGCTCCGTCCTCGCCTGCCGGTGGCCCGGACCTATGTGGAATTGGACGCCGCGCTCCGGGGGCTGGCAGCGGAGGAAGCGGAACAGAAATAAGAACCATTATCATTAACGAACCACCGACCAGCGAACCTCCCGAGGTGATACGGCCATGGCGACAGACTTTCCTCGAACCTATGACCAGTGGCGGCACTGCATCACGGTGGATTGCGGGATCGAGCTGACTGCGGACTTCGTCGACACCAGGCTCCGGGCACTCCGGGATCCGGCGGACCCACAGACCGCCCAGTTCATCGAGATCTACGGTGAACCGTACCTCGGGCAGGTGATCGACTGGTTCGAGCAGGCTCAGTCGGAGACCGGCGTCGGCCGGCCGTAGGAGACCGCCGGCCGGAGCTGGCCGGCAAACCGAGAAGCGGTCACCAGTTGTTGCGATGCGCCTCGGCAGTGGTCTGCCAGTCGGCAAGCGCCGAGATGAACGAGCCGATGTCTGAGTCGGCGTCCGCTTGCCTGGCCGTGACCTCCATGTCAGCCAGGAAGTCGCCGAGGTTCTCGCTCGGCAGGTCCCGGATCCACTCACCGAGATCGTGCTGCTCCAGTTGAATGAGATGATCGCGCACGGCGGTCAGATCATCGATGATGGCCCGATCGGCCTCGCCGGCGGCGGCAAGGGTCTGGCGGCAGCGGTCGATGAGATCATCCAGGAATGCGGGGGTCACGGTGGTTCGGGCCACCAACAGATCGTAGGGCCCGCCGGCCGGTGTGGCATGACGATGGACGAGGCCGAGGCGCAGAAACCGGAGGAAGGTCGGCGGCCAGGAGCTCAGCCGCAGCGCGGGCACCGCCGAGGTTCCCGGCAGCGGGACCGAGGGTCAGGGCCGCCAATGCCCCAACGATCACCAGGCCGTCCTCCCACTGCAGACGGTCATCGAGGATCGGCCATCCGTCCACATGGGGAGCGCCGGCAGCCGCTCGTTCGGCGAGCACCGGGTCGGCCCGCAGGTCCGGTCTGGAACCGGTTGCCAGCCAGACGAGGTCGGCCGGTACCTCGGCTCCGGCAAAGCCGACCACGACGCCGTCGCCGTCCGGCCTGGCGGTCAGCTCGCCGGCATCGGTCAACCACCGGACCGACGATCGATGGAGCGCGTCTGCAAGCTCGGCGTTCATCGAGCCTCGGCGGGCTCGTTCGACGACGCGGCGGCGCTCGGCCGGGTCGTCGATCGAGCGGAACGGTGTCAGGTGGTTGTCCATGAGCCAGCCGGCGTCGACGTCGAGATCGACGACTCGCTGAGCTCCACGGTACACGAGCAAGACCTCGGCACCCGACCCGGCGGCGACCAGGGCCAGTTGCCCAGCGGTCTGGCCCCCACCAATGACGATGATCCGTTGACCGGGAGCGACCGCTGCCACGTCCACGTCTGTGCTGTGGACGACGGCCTCGCAGAGCCGAACCCCCGGCGGTACGTTCGGCTCGTGCGGGTTGCCGGCCCACAGCACCCGGCTGGTTCGGACCATCGTGCCGTCGCTGAGATCTGCCTCCCATCGACGAGGTGCGCGTTGGTTGCCGGTTTGGCGAAGGCCGCTGACGGTCGCCGGTAGGACACGTTGTGCCAGGCCGGTACGTTCGATCAGTTCACGGCAGAAGCCGCTGAACGCCACGGTCGTTGGGCGTCGGATCGGGCCGTTCAAGGTTTCGGGCTCGGGGCGCCCAGACCGACAGCGACGCCGCTGGATGTATCGATGGGCCCGGAGGAGCGCCATCTCGTCCGGATCCGGTTGGTGCACGCCCGGGCTGCGGAGCACGTCGACCCGTTGTCGTTCGAGCTGGCGATCCCACGCCCGTAGCCACGTTCCTGCCGGATCGACGGCGATGAACTGCTCGACCGCCGATGGTCGGTCACAGACCCAGCGGGCGACGACGGTCAGCGCCTGAGGCCCAGCCCCGACGACGAGGGTGTCGATCTCGATCACGCCGCCGATCGCCTGCGGCCGGGGGCCCTCATCCGTCGGTCGACACCAACGAAGCGACGTTGGCGGCGAGCCATGCGCTCGCTGCGAGCAGCTGCAGCCAGTCGGCGCCGGAACCGATGCCGGCGACCAGGACGCTGGAGATCCAGGCCAGGCTGGCTACGGTCTGCCCAAGCCACCGGATGTCGAGTGCGCGAGCCAGACGGCCGGAGCTGGAGTTGGAACCAGCGGCCGCGGGCGGGCCGTCGGTCAACATACGCACTCCTCACCGCAGCAGCTGAGATCGTCGAGGTACATGCCCCACATCCGGTACATCTCCAGTTGGGTGGCCGGCAGCTCGAGCGAGTCGGCGATGGCCTTCGCGACAACGGCGAACCGTTGCCGGTACTTGTAGATGAAGCAGAACGACTGGTTGCCGTGTCGAACGGCCGGGCCGCACAGGAACAACCCCGGGGTCAGTGTGGACTCGTCGTCCTCGTCGAGCAGCGGGAAGCCGTCCTCCCGCGTGTCGAAGAGGTGGGCCACCATGCGGTGGCTCCCGGTGAACCCGCCGGCGAGCAGTGGCGGTTGGTTTGTCTCGAACTGCTCGCCCTCGATCGAGCCGACGATGAAGGTGTCGCCCTCCCGCCGCACCGCAGCGATCGGGGTGTGGGGGCGCAGGGTCACCATCTCCAGGAACTGCGGATCCTTCATCCGCTCCTGGGAGTACGTGGACAGGGCCACGCTTGGGTCTGAGGTCTCGCTCTTCCATGGGCATCCCTGGTCGAACAGGAGGACCCGCTTGCCTCGATGAGCGAGGTGGTACGCCGCGTCGATGCCGCTCTCGTAGCCACCGATGACGATGAAGTCGTCGCCCTCGAGATCCTGATACAGCTCGATCGTTGCGGTGTGGGTGCAGTGTTCGGCCCCGGGCATGGCGTCCAACCGGGGGTACTGGAACTCGCCACCGGCCCACACCACGTGTTTGGCCCGAATCGCCCCGTCTGTGGTCTCCAGGTGGAACTCGTCCTTGGTCGGGGTGACCCGGAGTATGTCGATCCCCTCCCGGACCGGCACCTGGAAATAGCGAGCCAGGCGGACCAGGTACGAGGCGTACTCGGACCCGGTGGGGTGTTCCGCACCGAGCGTCACCGCCGGCGAGGTGCCGATAGCCACCGAGTTCAGGTCCAACATGCCGATCGAGTTGGTCGGGAAGGAGGGGGTGATGAACCGCGTCTCGGCCGGCCAGGCGGAGAACGAGGCACCGACGGTATCGCGGTCGATCACGACCAGGTCCTCGATGCCGGCATGGAGCAGTGTCACCGCCACGCCGACGCCGGCGGCGCCGGCCCCGACGACCACCACGTCGTGTAGGGGTGAACTCTTCGTGTTGTCTGCCATCCGGTCTCCTCCGGCCGTTGCGGGTCGTCGCCCGGTCAAGGGTACCAAAAGCAAGAATCGTTCTCGCTTTGCGGTTCGCTCATTCCGGGCTGAGCAGCTCGGTTTTCGTGCGGCTACGACGTAGCGCTGGTGGTGCCCACCGGCGACTCGGCGTTGCCGCCGCCATTGTTCCAGGTCAGACGGGGCGCAGGGCCAAACAGCCCGGTGACGGCCGGATCGGCAAGGGCGATCGGCGGTGGCGCACAGCACAGGCAGTCGCAGGCCAGGACGATCAGGTTGTCCGCCTGGTCGATCTGGTCGAGGTCGTGGGTGGCGAACATGATCGTCGTTCCCCGTTCGGCCTCCGCCCGCATGATGGCCATCACCTGCCGTTGCGAGCGGCGGTCGAGGCCGGCCGTCGGCTCGTCAAGCAGCAGGATGGGTGCCCGTTGGGCCAGGCCCTGGGCGATGAGGGCCCGTTGGCGCTGCCCGCCGGACAGCTCGCCGATCGGCCGACGCCGTAACGGGAGCATGTCGGTGGCGGCCAGCGCCTCCCGTACGATCGTGCGATCGTCGGCCCGCATCGGGCGGAGCAGGCCGCGGGCCGGATAGCGGCCGATCCGGACCACGTCATCGACGGTCAGCCGGAGTTGTTCGTCCAGGTCGGTTGTCTGGAGTACTTCGGCAACGGCGCCCTCGGCGTCGACCGTGCCCGAGGTGGCCCGCAGGCGGCCGCTCAGGATGCCGAACAGGGTGGACTTGCCGGCACCGTTCGGGCCGATCACGGCGGTCAACGTGCCCGGTTGGACGGCGAAGCTGACGTCTCGCAGCGCCAGCCGGCGCCCGCGATGGGCGTCGACCTGGTCCAGCGTGATCGAGCCGGGGGAGCGGTGGCCGGGACCGGTCTCCGCCGTCTGGTGCGTTGTGCTCTGGTTCGGTGTGCTCTGATGCGTTGCGCTCTGCCGGCCAAGCATCAACTCAGCCTAGGTAAGAATGAGTCCTGTTCCTAAGCCGGGCCGGCGGAACCCCGGCGACGCGCTCGGCGCCGCCGGTCCGGCCGTCAGTGCTCGTCGTAGTGGTCCCCGTGGGCGGCGTGGCGATGGCCGTCGTGGAGGTAGTCGACATGGTCGCCGTGGGGAATGGCCTCGTGGCCGCAGCCCGGACCGTGGACGTGGTCGCCGTGGTCCTCGGCCACCACGTGGGTGAGCTCGCACTCGTCCCAGTGGCCGTCATGCTCGCGGTGGGCGTGGCCGTCATGGATGTAGTCGGTGTGGTCGCCGTGGACGACGGCGACGTGGCCACAGCCGGGTCCGTGGGTGTGGGGATGGTCGGCGTGGATCGTGCAGGTGGTCATTGGGGGTTCCTTTCCTTTGCGTGCTCGATGGCGTCGAGCGCGATGTGGGTCACGTGGTGGTCGGCGATCGTGTAGACGATCTCCCGACCTCGCCGCCGCCCGGTCAGGACCCCGGCCTGGCGGAGGATCTTCAGGTGTTGGGAGATCAACGGTTGGCTGGCGTCGAGGGCGTCGGTCAGATCGTGGACGCACCGCTCGCCCTGCTCGACCTCGAGCACGATCGCCAACCGGAGGGGATGGGCGAATGCCTTGAGCAGCTCGGCAGCAGCTTCCACGTCATTCATATGCTGAAATTCTAATATGATTATCGGTTGACGACAAGTCCGCGCTCCGAGACGGCGGGGATCGCCTGATGCCCGTCCCGTGGCGACGGGCTACGATGCGGGCCTGGTTCGAGGCGAGGATGACGCTGTGGGTGAGACGAGGTGAGCGGCATCCGGGCGTTCTTCCGGGTCCTCTCCTATGCCCCGGCCAGCGAGCGGCGAAACTTCATGCTGGCCCAGCTCGGCGTGATCGTCATGGTCGGCATCCAGCTGATGATCCCGCAGCTGGTTCAGCGGATCATCGACGAGGGCATCCTGGCTGAGAACACCGATCGGGTGGTCGAGGTCGGCTTCCAGATGATCCTGTGGTCGGTTCTGAACCTCATCGTCGCCGGCGGCGTCGCCTACCTGACCGCATTGACCGCAACCAACCTGGCCCACTCCCTCCGACGCCTCCTGTATGAGAAGGTGACGACGTTCAGCCACGGTGACCTCGATCGGCTCTCGACCGCCGAGCTGCTCGTCCGACTCACCAGCGACGTGAACATCATGAAGACGGCGTTCATGCAGACGATGTTCATGCTGTTCCAGGCGCCGTGGTTGCTGGTCGGGGCGGTGGTGCTGGTGTGGATCCAGAGCCCGTCCCTGGTCTGGATCATGGCGGCGGTCATGGTGGTGACCGTGATCGTCGTGTTGGCCATCGCCCCCGGACTCGGGCCGCTCTATGCCAAGGCCCAGGCCGCCCTCGACCGGCTCAACACCGTGTTCTACGAGAACATCGCCGGCGTCCGGGTGGTCAAGGCGTTCAACCGAACCGAACTGGAGGCCGAACGGTTCGCCGAACGGAACCAGGAGGTCTACCAGCGCCAGCTGAAGCCGGCGCTCCGCAGCGCACTGTTCCAGCCGGTGCTGTTCGGTCTGCTGTACTGCGCCGTTGGCGTCGCCGTCCTCACCAGCGGCACCGAGGTGGCGACCGGTGTGGTCAACGGTGACCCCGATGCGCTCCAGCCCGGCGAGCTGACCACCTTCTTCAACTACCTGCTGACCGCCATGATCCCGATCATGATCGTCGCCTTCGTCCTGCCGGAGCTCGGCAAGTTCGAGGCCTCGCTGTCCCGGATCGTCGAGGTGATGCGGACCGAGCCAGACATCATCCCGCCCACCGACCCGGTCGATCCTGGGGAGCTGACCGGCCGGATCGAGTTCCGGTCGGTGTCGATGTCCTACCTCGACGGCGACCGTCGACCGCTCCAGACCCCGGTGCTTCGGGACGTCAGTTTCGAGGCGGAGCCGGGGGAGACCGTGGCCATCCTCGGCCAGACCGGTAGCGGCAAGACCACGCTGATCAGCCTGGTGCCGAGGTTCTACGACGTGACCGACGGGCAGGTCCTTGTCGACGGGAACGATGTTCGGACCCTCGACCTGACCGCGCTGCGGTCCCAGATCTCGGTCGCCGAGCAGCAGGCCATGGTGTTCCGGGGGACCTTCTACAGCAACATCGCCTACGGCCGCAGCTATGGATCCGACCGGGCGTCAGAGCCCCGCTGCGACTATCACCAGGCCGAGCACGCCGCCAGGGTCGCAGACGCCCACGGGTTCATCTCGGCCCAGCTCGACGGCTACGACGGAGCGGTCACCGAGAGCGGCAACAATCTGTCCGGCGGGCAGCGGCAGCGGCTCAGCCTGGCCCGGGCCATCGCCGCCAAACCTCGCATCCTGATCCTCGACGACACCACCTCGGCGGTCGATGTGGCAACCGAGGCCCGGATCCAGCAGGCGCTAGACGTCGAGATGGCCGGTCGGACCGTGCTGATCGTTGCCCAGCGGATCACCACTGCGATGCGGGCGGACAAGATCGTCCTGCTCGACGAGGGGACGGTGTCTGACGTCGGATCCCACGCCGAGCTGATGGAGCGCTCGGAGCTGTATCGCGAGATCGCCGAGTCACAACTCGGCTCGCTCGAGGAGATCGCCGACCTGCTGGAGGCGCCATGAGGTCGGAGCCGCAGCGGCGGCGGAGCGGGACGGTTCGCTGATGGCCGGGGGTCGGACCGGGCAACCCGGCACGTTCATGCGGCTGCTCGGCTACGTTGCCCGCCAGCCGGTACTGCTCGGTGCGGCGGTGCTGTTCCTCATCCTGGGGACGGTGGTGCTGGCCTTCCAGCCACTGCTGTTCGGCCGGGCGGTCGACGAGTTCGCTTCCGGTGACGCCGGCAACGCCACCCTGTACGGGGTCTCGATCGTTGCGGTAGCGGTGCTCGGCGGCCTGTTGACCTACGTGGCGAACCGGCAGCTTGCTTCGCTGGCCCAGCACGGCATGGAGCTGATGCGGGAAGACCTGTTCGCCGCTATGCAGACCCTGTCGCTCGGGTTCTATGACGCCGAGGCACCCGGCGACCTCAACGCCAGGGTCACCTCCGACATCGAGACGGTCAACCAGTTCTTCACCGCTGCGGTGCCCCGGATCATCACCACCGCCATGACCGTGGTGACGATGTTGATCATCATGTTCTCCCTTGACTTCACGATGAGCGTGGTCGTGCTGTTGATCGTGCCGATGTCGCTCGGTCTGATCGTGGTACTCGGTCGCAGGATCCAGGCCGACGCCGCCGCCTACCAGCAGTTGATCGGCGAGGTCAACGGGTACGCCGAAGAGGTGGTGCAGGGCCAGCGAACCGTTCGGACCTATGCCACCGAGGCCGAGACGCTGTCGCGGCTGATCGAGCTGTCGGAGGAGGCGAGGGAGGCCGACCGGTCTGCCCAGTTCCGCAGCTACCTGATGCAACCGGCAAGCCGGCTGGTCAACAACCTCGACATCGCCCTGGTCGGGCTGATCGGGGGCACCCGGGCGCTGTCCGGGGCCATCTCGCTCGGCGACGTCGTCAGTTTCGTCGGCTACTCCCAGCAGTTCGGCGGACAGGCGATGCAGCTGTCGCAGGTCGTCACCCAGACGCTGTCGGCGGTCGCGGGGGCGAGGCGGGTCTTCTCGATCATCGACACCGAGCCGGACCTCGCATCCAAGGACGGTGCAACCCCGCTGCCGTCCGCTGAGGGGAAGGTCGACTTCGACCACGTCGACTTCAGCTACATCGAGTCCAAGCAGATCCTGTTCGACAACGACTTCCACGTCGAGCCCGGCCAGTTCATCGGCCTCGTCGGCCCGACCGGGGCCGGCAAGTCGACGATCATCAACCTGTTGACCCGGTTCTATGACATCCAGTCGGGGACGATCAGCCTCGATGATCACGACATCACAGACGTCGAGCTCGACGACCTGCGCCATCGCTGCGGGGTGGTCCTGCAGGTGCCGTACCTGTTCTCCGAATCGGTGATGTACAACCTCAAGTACGGGCGGGACGGGGCCACGGACGAGGAATGCATCGAGGCGGCCAAGAGCGCAAACGCCCACGGGTTCATCAGTCGGTTGCCGAACGGCTACGACACCGTGCTGGCCGAGGGGGCGGTCAGCCTCTCCCAGGGGCAGCGCCAGTTGCTGACCATCGCCCGGGCCATCGTGTCCGAGCCGGACGTCCTGGTGCTGGATGAGGCGACCTCGAGCGTCGACACCAGGACCGAGCGCCGGATCCAGGCGGCCATCGATCGGCTGATGGAGGGCCGGACCTCGTTCGTCATCGCCCACCGGCTGGCCACCGTCCGCCACGCAGACCAGATCATCGCCCTCGACCGGGGGCGGATCCAGGAGATCGGTTCCCATGACGAGCTGATGGCCGCTCGCGGCTTCTACCGGGACCTGTACATGGAGCAGTTCACAAACGGTGACCACGACGACCAGCCGGTCTGACCGTCACCGGCCGATCGGGGCGTCGAGGCGACCGACTCGCGGGGATCGATTGGCCACACACCGGCCGCCGCCGGTTGCAACGCCGGGTTTCGCCTGCTCGATCCCGATCGGCCATCCTGGCACCTGGTCCTTCACGGCGGTAGCGGGAGCGCGTTGATGAGCGAGGCAGCAACGACCACGGACGGCACGCGCCCGAGCCGGGCCACGCTGCAGGGCGACCTGCTCGGCGGCCTGGTCGCCGCCGTCGTCGCACTGCCGTTGGCCCTGGCATTCGGCGTGCAGTCCGGCCTGGGGGCGGAAGCCGGTTTGTACGGCGCCATCGGGGCCGGGATCGTGGCTGCACTCTTCGGTGGGACGGCGACCCAGGTCACCGGGCCGACCGGACCGATGACGGTCGTGAGCGCAACCGTCGTCTCCCTGGCCATCGCCCGGGAGGGCAACGTCGACAACGCCATCGGCGTGATCCTGCTGACGTTCCTCGTCGGCGGAGTGATTCAGATCGGATTCGGTCTGGTCGGGGTGGCCCGATACGTCCGGTACTTCCCGTACCCGGTGATCTCCGGCTTCATGAGCGGGGTCGGATTGATCATCGTCGTCCTCCAGATCTGGCCGTTCCTCGGCTGGGATTCTCCGAAGTCGACGATCGATGTCTTCCGTCGAATCGACGAGCCGCTGTCGGCCATCGACTGGGACGCGGCCGGCATCGGACTGCTGACGGTTGCGGTGTTCTACCTCCTACCCCGCATCACCAAGGTCGTTCCGGCCGCATTGGGCGCCCTGATCGTCGGGACGATCGCCGCCCGGTTGCTCGGCCTCGACGTCCCGACGATCGGCGAGATCCCAGAGGGACTGCCATCGCTCCGGGTCGGTGACATGTTCGACATCGACCTCGGCAACCTCGGTCTGATCATCGAGTACGGCCTGATCCTGGCCGTGCTCGGCTCGATCGATTCGTTGCTGACGTCGGTCATCGCAGACAACATCACCCGGACCAAGCACGACTCCAACCGTGAGCTGCTCGGCCAGGGGCTCGGCAACATCGCAGCGGCCCTGATCGGCGGTCTGCCCGGTGCCGGCGCAACCAAGGGGACGGTGGTGAACATCGACGCCGGTGGTCGCACCCGGCTGTCCGGGACGTTCCACGGCGTGCTCCTCCTCGTCATGCTGCTCGGCGCCGGTTCACTGGTGGCAGACGTTCCGCTCGCGGTAATGGCCGGCATCCTGATCCCGATCGGGTTCGCCATCGTCGACACCCGGGGGCTCCGGCACCTACGAGCGGTCCCGAGGGCCGACGGGGCGGTCCTGGTCCTGGTGCTGCTGATCACCGTCTTCGGCGACCTCATCGTTGCGGTCGGGACCGGCATCGCACTGGCCTGCGTGTTGTTCATGCTGCGGGTCGCAAACCTGTCCGAGGAACGGACCCGCCTGGTCCCGGTCGATGCCGACGGCGAGGCCATCCCGCTCGGCGACGATATGGAGCAGGTGAACAGCGACGTCTATGCCAAGCACGTCTATGGCCCGCTGTTCTTCGGCTTCGCCACCGGCTTCCGGGAGATCACTGAACTCCTCCCGGCAAGCGCCCGGGTCCTGATCATCGATCTGGAGCGGGTCCCGACCATCGACCAGTCCGGCCTCTACGCCCTCGAGGACGTGGTCCTCGCCCTGGAAGAGCGAGGGGTGGAGGTGCTGCTGGCCCGGGTGGCCGATCAACCCCTCGACCGGCTCCGGGGCGTCGAGCTTGTCGGCGGACTGGTGTCCGAGGCGCACGTCTTCGAACGATACGAGGACGCCGTCGCCGCAGCGAGAGCCCTCGCAGACACCTCCGGCTCGGTGACCTGAACCAGGCCGGGGCCGAGCACAACGATCGTGGTGGTCCGAGGTGCCCCTCCAACAGACGGGTTGGTCGGTGTAGGGTTGCGGTAATGGCTCCGTGGTTGTCGTCGGGTGACGTACTGCGATGGTGGCGGACCGACGTGCTGGGTCTCACCCAGCAGGAATGCGCCGCGCTGCTCAATGTCCGCCCGAGCGCGCTCTCCAACTGGGAGCGGGGTCGACGGGCCATCTCCATCGACCTCCGGGACCTGGACACCGCACTGAAGGGCGAGCACGTCCTGGCCGACCTGCTGTGGGCCGAGAGCTCGCCGCGGGGCCTGGAACCCGGGCAACTGTGGACCAAGGTGTTCTCCGGGCCGTCCCAGCCCCGGTGGATGTGGCTACGGAGTCCGGCGCCCCGCCTGACCCTGGTCGGGGAGTGGGGGGTGGCCCGCATGGAGCAGGAGCTGGAGCCGGGGCCGAACGGGGTCTTCATCACCGCCGGCGCCTCCGTCCCGGACTCACCTGTTCTGTTCCACCTGTCCGAACCCGGGTGGGCCGACTTCGGCACCGGGGCGCTCCCGGACCGGATCCCCGGTGCCCCGATCATCGATGCCATGACCCTGATGCAGCCGAGCTCGGCCGATGGCGCCTTCGTCGACCTGTTCAGCCTCAGCCTTGCCGACAAGCTGGCGGCACGGTCCAAGGACATCCTGGAGCTCGCCGAGGCGGCGAGGGAGAAGGTGGCCGACTACGTCGAGGGTCGGGCGGTGCCGGAACCGACCCGGTGGCCGCCGGAGCCGGAGGGGATCGAGGAGGTCGATCGGCGCCGGTTCGCCCGGCTCCGCACCGCCCGCGGGCTGTCGCTGATGGCCATGGCCGATCGGCTGACCGAGTTGACCGGTACCGCGGTTGGGCGGGACACGCTGCGGCGGTTCGAGACCGACATCGGACGGCCCCACGATCGGATGCTGCCGGTTGCGCTCGATCACGCCCTCGGTGCCGAGGGCAGGTTGGCCGCCCTCGAGCTCCGAGCCGGTCGGGGGAGCGAGGCCGTCAGCTTCCCGCGGTACTGGCGGGGACCGATCTGGCTCCGGGTCGCGGACGAGCGCGGCGCCGGTCGGATCATTCTTCGACGGGGCCAGTGGCATCGCGAGTACCGATTCGACGGACCGAGCCTGGTCTCTGCCCACTGGTTCGACCCGTCGGTCCCCATTCGGCTGGTGGCCGAGCGGACCACCCGATGGGCGGTCGGGGTCGGTCGGATCGCCGGCGCCACGTCGATCGACCAGGGGTGGACACCGACCACCATGGAGGTCGCCCAGGAGTCGCTGGCCGCCATCGAGCGGGCCATCTTCACCGCAATGGACCGCCAACGAGACGCCTGAGCAGGCCCGTCAGCCGTGGTCGGCCGGCGCATGTGACGAAACTGCGCACAACCCTGGACACCATGGGGCGGCCGTCCTTCACTGACCCTGCACGGGCGATCAGCGTTGATCTGCCCCGGTCGCTCGAAGGGCGACCAACGACCGCAGGGCCTTGCTACTGCGGTGCAAGAAGCGAAGCGCAGACGAGGTTGGAGCGGTAGGCCCTAATTGGGTGCACACCCGGGTGTGACCCCGCCGCACGGGCGTACCGCTCCAACCTCTTGCGTCAGACCATAAACCTTGGCCGGCCGGAATGTCCATGAATGGACCGTCCGGTTCTTCAGTTTTTCGACGATTTCTCACCGGCTCCCGGTCGGCGGTCGCTCTGGAGCGGGTGACGGCTGGGTCGGGGATGTGGTTCGGTCGGGTCGTCGGTGCAAGACTGGCCCGATCGAGGGGGCCGCGCCGCCGGTGCGGCACCATGCTCGAGAGGAGTCGGTCATGGCATCACGAGGGATCAAGGATCGGGTGGCGATCGTTGGGATGGGGTGTACCCCGTTCGGTGAGCATTGGGATCGGTCGGTCGATGACATGTTGATCGATGCGGCGTCTGCGGCGTATGCGGATGCTGGGGTCTCCCAGGACGATGTGGATGCGTTCTGGTTTGGGACGTTGGGGTCCGGGGTGTCCGGGTTGACGTTGAGTCGGGCGTTGAAGATTGATTACAAGCCGGTGACTCGGGTGGAGAATATGTGTGCCACGGGGTCTGAGGCGTTTCGGAATGCG
>JBCCFN010000023.1:0-27340 GCA_039029715.1 Actinomycetota bacterium | reverse complement strand
GGTGGGCCCGGTGATGACGAGCTGTCCGGCGACCTCGGACGCAATACCTTCTTCGGCGGTCCTGGACGCGACGGGATCGCCGGTTCCGAGGAGGCCGACGTCATCTTCGGCGGACCCGGAGACGATCTCATCGGTGGGCTCGGCGGCGGTGATCTGATCTTCGGCGAGGACGGTCACGACTACGTCGAGGCGGGGAGTGGGGACAACGTCTTCTTCGGCGGGGCGGGCGATGACTACGTCTCGGCCCTGGACGGTGACGATCTACTGGTCGGCGGTCTCGGCCGGGACCGGCTCGGAGCTCGGTTCGGGGATGACCGATTGTTCGGCGGCCCGGACGACGATGCCCTCCTCGTGGCCACCGGTTCCGCGGCCGTGCTCGACGGAGGTGACGGCCAGGACAGGTGCTACTCCGGTTCGACCCAGGTGGACTGCTGGCCTCGTCCGGCCACAACTGAAGGCGACTGACGGTCCGGCTTGCATCGATCGCGCCCCGGCTTCGGTCAGGGCGCCGGCTACCGCTGTCGGTGGCGAGAGTGACCTCCCGCCACCGACAGCCCCGCGCCAGGGGGATGCTCAGCGGGTCTTGCCGTTCCGATCCAGTTCGGCCCGCCCAGGTGTCGGGGTCCGGTGGATCCGGTCGTAGTCATCAAGCCGTGCCTTGATGTCGCCCGGCAGCGAGTCGGTCATGTGGTCCCCGCCGTGGCGACCGTCGGCCCGACCGTCGTCGAAGGTGTTGCCGGCGACCATCAATTCCCGGCCCCGATCGCCCGGTCCTGGCTGCAGGTCCAGGTCGTCTCGGCCGTCGGTGTCGAACGTGTTGGCGTAGGCCACGAAGTCCTGGACCCGACCCGAGGAGGTCTTGTTCCAGAACATCAGTGGAGCCCAACCGTTGGCGTAGTCACGGTCGAACGTGTTGCCGACGATGTAGGTGCGCCGCAGTTCTTCGTTGATGCTCACGTGGCGGCCCAGGACGTAGCTCAGGATCGGGACGTTGTCGAAGTGGTTGTTCGAGATGACGATCGGGCCGGCGGCGTTGCGGATCTTCAGACCACCTCTCGAGTCCTTGGGCCAGCCGGAGAAGTAGTTCTCGGCAACGACTGCGTCCTGGTAGGCCTTGAGGTAGACGACGTGATCGCGGGCGAAGTCACCATCCGGCACCCCCCAGAACGTGTTGCCGACGATGTCGAGGTCGACCGTCTCCGTGCCGTCGATGGCCTTGCTGTAGTAGCCGCCGTCCCAGAGGTCGTACTCGTCGTAGGCGTCGATGTAGGCGTCGAGTCGATCGACCATCGCCGGCGACAGCGCGCTGGTGCGGGCGACCCCATCGGTGAGCCCGCCGAAGACGTTGCCGCGGATGACGACCCCTTCCGACTTCCATGCGTTCATGCCGTCGCTGTCGCCGTACTGGCTGTTCCCCTGGTT
Organism: Actinomycetota bacterium; assembly: GCA_039029715.1. GTDB lineage: Bacteria > Actinomycetota > Acidimicrobiia > Acidimicrobiales > SZUA-35 > JAHELU01. The sequence continues at coordinate 25,918 of JBCCFN010000023.1, read as the reverse complement.
GACGGCGTTCCGGATGAAGACATTGCCGGCGACGAGCACGTCCTCGCCGCGAGCGATCGAGATCTGGCGCTCGGCCCGGACGTCTGTGAACAGGTTGTTCGTGATCTGGGCGTTCCGCCCCTCCCCACCTCGGATGGAGACGTGCAGGTTGTCGAAGACGAAGCCGTCGATCGCAACCGACCTGGCAGAACCCTGCGTTCCGATCGCGATCTCCCTGGCGCTGCCGGAGCCGATCAGTCGGGTGAAGCCGCGATCGCTGCCGTACAGGCCGACGCCGTCCCGCAGCCGGATGTCGCCGCCGACGGCGTAGTCACCCGGTTCGAACCGGAGGCTCACGCCGTCGCGTTCCGCCCGGCCGATGGCGTCGTTGATCTCGTCGGCCTTGTCCCCGCCACCGGGCCGCACGCCGTAGTCTCGGATCGAGACGATGCGGGTGTGATCTGCGACCCCCGGGTTGGTCGCCGGCGCCGCAGGCGGCTCGGTCGTGGTGGTGGTCGGTGCCTTGGTGGTGGTTGGGGCTTCGGTGGTGGTTGGGGCCTGAGTGGTCGTCGGTGCCTCGGTGGTGGTTGGGGCCTTGGTGGTGGTTGGGGCTTCGGTGGTGGTTGGGGCCTGAGTGGTCGTCGGGGCTTTGGTGGTTGGGGCCTTGGTTGTGGTCGGGGTCGTGGTGGTCGTGGTGTTCGGCTTCGGTGGAAGCGTGACCACGACGACATCCGGAGACGCGACGCCGATGGCCGACTGACCGACGTCCGAGGACGTCACCCCGCCGGGAGCGTTCGAGCCGATCACTCGACTGGAGCAGTACCAGATGCCGTCGATCCGGTCGCAATCGATCCTCGGTGCCTCGCACGACTGCTCGTAGACGTCCATGGCGGCAAGTCGATCAGGCCCACTCGCAGCGCATTCCGCTGCGTACTGGCGGGCCTCGACCACGCCGACACCCAGCGAGATCGTCGCAAGCAGTATGGCCGCCACCGCGCCGGCGATCAGCCGCTTCCTTCCCGTCGACGTCCGCTGCTGCTGGTCGTTCACTGTGTCCTGCTCCTCATGCCGTCTGCACCCCACCCCCGAGGGGTGTCGGGCCTCGTTACGTGTCCGGGCGCTGCCGTCGGCCCCTCTGTTGGGCCTGCCCTCTGGTGACGATGTCCGGTTGGCGGCGATGTGTGACAGAACGGGTCTGGTTCTGCCTCCACGTCGCATCGATCCCGGTGTGAGCGGGTCGGCGCGCGGCCGACCGCCATTGAAAACCGATGAATCGTCGGTTTACTCTGGCACGATGAGCATCACAGGACCCGTCGAGCCGACCGCAAACCACCAAGGGCTCCCAACAACGGCCGTCGTCGGTGCCGGGCCGTCCGGCCTCGTGCTCGCTCGAGCCTTCCTGGCCGCCGGCCTACCGGTTGAGGTGTTCGAGCGGCACCATTCGATCGGCGGGATCTGGGCCTTCGACAACCCGGGCACCCCGATGTACGAGTCGGCACACTTCATCTCGTCGAAGACGCTGTCCGGCTTCCCCGGCTTCCCCATGCCGGATGAGTATCCCGACTATCCGTCGCATCGGCAGATCCTGGCCTACCTGCACGACTTCGCAGACGCCTACGGCCTTGAGCGGGTCATCCATACCGGTACCGAGGTGCAGTCGGCGGCGTGGGTCGATGGTCGCTGGCAGCTGACCGTTGGTGCAGGGGAGCGGCGGACGTTCGATCACCTGGTGTGTGCCAACGGCGCCACCTGGGACCCGAACCGGCCAGATATTCCTGGCGACTTCGACGGCGAGCTGCTGCACTCGGTCGACTATCGCTCGGCAGACGACTTCCGGGGCAAGCGGGTCCTGGTCATCGGCGCCGGCAACAGCGGCGTCGACATCGCCTGCGATGCGGCGGCCGCGGCGGCCAAGGCCACGATCTCCATGCGCCGTGGCTACCACATCATCCCGAAGCACATCCTCGGCCAGCCGGCGGACGTGTTCGCCGAGTCGGGTCCCGACCTGCCGGTCCGGGTCGGCCAGACCGTGTTCGGCGGCCTGCTCCGGCTGCTCATGGGCAAGCCGTCGCGCTACGGCCTGCCAGCGCCGGACCATCGCCTGTTCGAGACCCACCCCATCCTCAACACCCGGATCTACCACCACCTGAGCCACGGTGACCTCGACGTCGCCCGCGATGTCGAGCGGTTCGATGGCTCGACCGTCCACTTCGTCGACGGCACCACCGCCGACTACGACATCGTGATCTGCGCCACCGGCTACAAGAACACGATCCCCTACCTCGACCCGGCCCACTTCGAATGGAGGATGGACCGACCCCAGCTCTATCTCCACGTGTTCCATCGCACCAACCCGCAGCTGCATGCCCTCGGCTTCACCGAGGGCGACGGTGCCGGCTACACCGTGTTCGACAACACCGCGGTCGCCATCGCCGAGCTGGTTCGGATGCTGCATGAGCAGCCGGCCAGGCGCCAGGAGTGGTTGGCGCACGTCAACCGGGACCGGCCGGAGCTGCGCGGTGGCGTCGATTTCGTCGACACCGCCCGTCACGTCAACTACCTCCATGTGAAGGACTACCTCAAGCTGCTGGCCAAGCTCTCCAAGCGGTTCGGCTGGACCCCGGCCGACCCCGATCGCTACGACACGCTCCGCGCCGGCCGAGCCCGAGCCGCCGTCGGTACCATCGGTGAATGACGACTGCGGCGCCCCTCGATGGCGTCACCCACCTCCGACGCCGGCCGAAGCAGGATCGCAGCCGTCGCCGGGTCGACGATCTGCTGGACGCCGCAGCCCAGCTGCTGGATGAGGCGGGGCCGTCTGGGACGACGATCACCGCCGTCGCCGCCCGGACCGGCCAGCCGCCGAGCAGCGTGTACGAGTGGGTGGCCGGGGAGCGGGACCTGATCGCCGCCACCGCCGAACGTTCACTCGATCGCCTGCACCGGGATCTGGTCCGCTCACTCGGTCGGCCGTCGACCCGTGACGAGGCCCTGGCCGCGGTCGACGGTGCGCTCACGCTGTTCCTCGATCGCTACCGGTCCGAGCCCGGGCTGCGGGCCTCGCTGGCCTTTCTGGAAGCCGACCCCGAGCTGGCGGCCATCAACCTGGCGGACAGCCGCCGCAACGCCGCAGCGATCGCCGACGTCATCGGCCCCTTCGCCACCGGACCTGGCGATGGTCCACTGGAGGACTCGGTGCTGCTCCTGATCCACCTCAGCGGCGCCCTGGCCCGGCTCTGTGACCAGGTGCCAGGCCCCGAGGCCCGGCGGCTGGAGACGGAGTTCCGGGCCGTGCTGACCGTGCTCCTGGCCCGCTGAACTCAGAGTCGGCCACCGCTGGGCCGGAGGTGCACACCGGCTAGGGTCCAGACCAGGGCAGGACCGCCGTCGCCTGCCGCCCACCACCCGAGATCGAGGAGACGAGCCCGGCCGTGTACGACATCGCCAATCCCGAAGACCATCAGCGGGTCCGTGATCAGGCCGAGGACCTGCTCGGCCGCGCCGCCGGCCAGGACGAGCTGCTGGCGATCGGGCGGGACGCCGCCAACCCACTCGACCTCCGCGTCGCGTCAAAGCTGGCGGCCTCCCGCCAGGCGCTGCTCGACTCCGGCTGGGCCGGTCGGCTCGGCGTGACGATCGCCATGTGGGGAGAGCGCCGCCGCCTCCATCCCCGGACCGATGACAACCCCACCGGCGAGGACTCGCTCCACGTCAAGCTCGACCAGCTGGGTTGGCTGTTCGACGGGACAGACGTGGATTGGGCCATCTATTGCGTCGACGACGGTGACCCAGAGGACAGTGCCTCGGTGGCCGAGGAACGGGCGGCCGACCATCCCCGCGGTGACCGGGTCACGGTTGCCCGGCTGGCAGACGCGCTTGGCCAGGGCCCGCTGTCCGAGCTCCACGACGTCGACGACTCCCGCAAGGGTGGCGCCATCGTCTACGGCGCCCACCTGGCCATGACCGACGGTCGGGACGCCGTCGTGATGACCGACGCGGACAACTCGGTCGACCTCGGCCAGATCGGTCTGCTGATCGGTCGGCATGCCGCCGGCTCCGCCGTTGTCGTCGGTGACCGCAAGGACGCCGACTCGGTGCTGGTCAAGGCCGAGGCCCGGTGGGGGCCGGGCATCGTGGTGCTCCGTCACATGCAGCGCATGGTCGGGGTCGAGCTGTTCAGCCGGGGCCTGCAGGACACCCAGGCCGCCTTCAAGCTCTACAGCCGTCCGGTGCTTGAGACGATCCTGGCCAAGCCGTCGACCTACGGCTTCGCCTTCGACTCCGACTGGCTCTACGCCGCGGTGATGTCGGACGTCGACATCTCGGCCGTGCCGTTCGCCTTCATCGATTCGTTCGAGGAGTCGGCGTCGATCACCCAGGGGCCGATGACCACCTGGGAGTCGCTGCTCAAGGGGCTGGTCATGGCCGCCCGTTGGCGGGGCGTGCCCCACGACGAGGCCATGGCCCAGGTGGTCGATCGCTGCGGTGACGCAGCCACCCTCGAGCTGGTGGTCCAGAACGTGCCGGACGAGCTGGCCCAGGTCCCGGCCGACCGGCTCGGCGATCCGACCGTCATGCCGCCTGCCGATGTCGAGACCTGGATCGAGTCCCTCCGGGCGACCAGCTAAGCGGACTCGACGTCTGCGAGTTCGGGCTCGACCGACCGGAGCCCGACCAGCGCCAAGACGGCGGTCACGGCGAACAGGACCGACGCCGTGGTGTAGGCCGTCCTGACCGTGGTGATCGCCGCGACCCCCGCACCGATGGTGGCCCCCAACGGCTGGCCGCCGGCCGCGATCATCCGACCGATCGTGTTGACCGTCGAGGTGAGGTCATCGGGAGTGGCGAGCTGGCGGTAGGTGATGCCGATCGTGATGGTCAACATGACGCTGGCGAAGAGGACGGCGACCAGGGCCGGGGCCAGCCACCCGCTCGGGATGAGCAACACCACGCTCGCCGCAGCGGAGCAGGCCAGGGTCAACGGCGTCAGCAGGCGGATGCGGTGGATGGCGAAGGCCCGGGCGAACGTGAGACCGGCGACCAGGCTGCCGACGCCGATGGCTGCGTACAGGACGCCGAGCCGGGCATCGTCTGTCCGGTAGCCCAGGATCTCGATCGACCACGGCACGAGCAGCCCGAACACGATCCCGATGGCCAGCGAGTTACCGAACCCGGCTGCGGTCAGCGTGAGGATGGTCCGCTGGCGGCGGATGAACGCACCGGCGGTCCGGAGCTGCGCCCGGATGGAGCGTTGGCCGGCCGACGGTCCCGATCGCCGGAAGTCCGATCGGATGGTGAGTTGGACCGCCGCCGCCACGAGGAAGCTCCCGGCGTCGATCAGCACCGCGGTGGCGGCCCCGACGGTTGCGATCAGCAGCCCGGCCGCCACCGGCCCGACGATGTCTGCGGCCGAGGCGAGGGTGGTCAACGCGCCGTTTGCTGCGGCCAGATGGTCCTTGCCGACCAGGGCCGGGACCGCGCCGAAGACCGCAGCATCGGAGAACACGAAGGCGGTGGCCATCAGGAACGTGACAACGAAGATCTGGCCGACGGTCAAGACGTCGAACGCTGCGGCCACCGGGATGGTGGCCGCCAGCACGCCTTCGATCACGTTGCCGCCGATGATCAGCGTTCGACGGTTCCAGCGATCGGCGACCGGCCCGGCGATGAGCCCGAACAGCAGGTAGGGCACCAGCCGGGTGGCGAACAGGAGCCCCGTCAGGCTGGCTGAGCCGCTCAGGTCGTAGACCAGGACCGGGAGCACCAGGAGGGACAGCGAGCTCCCGGCCATCGACACGCCCTCGGCCAGAGCCCACCGGGCGAACCGAGGCTCGGCCCGTAGGACGGTGATCACACCGACACCCGGTCGTCGGTGGTGCTCAGCCGACCGTGGCGTCTTGGGCCGCCAACTTGAGGACGAGGCCGTGCACGGTGATGCCGCTGCCCCAGCCGATCAGGGCCCACAGGGACCACCAGGCCGAGAGCTGGCCGGCGGTGCCGGCGCCGAGCGCCACCAGCAGGTTGACCGCAAGGATGAGGACCATCGTCGCGGCGAAGACGGTGGCATGGACCTGGAAGGCCCGCCGCTGGTTGGCGTACACGGTGGGATCGGGACGGTCGGTGTGGTCACCGCTATCGCGGGGATCGGTGGCCGGTCGGGTCGGGTCGAGGTCGAGTCGGGTGGTCATGGGGGTTCCCTTCGTTTGGTCGGTGTCCGGCTCAGCCGGAGGAGGTGATCGAGTTGGTTGTCTCACCGAGGTCGTCCTCGTCCGGGGTGAAGAGGTCCTCGATCGTGGTCGAGAAGACCCGGGCCAGGCGGAACGCCAGCGGGAGGCTTGGGTCGTAGCGGCCCTTCTCCAGGGCGTTGACGGTCTGCCGGCTGACGCCGAGCAGGTCGGCGAGGTGGGCCTGGCTCCACCCGTTGACCGCTCGGAGCTCCTTCAGTCGGTTCTCCATCAGGTCAGGTTCCGACCCAGGAGGGCCAGGCCCCAGGTGGTCATGCCGGCCCCGAAGACGATCCAGCCGCTGAAGGTCCAGGCCACGCCGATCGTTCCCAGGAAGCCGACGGCCATGGCGACGATCATCGACACCCCGAACCCGAGGGCCATGGATTCCAGCATGACGATGCGGCCGTACTCATCCGCTCGTTGGGTCGCCCGGTAGAGGGCGACGGCGACACCGATCATCGGCAGCACCGGCACCAGGACCCACAGCCGGGCTCCGGCGGTGGTCTGGTCGACGGTGTTGGACACGATGGCCAGCAGGATCCAGAAGGTGACGATCGCCGGGATGAACTCCCGGAGGTAGCTGTTGCGCTGCCGCTTGTCCTCGGCGCTCAATCGGGGGCCGCGGCTGGCGAGCTCCCCGGGATGCTCGGTCGATTCTTCCATGTGGTGAATGTAAAGCTCACTTGTCTATATGTCAAGGAGACTTTCCGACAAGGAGGCTTGACTTCTCAGCCGCTTCGCGCCGTACCGGGACTTGGGGTGGGACTGGGGTGTTCCACCCAGAACACCTACACCCATAACAAATCGCCGTCGTCGTGGACCTATACCTGTGGTGGACGTACCCCAACGGCCACCGGAGTGCGGTGAATGCGGTGAGGAGGCCGGGTGTCTCGATTCGGCGGTAGTACAGCCCTGGGTGATCAGCCGGGGATCTCGATCGATGATCGACGTGCGCTGTGGCGGCGTGCGATCGGTCGGATGAGCGGCCGAGCCCGAGCGGCGGCCGTCGTCGCCATCGTCGGCCTGGTCGGCCTGGTCGGTGTCGCCGAGTTGGTGACCTCCGACCGGCAGGCGTCGGCCTGGGGTGTGCCACCGGCTCAGGCCACCTATCACGGCGTGACCCCCTACAACACGATCAGCGTCGGCCAGCTCCAGTACGACACCTGGACCTACCGGGACATCGTCTTCTACTCCCCGCCGGGGATGGTGACCCAGGAGATGGCAAACCAGTGGCTGGCCTGGTACGCCGCCACCGATGACATCCTCCGGACCCTGGTCAACGACGACGAGAGCTTCGAGGGCCGCTACCGCCAGAACCACCCCGAGTTCGGCCGGGTCAAGGTGATCGGTACCCCACCGGACTCCTGCGGCGCCGGCTGTGGCAACAAGCAGCAGGCCGAGGGGGTCGGAATCATCGACCAGATGGTGGCCGAGCCGGACAACTTCGAGCACCACTGGATCCTGTTCTACGAGCAGGCCCGGGGCGGCCGGGACGAGGTCTTCGACCTCAGCGCCACCTGGCCCCGCGAGAGCTACGTCCTGCCCCACCTGGTCGCCGCCTTCACCTTCTACGAGATCGGCGGCCCCGACGGCATGGCTCGGGGTGTCCCTGGCGGGATCGCCGAGGGGCTCTCGAAGTGGGAGGCGTCCGGTCGGTCCTATGTGGAGCAGTTCGTCGAGCGGGAGCAGCGGTGGTTCGACGACACCTTCGACGATGGCACGATCATCTACCCGCCGAACGCCGCCATCATGGCCCACATCGCCATCAACGAGGGCTACGAGACGCTCGGCAACGTGCTGACGAACCTCGGTGAGTACCCAGACAACTTCATGTACCCGGACTCGACCTCGGCGATGTGCGACTTCCAGGCCGCGATCAACGACGCCACCGGTGACCGTTACGCCCAACAGCTGGTCGACGGCTGGGGCATGCCGGCCAACTGCACCTACGACATGGGCCCGTCCAGCGCAGACCATCCGGACGATCTGCGGTTCGAGGCCAACGGGCTCTGCGTCGACAGCGCCTACCTGCCCCAGACCGGCCGGGTCGGGGCCTACCCCTGCAACGGATCGGACAGCCAGCGCCTCTCGATCCAGCCCCTGGACGGCGAGTGGGTGCAGCTGGAGTTCGCAAGCGGTGGCTGTCTCGACGCCTGGGACGTGGTCCACACCTTCACCTGCGGACACGTCAGCTCGGTGTTCCGGTGGAACGGTGATCAGCTGCAGGCCAGGAACACCGAGCAGTGCCTGACCGCAAACCCCGGCAACCGATGGGGCGGTGGGCTGCTGGTGATGGAGCCGTGCGAGGACAAGCCGACCCAGCGGATCAACACGAACGGCACCGTCGTGGTTGTACCGCCGGTGACCAACCCGCCCGTCACCGAGCCACCGGTGACTCAGCCGCCGGTCACCGAGCCGCCGGTCACCGAGCCGCCGGTGACCGAGCCCCCGACGACGCAACCGCCGGTGACCGAGCCGCCGAACACGCCGGACGACCAGCCGGAGCCCGAGCCGTTGCCAGTGCCAGTGCCAGTGCCAGCGCCAGAGCCCGAGCCGTTGCCGTTGCCGGACAATGCTGTCGGTGCGCCGGAGGGGGCCTTCGCCCTGGTGAACGTGGGGTCCGGCAAGTGTCTTGATCAGCCGTGGCAGAACGACAACGGTGGCAACGTCATCCAGTGGCGCTGCGCCGGCCCGACCGCAACCAACCAGGTCTTCACTGCGCTACCGCGGGACGACGGTTTCGGTCTGAAGCTGCAGCACTCCGGCAAGTGTCTGGACGAATGGGACGGCAACCTCTACCAGTGGGAGTGCCACGGCCAGGCCCACCAGACGTTCAACTGGGACGGCACCCAGCTTCGGAGCAACAGCTCCGGTCTCTGTCTGACCATCGTCGACCGACCGACCGAGGACGGCTCGAACCTGGAACCGGCGCCCTGCACCAACAGCCCGTTCCAGCAGTTCCAGGCCGTCGGCTACTGACCTCCGCCGAGGTGATCCGAACCGATCCTCCCCGTCGCGCTAGCCGCTGAGCTGGTCGCCGGGGAGGATCGTGAACGGCGAGCGGTCGACCCCGCCGCCGGTCCAGAACCACCGATCGCCGTCCCGCTGGACCACATAGGGATCCCAGGTTCGTCCCGGCGGCCAGCGGCTCTCGTAGCGCCCGGTCACCACCTCGACCCGCCACTCGCCGACCGACACCTCACCGCCGGCCGGGAGGTAGTCGGTGGTACCGCCCGGGTCGAAGTACTGCCGGTAGTCCTCGCCGTCCCAGGTCCCGACGATCGTGTTGCCGGCCAGGGCGTCGCGGAGCGCATCTCCTGCGACCTCGACCGGGCCATCCACCGCCTCGATCCCGTCGGTCACGTCTGCCGCACCGGTCCCGTCGGGCCCGTCGGTCCCGCCCGTCGAGCCGCAGGCCCCGACCACCAGGGCGAGCATCGTGGCCACGACGATCAACCGACGGGACGACGATGATCGGCGCGGTGCCATACCGATCACGGTAGCGACATCGCCCCGCCTCGAACGATCGCCGGACCGCTCCTACCCGGTCTGGTCGGCGACCAGCCGGTCGAGCACGTCGACCACGGCCGCCACCTTGGCCCCGTCCTCGGCATCGGGATGGGGTGGACCGAAGCGGCGAGCGTCGTTGTCGAAGTAGCGGCCGGTGTCTCCGGCATAGGCCGGGTCGACCGCCAGGCCGGCCAGGATGGCGCCCCCGATCCCGACATCGCTGCCGTCCATCCCGTAGCCCTCCTTGACCATCTTGGTCGCAAGCAGGGAACCGGGGTTCACCGAGATCACCACCGGCCCGTGCGGGCCGAGCTCGGCCGCCAAGTGGCGCGACCACATGGTGATCGCCAGCTTCGACTGGGCGTAGCCCTGATCCTCCGGCAGGCTGCCACCACCGGCCAGGACCCCGAGATCGACGGGGGCCTGGGCCGCAGACGACAGGTTGATGATCCGGCCGCCGGCCGGGATCAGCGGCAACAGCCGTCTGGTCAGCAGGTAGGGGGCGATGGTGTTGACCGCGAACCGGAGGTCGAGCCCGTCCCCGGTCACCGTGCCCGGCGCCCGGAACACGCCGGCGTTGTTGATCAGCACGTCGATGCGGTCATGGGCTGCGGCTAACCGAGCCGCCAGGTCCTCGACCTCGGCCAGCTTCGACAGGTCGGCCTGCCATTGCTCGATCCGCCCGCCACCGCCGACCGCAGCGACCCGGTCGGCGGCCGCCGCCAGCTTGGCCGGATTGCGGCCGTGGAGCAGCAGGTCGTGACCGGCGGTTGCCAGCCGCACCGCAGCGTCCAGGCCGATGCCGTCGGTGGCGCCGGTAAGCAGGATGGTTGCACTCATGGTCGATCGGATCCTTCGGGGTCGAGGCCGGGGAGGAGCGCCTCGGCCAGGCGGGTCATGGTGGTTGCGGTGTCGCCCCGGTTGAACCGGAGGTTGATGGCGACGTGGTTGACGCCGATCCGCTGCAGGGACTGGACGTGTTCGGTGAGCGTCTCGATGCCGAGATGGAAGCCAAGGTGGATCGGCGTCGCCGGAGCGGTCGGGTTATCGGCCAGGTCGACGTAGAGCGGCTGCATCACCGGCTTCGGTGTCAGGCCGGCGGCCGCCACATCGGCCCGCCACCCGTCGATGATCTGGGACTGCATCGGGAGCGGCCGAGGATAGGTGATCCAGCCGTCGCCGTTGGCTGCGACCCAGGCCGGAGGTTGGCGACTGCTCCCGGTGATCAGCATCGGCAGCCGGCCGCCGGTGGGCTTCGGTATGAGGTCCATGCCCCACCCGGGGGAGCCCAGGGGTGATTCGAAGCTCGGCCGATCATCGGCCATCCGCCGGATGTACTGGTAGCTGTCCCGGAACCGCTCGGCCCGGGAGTCGAACGGCAGGTTCATGGCCGGGTACTCGTCCGGCCGATCCCCGGAGGCGACCCCGAGCAGCAGTCGCCCATCGGACAGGACGTCTGCGGTCGCCGCCGCCTTCGCCACGTGGGCCGGGTGCCGGAGGGGGAGGATGATGCTCGCCACCCCAAGGGCGATCCGCTCGGTGGCCCCGGCCAGGAGCCCGAGGTAGACGAACGGGTCGTATGGCTGGCCGGCATCGCCGAACGACGGCACGTTGAACGGCACGTCCCGGAGCCACACCGCCGCGAACCCGAGTTCCTCGGCCAGCCGGACCCGATCGACGTGGTCGGCCATGGTCGGCACCGGACCGTCGGGATAGGACTCGATGGGGACGGTCAGACCGAGACTCAACCGGCCGGGCCGGAACGTGTCGGCGAACGCCCGATTGATCGCAGCGAACCGGGGTTCGGTGGTCGTCGGCATCGGCGTGTCTCGAGGTGTCGACGCGTTGTGGGTTGTCGATGTGTCTTGGGTTGTCGATGTGTCGGAGGCTGGCATCTCGGCGGACTCCCGGGCGCGGACGGCCCCGGATCGGGCTCGTCGACCGGAGCATGACGCAGGTGGCGCGCCCTGACAAGAAGGCACCTTGGTACCAGATAGGCACCCCGAGGCAACCACCCGGCCGGCCCTGGCACCCGGTCGCCCTCCCGTGCTGGAATCCTCGACCAACCGGGCCTAGCGTTGGCGCCCATGGTGTTCACAGCCTTACTCCTGGATCGCAACGAGGACAAGTCGGTCACCGCCGCGATGACCGAACTGGAAGACGACCGACTTCCCGAGGGGGACGTCACCGTCGACGTCGAGTACTCCTCTCTCAACTACAAGGACGGCATGGTCCTCCAGGGGATCGGCGGACTGGTCCGCAACTATCCACACGTGCCGGGCATCGACCTGGCGGGGACGGTTGCGGCGTCAGACAACGACGGGTTCGCGGTCGGTGACCGGGTCGTCCTGACCGGCTGGCGGGTCGGGGAGGTCCATTGGGGTGGCTACTCCCAGCGGGCCAGGGTCCGGGGCGACTGGCTGGTCAAGCTGCCGGACGCCGTCTCGAACCGGCGGGCCATGGCCATCGGTACCGCCGGCTTCACCGCCATGCAGGCACTGACCGCGCTCGAGGACCACGGCCTGACCCCGGGTCCGGACCACCCGGTCCTGATCACCGGCGCGTCCGGTGGGGTCGGCTCCTCGGCTCTGCTGTGGGGCGGCGCCCTCGGCCATCACCTGGTGGCCTCCACCGGCCGGATGGAGAACGCGGACGACCTCCGGGCTCTCGGTGCGGCCGAGGTCATCGACCGGGCCGAGCTGGCCGACAACCCGTCCCGGCCGCTGCTCTCCGAACGGTGGCACGGCTGCGTGGACGCCGTCGGCGGGGACACTCTGGCCCATATCCTGGCCGAGATGGCCTACGGGTCCAGCGTGGCCGCCTGCGGACTGGCCGGTGGCAACGGCCTGTCGACCACGGTCATCCCGTTCCTGCTACGGGGGGTCAACCTGCTCGGTATCGACTCGGTGATGTGCCCTGCGCCGCAGCGGGAGCGGATCCACGGCCGCCTGGCCGAGATCCTGGCCGACGACGCCTTCGGGGCCAGGCTGGACGCCATGACCACCGAGGTCCCGCTGGCAGACGTGCTGGCCCTGGCGCCGGACATCCTGGCCGGCAAGGTCAAGGGCCGGGTGGTGGTCGCCACCACGTGAGTCAGTCCGGGCGGGCGATGGCCCAACCCCTCGGCAGGTCTCGTTCAGGATGGACTGCGGACAGCGGATCCTCGGAGTCGCGCCAGTAGCCGAGGCCGTTGCCGGTCTTTGCGTAGCCGATGAACCGCAACAGCTCGTCCGGCCAGTCGCCGACCAGGGCCGGCGGGCACTCCAGGAACTGGTTTGTCGACTGGGTCAGCCAGCCGACCGCGTGCTGCAGCGACAACCCCCGGCGCCAGCCGTCGGTGGTGTTCGGGCCGCCGCCGTGGAACAGCAGGCCGGTGTAGAGCAGCAGCGATCCCTTGGCCATGGCGGCCGGGACGGCGGTGGCCCGGTCCGGGCGGGCATCGTGAGGGAGACGGTGGCTACCGGGGATCAGGCGGGTCGCCCCGTTGGCCTCGGTGAAATCGGTGATGGCCCACATCCCGTTGAGCTCGACTTCGCGGCCGAAGTCGACCTGATCGTACTTCCAGGCGTCGCGGTGCAGCCGCTGGGCCGTCTCCCCCGGGCCGATCTCGATGTACTCGGCGGCCGAGAACCGCCACGTCGTGGCGTGGCCGAGGACGTGATCACCGGCGGCCAGCACCGCCGGGTGGCGGGCGATGGTCCGGAACGTCGCCGAACGGGGGAGTGGCGCCCCGGTCCGCCGCGTCGCATGACCCTCGAAGTCGCTGGCCCCGATCGAGCCGGCATCCCGGTGCTCGGCAAGCTCGGCTGCGATGGCGTCCATGGCGGCCGCCGGGGCCGCCCGTTCCACGACGCAGCAGCCGACCTCGTCGATGGCCCGAACGATGGCCGCAGACAGGTCCGGGTCGTCGGCGTCCAGGCGTGGCAGCTGGTCCATGGCCAAACCCTGCCACATCCCCGGCCGGCGCAGGAACTACGGGCAGTTGTCTGGCAGACCCCAGGGGCCCTTCATCCGGGCCGAGTAGGCGCCGCCGGTCGCAGCGTTGACCGCGTCCTGGAAGTCGCACATCGCCTGGGTGGCGTTGGTCGCCTCCGGCTCGTTCGACATGTTCTCCAGGATCCGTTCCAGCGTGTCCATGCTGGTCTCGGTCATGATCGTCAGCAGCATCGCCGGCATCAGGTGGTGGGACGTATACCCGTTCTGGGACTGCTGATCCGGGATCGGGAACTGGTCCACGTACTCGATGTTGGCCTGCTCCCACTGTGCCAGTTCGTCGAACAGGAACTTGGTGTTGCCGTTGCGAAGCAGGCTCTCGCCGCCGAGTTCGTAGAAGCCGACGGCGGCCATCATGTGGGGCATGATCAACGTGTTGGTCGGCCAGGTCGCCTTGCCGTACCAGTCCTCGAAGAACCCGCGGGAGCCGGTCCGACCCATCTCGTAGTAGAAGATCCAGTGCTGGCCGGGGTCGGTCGGGTTGCCGACCATGGCCTGGATGTAGCCGGGGTCGGCCTCGGCCTGCTGCTTCGAGCCGCAGCCGGCCCCACAGGTCTCGACGATGCCGAGCACCTTCACCCGGCCGAAGTTCGGGTCGTCCCGGCGGTAGTAGGTCTCGAAGTTGTCCTTGGTCGACAGCTTCCGGTAGAGCTCGTCGACCCGGCGGTACCAGTCGACCCAGCGGAGCCCATCGGCAACCGGGACCTGGCCCTGGGGGGCGTAGAACGCCACGTCCCCGCTGGTCCAGGCGTCGTACTGCAGCGTGCCCTTCGAGAAGCTGTTGAACGGCTTCACGCCGTGGAAGGTCGGCTGAGCCGGCCGGTTGGCCGGTGCCGTCGTCGTGGTCGGTGCTGCGGTGGTCGTGGTGGTCGGTGCTGCGGTGGTGGTTGGCGCCGGGGTGGTTGGCGTGGTCGGCGGATTGGTGGGGGCCGGCGTGTTGGTGGTCGTCTGCTGGTCCGGCGGTGGGTCAGGAGCCACCGTGGTGGCCGGCGCCGTTGTCACCGGTGCCTCGGTGGTCGGCGGGCCCGTCGTCGTCGGCGCATCGGTCGGCGGCGCGTCCGTCGTCGTTTGTGCCTCGCTGGTGGACGGCAGGGTGGTCGAGCTCACCGTGGTGGACGGCAGCTGGTCGACGTCGGTTGCGGCTTCCGGTACCGCAACCACGACGGCCTCCGGTGCTGCGGGGGCGACGACGGTCGTGGTCGTCGTCTCCGATTCGGCTGCGGTCTCCAGGTCGAAGCCGGCGTCAGCCGATGCCGAGGTTTCCCCGGCAGAGGTCTCAGACGACCGTCCTGACACCACGGCGAGCATGATGCCGCCACAGACCATGACGGCGGCGATGACGCCGGCGCCGGCGATCACCCGCCGCTCTCTTGCGTGCAACGACTCCCACGCGTTCACAACCACCACGAGTCCTTCTTCGCCGCCTCGTCCGCCTGGGCCGCTCGGCCCTCCGGGGCCCGAATCGAGGTCCAGTCCGTCCCTTGATCGGGCGCGGGGTCGGCCCGGAATGTGATGCCCGAGACCGGCGCTGGGTGATTTCACCCAGGACCGCCCCGATCGGGCCGATCAGGCGCACGCGGTCAGGATCGGGCGGCTTCCACCTCGTCGATCCGGACGTGGTCGGCCAGGGCGGCGGCGATCCGACGGATCGGGGAGTCTGCCGCCTCCTGGTTCCGGAGGACGACGTGCCAGTCCAGGGGGAGTCCGTCCGGCGAACACCGGACGGCGGCCAGCCGGTTCGCTTCCAGGAGCGGGCGCTGGGCCCAGCGGCTGAGGATGCTCACCCCGACCCCGGCCGCCACCAGCTCGGCGATGGCCCCGGTGGTCGGGACCACGGTCACCAGCTCCGGGTAGACGGCGGCCGGGCGGATGAACCGGTCGTACTCGAAGCCCGGTGTCGGCACCGGGTTGTAGGTGAGGTAGTGCTCGCCGGCCAGCTCCTCGGCTCGGCAGTGCGGACGTCCGGCCAGCGGATGCCCGGGGGCGGTGGTGAGCACCAGCTCGTCGGTGAACGCCTGCAGGCACTCGACCGGGCCGGTCGGCTTGGCTGGCGCCAGCACCAGGTCGACTGCGCCGGCGGCCAGGGCCTGACCCGGGGTGTCGCCGACGATGACCAGGTCGAGCTCGACGCTCGGTTCATCGATCCGGATCCGGTCGAGGAAGGAGGGGTACCAGTGGTAACAGTCGTAGCTGCCGACCGCGAGCTTCACCCGGGCGGTGATGGTGCCGGGGATGGCAACCACCGACGCCTCGCACCGCTCCAGCTCGGCCAAGGCCCGGCTGGCGGCCTGGTGAACGGCCAGGCCGGCCCTGGTCGGCCGCAACTCACGGCGAGATCCCCGGTCGAACAATCGGACGCCCAGCCGCCGCTCCGCCTCGGCCAGGCGGTGGCTCAGGGCGGACTGCGTGCTCGCCAGCTCCTTGGCCGCCGCCGTCATCGAGCCGAGCTCGACGATGGCGGCAACCGTCTCGTAGTGCCGCAGATCGAGGCGCAGGGCCACGGGCCGTCCTTCCCGAGTCATGGGGTTCGTGTCATGGGGTTCTAATCATGAAGTTTTCTCATGCTACCGGTTGGCAATCTTTCGTTGGACGCGTGACCCGGCCACGTGGCGAAATGACACTCGACCGACACGACGAAGGAGGATCCCGTGGAACTCGCCCTGCCGTACCGACTTGCCGACCCGGAACATGGTGCCGTCGACGATCTGATCGACGTCGAGCGGCATCCCCTCTGTGGCGCCGAGGCCCGGCGGTCAGCGGCCGAGGCCCGAGCTCGGCTCGACCGTGACGGTGCGGTCCGACTCCCCGGCTTCCTTCGCCAGACCGCACTGACCGACATCGCAACCGACATCGCGAAGCGGGCCGTCCATGCCCCGATCCGCCGCCATCGGGCCGGGGCCTATCACCGGTCGGCGCCCCTGGACGACGGGGCAAGCCCACTGCCGGAGCTGGAGTGGCTGGCCGGCCACGTCACCCGGGACATGCTGCCGTGCTACACCGCAGCGCAGCGGCTGTATGTCTCGCCGACGTTCAAGCGGTGGGTCGCAGACGTGGTCGGGCTGGACCGGGTGTACGAGTATGCCGATCCGCTTGCCGGACTGGTGGCCACCATCCTGCCGCCCGGCGGGGCCTACCCATGGCACTACGACACCAACGAGTTCGTCTTGACCATCCCGCTCCAGACCGCGGAGCGGGGCGGGCGGTTCGAGTATCACCGGGATCTCCGCACCCCGGGCGACGAGAATCTGGACGGCCTCCGCCGGATCGTGAGCGGCGACGGTCCCCCGCCCCGGCTGGTCCCGGCCTCGCCCGGCGACCTGATCGTGTTCCGGGGCCGCTATTCGCTGCACCAGGTCAGCCGGGTCGAGGGCACCCGGAGCCGGCACGTGCTGGTGCTGTCCTACGCCGATCGGCCGGACGTCATCGGCCCGCTCGATCGGACCCGGTCGGTATACGGGCGGGTCACCGAGCGACACCTGCTGGCGGCCGGGACCACCAGCGCCGACGGACTGATCCTGTGATCGACGAACATCGGCTGGAGCTTGGGCGGCTGGCCCGGCTCCAGGCCCGGTTGGTCGAGGCCGGCTGTGCCGCCGGGGTGTTCCACGACCCGATCAACATCCGGTACGCCACCGGGACGTCGAACATGCAGGTCTACAGCCTTCACAACCCGTGCCGGTACGTGTACGTCCCGGCCGAGGGCTCGTGCACCCTGTTCGAGTTCAAGGGCTGCGAGCACCTGTCCGCCGACCATCCGGCGGTTGGCGAGGTCCGCCCCGCGGTGTCGTGGTACGACTTCGTGTCCGGGCCCCGGGTGGCGGAGTTCGCAAGGGACTGGGCGGCCGAGATCGTGGCACTGCTCGGCCCGTCGGAGCGTGACCTGGCCGTCGATCGGCTCGACCCGGCCGGTGCGGCCGAGCTGGCAGCCCGAGGGGTCAGGCTCCACGACGGGCAGCGGATCGCCAACCGGGCCCGGATGATCAAGACCGGCGAGGAGGTGGCGGCGATCCGGGAGGCGGTGGCGGCCTGCGACCGCGCCATCGCCGCCATGGCAGATGCGGTCGGTCCCGGCCGGCGGGAGAACGAGGTGTGGGCCGAACTGCACCGGGCCAACATCGACCTCGGCGGCGAGTGGCTGGAGACCCGGCTCCTCACCTCTGGCCGGCGGACCAACCCCTGGTACCAGGAGTGCTCGGACAAACCGCTGGCGTCTGGCGAACTGGTGGCCTTCGACACCGATCTGATCGGCCGCCGGGGCTACTCGGTCGACGTGTCCCGAACCTGGGTGGTCGATGCCGAGCCGACCGCGGACCAGCGCCGCCTGTTCGCCGAGGCCGAGGAACAGCTGGTCCGGAACCTCGCCCTGTTCCGGCCCGGGGCCTCGTTCGCCGAGATCGCCAACGCCGCCCACCTCCCGCCACCGGCGTTCCACTCGGTGACCAACGCCGCCGTCGCCCACGGCATTGGTCTGTGCAACGAGTACCCCCTGATCCTCAACCGGGATCACTTCGAGCGGTCCGGCTACGACGGCGAGGTCGAGGTTGGCATGGTCCTGTGCGTCGAGGCGCTGGTCGCCCCGCCCGGCGGGGCCGAGGCGGTCAAGCTGGAGGAGCAGGTCCTGATCACCGCCGCCGGGCCCGAGGTCCTGGCAACCGCGCCCCGGGAGCTGACCGCGCTTGCCGGCTGACCTACGCTTCGGGCGTGGACGCCACCCACTTCGCCCCTGACACCGACCCGGCCGAGATCGCGGACTTCCTGGCTCGCTACGGCTACGCCATCGTCGACGACCTGGCGCCGCCGGAACTGCTCGATCGGCTGGATGCCGAGGCCGCCCCCTACATCGAGGCGTCGGCCCACGGTCGGGACATCTACGACGGCCAGCACACCCGGCGGACCGGCGCCCTGATCGCCCGCTGCCCGGCGGCCCGGGAGCTGGTGATGGACGCGGTGGTCGTCGGTACGGTCGAGCGGTTCCTGGCCCACGCCACCGCGGTCCAGCTCCACCTGACCCAGATCATCTCGATCGAGCCCGGCGAGACCGCCCAGAAGTTGCACCGGGACCAGATGGCGTTCGACTTCTTCCCGTTCCCGCCCGACTACCACGTCCAGTGCCACACGATGTGGGCGCTCACCGACTTCACCCCGGCAAACGGGGCGACCCGGATCCAGCCCGGCACCAGCGCGCTGTCCGACGACGAGGCGGTGGATCGGCCGGTCATCGAGGCCGAGATGGGCCGGGGTTCGGTCCTGTTCTATGACGGCAAGGTCCTCCACGGTGGCGGGGCCAACGGCAGCGACGGGGTCCGCCGCGGTGTCAACATCACCTATGCGGTCGGATGGGTCCGCCAGGAGGAGAACCAGTTCCTGGCCTGCCCGCCCGAGGTGGCTCGGACCCTCGACGACGACCTGCTCCGGCTGATGGGGTATCGGCAGGGGGCGTTCGCCCTCGGCTACGTCGGTGATCAGCAGGACCCCCTTGCCGTCCTGCGGGGTACCGATGAGAAGGTCGCCGTCGTCGGCGAGTTCGCGGACAACAACGCATCGTTCCGAACCTTCGTCGATGAACTGCCGCCGACCGGCCCCGGCGCTGCCACCGACGGGTGACCGGGCACCGCCACTACACCCGCTGGCCCATCGTCGAGGGCTATCCCGACCGGCAGAGCTACGCCCCCGGTGACACCGTCGCCCTCCACCTGTCGTCCCGGGCCGAGCGGGTCACCGTCGAGGTGGCCCGGGTCGGGCTGCGACGTGACGTCGTATGGGCGGCCACCGGCGTCCGGGTCGGCGACCATGCGGTGCCGGACGAGGCGTGGGCCGTCGGCTGCGACTGGCCGGTGGCGATCACGGTGCCCATCGACCAGGCCTGGCCCTCCGGGTTCTACGAGGTTCGGATGGTGGCAGAGGACCATTCGCCAGACGACCCGTCCACCGCCAGTGAGGCCGGGTTCGTCGTTCGTGCGCCCGCCGGTGCCGGCGCCGTCCGCCGAGCCGATGGACAGCCACCCCGGCCGCTGCTTGTGCTGTCGACCAACACCTGGAATGCCTACAACCAGTGGGGCGGGGCATGTGCCTACTCCGGGGCCGCCCGGCTGTCGTTCCAGCGGCCGATCGAGCGGGGCTACCTCCGCCGCCCGGCCGCCCCCGACGAGGTCGACTTCGACGGCCGGGTCACCAACATCGATCAGCCGTCCGACCCCGAGCACCGGCGGTTGGTCCGGTACCAGGCCGGCAACCACTACCCGCTGTGGACCGCCTCGTCCGGCTGGCACAACTGGGAGCGGCGGTTCGCCCGGTGGGCCGAATCCGCCGGCGTCGCCCTTGACTATGCGACGAATGCCGACCTCGACCCGGCCGTCTGGCCCGGTCCGGGACTGCTCGACGGTCGGCGCCTGTTGCTGTCTGTCGGGCACGACGAGTACTGGTCCTGGGGGATGCGGGACACGGTCGACCGGTTCGTGGCCGGGGGTGGCAACCTGGCCGTGCTGTCCGGCAACACCTGCTTCTGGCAGGTCCGCTACGAGGACGATGGGAAGACCATGGTCTGCCACAAGGGCCGGGCCCGGCTGGACGATCCCGTCCGCTCCGACCCGGACCGGCAGCACCTGCTGACCTCGATGTGGTCCGACCCCCGGATCGGCCGGCCAGAGCCGTCGACCACCGGGCTGACCTTCACCCGCGGCGGCTATCACCGCATCGGCCTCGCGGTGCCGGAGGGATCGGGGGCCTACACGGTGCACCGGCCGGACCACTGGGCCCTCGACGGGACCGGTCTGGCCATCGGCGACCCCATCGGCGCCGGGTCGTACGTGGTCGGCTACGAGGTCGACGGTTGTGCCATGACCGACCAGCCAGGCGACTCCGGTGGTGAGCCGCCCCGTCCAACCGGCGAGGATGGCGTGTCGACCGACCTGGAGATCGTGGCCACCGCGCCGGCCCGGCTGATCTCGATCACCGACGACCACTGCGAGGCCCCGGCCGACCTGTGGGCCTCGCTCGACCCGCCTGGTGATCTCGAGGGCACGGCCATGATCCTCTTCGGCGACGCCTCGCCGGCCAGTGTCGAGCGGCTGGCCCGGGGTCATGCGGTCATGGGATCGGTCACCAAGCCCGGCCACACCGCACCCGGGCCGCCCGGGTCCGCCCCGGCCACCGGCACCGTGTTCAACGCCGGCTCCGCCGACTGGGCCTACGGCCTTGACCGTGATGCCACCGTGCAGCGGATCACCGCCAACGTCCTCCGTCACCTCGGTGGGGTCCGAACCTGACGCCGGAACGCGCCACCTCGGCCCCCGGATCGGGATCCGGAAGCCGAGGCGGTCCTGTCGGTGTCGATCAGAGGTCGAGGAACGTGTCGACGGCGTCGATGGCGTCCTCGATGTCGCCGAGGGGATCGAGGGCCACCGGGAGCATCGCCCCGGCACCGAGGCGACCGGCACAGCGGCCGATCTTCTCGACCTTGGCCACGGTCGAGGTGTTGGCCCCCAGGGCCTTCGCCGTCTCCCTGGCGATCGCTCCGCCGGCCTCACCGAACGGGGCCTTCACACTGCGGATCAGCTTGAACATGGCGCTCAGCTCCCGTAGCGACAGAACGGGCCGCTGCCGCAGATGTTGGGGTTGAGACCGCAGTCACAACCGATGCCGGCGAACAGCGGCTCACTGCCACCGCCGACACTGACCGGGGTCTCCGACGTGGTGTCGATCACCTCATCCACCGGGGCACCGTCGAACAGGTCGATGGCGGTGTCGATGAGGTCGAGCAGATCGTCGATGAAGAAGAAGGGCATGGCGGATTCCTTTCTTGAACGGGATCGGGTGTGGTGCGAGGTCAGCCGATCGTCCAGCCGTTGCAGGCCTGGACGTAGGCGACGGGCTTGAGGACCTGCCGGACGCTGCCAAGCCAGGTCTCGTACCGGTACTGGTACCGGAAGAGGATGTCGATGTCGCCGAGGTCGAGGGGCAGGTACCACTCGCCCTCGGACTGGCCGTTGATCCAGACGTGCGCCGTCGGCTCGTAGCGGTGGGAGTCCTGCTGCAGGTGGACGACCGTGCCGTTGCGGTGGGTCAGCTGCATGGTCCCGGACCGGGGCACGTAGCCGGTGGTGACGCAGTTGCGATCGGTGGTCGACCGGCTCGACGGGACGTGGACCGGATCGGTGCTGCGGCCAGAGCCGTTCAGCAGGTTGTCCAGCCACGGATCGAGGCCGTTGAGGATGCCATCGCTGTTGATCGAAGCGCAGCCGAAGCCGGGCACGACCTCGGGACACAGAGACGCATCGGCCCGTACCGGTCCGCTCAGGACCAGCCCGGTCAGGATCAGCAGCGCCGCGGCGAAGAGGGCCTTGCGTCGGGGCCGGTTGGTTGGGGTTCGCTTGCTCATGTTGTTCCTCCTCCTGGGGTTCGTTGATGCTCTGAGAGGAGGAGCGGGCGAAAGGTTCCCGGTTCGACGAAGTTTTTTGCCAGTAGGGGGAAGAAGCTCCCGGTTCCTTGCGCTGGCGGCCGCCGCGGTGGGACATTCTTGCGGTGGGGGAAGCCGGCCAGATCGTTGCTCGGGCGCTGCGCGGCGGCTCAGCCGGACTGCTGGCCCTCGATCAGGCGGTCGACGAGGCCCGCTCGTCCGGGAACGAGACGCTGAACACGTTCCTGGACCCCCTGGCCGCCGAGGCCGCGGCCGGCAACGAGACGGCGGTCGGGATCCTGATCGGGCTGCTCGACAACCACGAGTTGTGTCGGCCCGGCATCCGGAGCCTCCTGCTCGACCAGCGACAGATCGAGGAAGCGGAGCAGCTGACCCTCATTGCGGTCCATCGCTACATTGCGACGTTCGAGGGCCGGGCCGGGTTCACCACGTGGTTGTACCGGGTGGCCAAGAACGAGGCCTCGCGGCTCCTGACCGGTGAGGCGAAGCTCGACCACGACCGGATCGAGGATCGGGTCGACTTCCCGGCCGGGCTCCGCCGCCTGAGCTCGTTGATCGTCACCCGGAAGGTGCTGTCCGAGATGCTCGAGCAGGCGATGGCGGAGCTCACGGAGGACCAGGCGGAGGCCCTCCGCCTCCGGGAGGTCGACGGCCTGTCGTACCGGGAGATCGCCGAGCGGACCGGCGCCGACCTCGGCACGGTCAAGAGCCGGATCAATCGGGCTCGGCAGCGGTGCATGGCGGCGCTTGGGATCGACTTGCCGGGTCTCGATGCCGACGGTTCGCCTGCCGGTCCTTCGGACGACGCGTCGTGACCGGGGAGGACGTTCCCGATCTCGGCAGCGATCGTTATCGCATCACCGGTCGACTGGGGGCGGGGGCGTTCGCTGCGGTCTACCTGGCAACCGATGATCGGTTGGCAACGCCGGTGGCGGTCAAGGTCCTCGACGCCCGCTACCGAAGCGATCCGGAGGTCCGGGGACGCTTCGTCCAGGAGGCCCGCCTCCAGCGGGGCATCCGCCATCCGGGCGTGGTCACGGTCCACGACATCGCCGAGACCACAGACGGCCGGCCGTACTACGTCATGGACTACGCCGATCGGGGCACGCTGGCCGACCGCATGGAACAGCAGCTGGCGGCCGGGGCCCAACCGGCGACCGAGCAGGTCGTCCGGCTGGTGGAGGAGCTCGCGGCGGCGCTGGAGGCGGTCCATGCCACCGGGGTGGTGCACCGGGACCTCAAGCCGTCGAACATCCTGGTGGTCGGGGTCGATGGTGCGCCGGACCGGCCGCCCGGCTCCGGCGAGCTGTTCGACGAGAACGAACACGTCCAGATCAGCGACTTCGGCCTGGCCAAGGACCTGATGGCGGCGTCCGGTCTGACCGCCGGTGCCGGCACCCACGGCTACATGGCGCCCGAGCAGTCGGCGGCCGCCGCGATCGTCGACCGGCGGGCCGACCTCTACGCCGCCTCGGTGATCGTCGCCGAGGTGCTGACCGGCGAGCGGGTCGACCCGGAGCTGCGGTATTCCGGCGGTTCGGTGCTCACCGGCAGTCCGCTCCCCGGCCGGACCCCGCAGGCCTTCACCACGTTCTTCGCCACCTCGGTTGACGTCGATCCGGATCGTCGTCCTGACGACGCCGGGACCTGGGCCGACGGGATGGTGGCGGCGCTCCAGGCCGAGGACCGGTCCGGTGGTCCGGTGTCCGGCGGCGGGCGATCACGGCCGCAGCGGGCGCTGTTCATCGGGGCCCTGGTCCTGGTGGCCGCCGTTGCCGCCGGTCTCGCCCTGACGCTGGCGGGACGGGGTGACTCGGCTGACTCGTCGCAGGCCGGGGATGTTCCCGAAGAGGACCCGGCGGGGGATGTTCCCGAGGAAGACCCGGCGGGGATCGACCTCGATGCCATCGACGTCGTCGGCCCCGAGGTTCTGGCCGTCGGGGAGAAGAGCTGGTTCTGGGCAGACGTACCGAGCGATGTCACTGCCACCTGGGAGTACGCCGGCGCCTCCTATGACTCACGGGAGTTGTGGATCCAGCCCGGCGGCCGGGAGCCGAGCGCGGTCCGGTTGACGCTGACGACCGGTGAGACCTCGGCCACGCGGCTGTTGCGGATACCGGTCATCGAGCGGAGCGAGGAGGACTGGGCCTGCGCCCTGGTCCCGCTGGACGTGCTGGCCGATGCCCTCGGCGTCGAGTCGGTGCCGACCCCGGTGCTGAACGGCTTCATCAACGAGTGTGTCTACGAGACGGACGAGCTGTTCATCCGGATCGGGTGGCATCGGGCCGGTGCTGCGGAGGCGCTGTGGCAGCAGCTCGGCAGCATGTCCGATCGGTTCGCCCCCGACGATTCCGTCGGCGACCGTGCCGTGGTGGCCGCCGACCCGGCGCTGCAGGAGGTGTTTGCGGTCCGGGACGACGGTGACGAGCCGCAGGGGGTCAGGGTCGAGCTGTCCGGTCCGGCCGATGACGGGACCGGGCTCCGGCTCGCCGAGTTGTTGCTTGCCCGGACCGGGGCCGAGGTCGAGCGGGCCCTACCGGCCGAGGTCGAGGTGCCACGAACCGACCTGCCACGAGCCTGCTCGGTGTTCACTGCGGCGGAGGTCGAGGCCAGCCTCGGTCGGACGGTGGCCGTCCGGTATGCCGGCCCCGACTCCATCTGCGAGTACGTGGTCAATGACACGACGTTCACCACCCGTCTGCAGATCGCGGTCGCAGACAGCACCGTGATGCCGGTTGACGACGTCCAGGTCCCGGGGGCGGAGTTCGAGGACCTGGACGGGCTCGGCGACCAGGCTGCGTTGTTGGACTCGCCGATCGGTTCCGCCGTCTTGACCCGCCTGGACGACCGGATCCTGATGGTGTTCCTCGCCACCGATGATCCGGAGCTGGACGCCAGGGCCCAGGTCCTCGACCTGGCCGAGCTCGGTCTGAACCGACTCCCGGGCCTGCTGTGAACCTTCGGCAGGACCCGAACCTGACGGCGGCCACCGGGAGCCATAGCCTGGCGCCATGGCATCCGGAACCGAGGACCCGAACCAGGACCAGACCTACCAGAACGTGACCGTCGAGCGGGACGGCCCGGTGGCGGTCGTGACCTACGACCGCGGTGCGAAGCTGAATGCGTTCGATCAGACCTCCATCCTGGAACTGACAGACGTTGCTCGCCGGTTCCGCGACGACCTGAGCATCCGGGCGGTCGTGCTTGCCGGGTCGGCCTCGGCGTTCTCGGCCGGCATCGACCTGACGGACGCCGCCACCTGGGAACCGCTCGAGGATGACGTTGCGCTCCGGGCTCGGTTCGCCCGGGGAGTTCGGCTGTGTCAGGCCTGGGAGGAGATGCCGCAGATCACCGTGGCGGCGATGGAGAAGATGTCGGTCGGCGCAGGAGCGGCGATCGCCCTGGCCTGCGACTGGCGGGTCCTGGCCGAGGACGGGTTCCTGTACGTGCCGGAGGTCAAGGTCGGGCTCAACCTCCAGTGGGGGGCGCTGCCCCGGCTGATCACCCTGGTCGGCCCGGCTCGGGCCAAGCGGATCGTGCTGCTGTGCGAGAAGCTCGGCGCTCAGCAGTCGTTGGAGTGGGGTCTGGTCGACGAGCTGGCACCTTCTGGCGGCTCGGTCGAGGTGGCCCGGGGGATGGCCGAGGCGGGGGGGGGCCCCCCCCCCCCCGCCGGCCCCCGGGGGAAAGGGGCGGGGGAAACCCCCCCCCCCCCCCCCCCCCCCGCGCGGGCAGCGCAAAATAATCGTGTCGCGCGTCAGCGCGTCTGTTGGATCACGGTAGCCGTGTAAAGGTG
>JBCCFN010000022.1:0-27994 GCA_039029715.1 Actinomycetota bacterium | reverse complement strand
GTGCCCCTCCCCCCCCCGCCCCGCCCACACCGGCCGTCCGGGCAGTGCGTCTCGTTTCCACCCCGCGAACGTGGCGGCCGCTGTTTTCGGCACCCTCGCCGCAGTACGTCATAGTCAGCTGCAGCGGACCGGCCGACCGGGACCGTTCCGTTGCGTTCTTCCGCCCCTGCGGTCGAGTCGCCCAACCACACCGCAAGGGTGTAGCCGTCGCAGCGCTAGGTTTCTGCGACGACCACACCCAGGGGCGGCCCCCCACCGGGATTGTGGTCACCAGTGGGAGGGAAGGTCCTCAGCCTCGAGCACGGCGGAAGAAGATCGAAGCCGTGAGGACCCGGTCCTTGTCAGCCGACGAAAAGATTCCCGACGAAGAGGTTGGCAGCGATCGACGGAACGGCGACGAGCCCGGCAGCGGCTGCGGTGGAGATGGCGACAAACAGACGACGAGACATTATGATTACTCCCAGCACGTTGAGATCGATGAGATCGGTGGTTGTGTTCAACTAGCTACCAGCTTGTCTCTCCGTCATCTTCCAATCGTCTCTCATCCGCCGTCGATTGGGGACAGACCATGGGGCCAACGCCTGAAGACAGGCGCTGACCTGGGCTTTTGTAACGTCTCGACCCAGGGGAGAAATCCCGACAAAAAGTCGGTCAACTCGACTTCCGGGTCCGTAGCGAGCTCCCGCCGCCCCGAAGTTGCGCAATGTCCCGCTTGATCGTCCGCTCCGAGACCCCGAGCGCCACGGCCAAGTCACCGATCCGGACCGACCCGTCCTGGGCTTCGGCCTCGGCGACGAGCCGGATGATCCTGGCCTTTCGACGGTCGGCGAGAGACTCGATCCGCCAGTCAGCCGGTTCCGAGACCGTCCATGACACCGACACGAAGTCCTCACTCCGCAGCGCTCGTCCCATCGGAGCCGAGCGGTGCGGCACCTCGACCTCTTCGACCCGGACGAATCGCCGCTCGTAGTCCTCGGCGATGCCGAGGTGCTCGGGCACCCCGGACCACGCTCGGTCGACCAGCTCCTGGGGTAGCCCTCGCAGCGCCGTGGACAGCAGGCCGTGGGCCTGCTCGAACTGACGCTCGGCCGCAGCCGCATCACCGAGGGCATCGAGGACGGAGCCGGCAACCCAGGCGGTGACCTGGGCGTCCTTGGCTCCGGCCCGACCGAGCGTCACCGCACGATCGACCAACTGCCGGGCCTCGTCCGGCTCGCCGAGCTGTATCGCCGCCCGGGCCCGATAGGCCAACACCTCGGGGACGACGGCGTCGAGCGGATGGTCCTCGCTCAGGCGCAAGATCTGATCGAGATGGGTTGCCGCATTCCGCCAGTCCCGACCGCCGATGTCGATCCGGGCCAGGACCCGCCGAGCCTCGACCTCACCCGGTGTGTCCGAGGTGGCGACCGCCCGCTCGAGCAGATCGTTGAGTCGGCGCCGAGCCAGCCGCCGCCGACCGTGACGTTGGTCGATGCTCGAGACCAGGCACATCGGATAGGCCTCACTGGGCTGGTCGCCGACCGAGCGGAAGTAGACCCCGGCCGACGAGGCCAACTCCAGGGCCGTCTCGTCGTTGCCGAGGAGGCGGTGGTTCAACTCGGCGGCGTTGGTCTTGACGATCGCCTCACCCCGACCGTGGCCGAGCGAACCGAACACGTCGCTGGCGGCGTTGAAGTTGTCGAGGGCCAGGCCGCCATGCCCCTGGGCCATGTTGAGCGTCCCGAGGTTGGCCAGGTTCGCACCTTCGCCCCACCGGTAGCCGATCGACCGGCTCAGCTGCAGGGCGGCCGAGAACAGCGCCTCGGCATCCACGTAGCGCCCAAGACGGAACTGGGCCACCGCCTTGTAGCTCAACGCCTCGATCTTGCCCCGATCGTCGCCGACCGAGTCGGCGCTGGCTGCGGCGTTGTCGAGATGGCGCTCCCCCGCCTCACGATCCATCAGGTCGACCAGGGCTTTGCCGAGGATGGTCTCGGCCGCGATCTTCGACGGGATATCGACCGCAGCCGCCAGGGCCTCGGTGGCCGGCTCGATCGCTCCCCGGAAGTCACCGGAGCGATAGCGGGCCACGCCGACTGCGGTCAGCAGGCCGACGAACGGCTCCCCGGCATCCTTGGCCCGGGCCGCATATTCGGTGGCCAGCCGGGCCGCCTCCTCCGGTTCGTCGGTGTTGAGGAGCAGCCACACCTCACGCTCGACCAGCTCGAGTTCCACCGGCAGCGGCAGGTCGACCTCCCGCAGCCGCTTCAGCAGCATGGTCTGCTCGCTCCGACGGCCGAGAACGTCGAGGGCGGCCTCGTAGGCAAGCAGATCCTTGGCCCGGTCGGCCAGATCGACCCCCAGGTCCTGGGCCGCTTCGTCGGCCTGGCCGAAATGCTCGGCCGCGGTGCGGTAGCCGTTCATGGCCAGCGCCTCCCGGGCTGACACCAGATGCCACCACTGGGCATCGGCCATCCGACCGGCGAGGCGGGCGTGGTGGGCCAACCGTTCCGGACGCTGGACCTCCTCGGTGGCCAGGGCGTCTGCGATCCGCTCGTGCATGGCCCGGCGTTCGTCCTGCGGCATCAGCTCGTAGACCACCCGGCGGGTCTGTTCGTGGGAGAACCGGCAGATCCCCTGATCGTCATCGGCCACGAACCCCTGCTCGGACATCAGGGTCAGTGCCTCGAGGGCCCGCCGGCGGTCGACGCCTGCGATCTCGGTCAGCATGTGGGTCGAGGCCGGCTCCGCCATTGCGGCCAGCGCCCGGAGCACCGTCAACACATCGGGCGCAAGCGCCGAGACCCTGGTCTCGAGCGAGCGGACGACCGACGCGGGCAGATCCAGGGTGCTGAGCAACCGATCATCGGCCTCGTCGTCGTCTCCCAGTACCCCGGGATTCCGAACCGCCTCCAGCACGTACAGCGGGTTGCCGTTGGTCTCGCCGACCAACTGGGACAGCTTGGGACCGGCCAGGCCTTCTGGCCCGATGTGGACGGCGATCAGCTCCCGGACCTCGTTGCCCTTCAGCGGGTTGACCACCAGCCGGCTCCCGGACGGGAGAGCCTCCAGCTTGGAGATCCCGGTCCACACCGAGTCGGACTGCTCGGCCTCGAAGCGCCGGTAGGTGAGGCACAGCAGGACGCCGCTCCGGGCGAGGCGGCCACCGAGCTGGCTCAGCACCTGCATGGAATCGTCGTCGCACCAGTGGATGTCCTCGAGCACGATCAGGGTCGGGCCGAGCCCACCCTGGGCCAGGATGACCCGGGCCATGGCCTCGCTCATCCTGGTCGGCTCCTCCTCCGGTCGCAGCGCCCGGGCCGGACCGGCCCCGTTGACCAGGCGGGACAGTTCGGGCAGGACCTCGGCCGCCTGCTGGAGCCAGACCGGGTCAACCACCTCGGCGAGGTGCTCGCCCCGCAGCCCGGTCACCGAGGTGGCCAGCGCCTCCCGGAGCGTCTCGTACGGCCGCATGTTCGACAGGCCGGTGTGGCCGGCCGACAGGATCCGGACCCCTCGCCAGTCTGCGGCCTCGACGAACTCCTCGATCAGCCTGGTCTTGCCGATCCCGGGATCCCCTTCGACCAGGACGACGCCGCCCTGACCCCGGAGCAGCTCGTCGACCCGACCGAGCAGCACGGTCAGCTCCTGGGCCCGGCCGATCAGCGGTCGGGCGTCCGATGGCGGCGGTTGGCTTCGGACCAGGTGGGACGGGGCGTCGGTCCGGATCCGCTCGATCAGCTCGACCGTCTCCGCCGACGGCTCGACCCCGAGCTCGGCCTTGAGCACCCGGGCGCAGACCGCGAACTGGCGCTCGGCCGCCGGGGTCTGACCGAGCAGGGCATGGAGCCGCATGACCTCCCGGTGGAGGTCCTCCCGCAGCGGCGCCTGCTTCACCAGGGTGGTGGCGAACCGCAGCGCCGTGTCGTACTGCGACCGGGACTTGTACAGCTGGATGAGCTGGACCAGGGCGGTGTGGTACCGGTCCTTGATTCGATCACGGATCGGGTCGATCCAGTCGTCGTAGTGTCCGTCGAGGAAGTCGCCGGGGTAGGCGTTCACCACCTCGGCCAGGCGGTCGGCCAACACCCCTCGGAGCTGGCGGGTCCGCAGCTCCCGATCGAAGTCCGCCAGTTGCCGCTCGAAGTCCTCGGCGTCGACCTCGACGGCGAAGCGGTCGCGGACCTGGACCGCAGAAGGCGTGGTGTCGAGCAGCTCCGGCATGCCGGCATCGGTTGCCGCCTTCTTGATCTGCCACAGCGAGTTGGACAGCCGGCGCTTCGCCCGGTCGTCCGGGAGCTCCGGCCAGAAGCGACCGGCCAGGAGGTTCCGGGTCTGCGGCCGATCACGGTTGACGATCAGGTAGCTCAACAGCGAGACGGCCTGGGGCGGCAGTGACCGGAGCGTCAGATCATCGAACCCGACGCTGAAACCACCGAGCAGGCGAACCGTGATGGTGTCAGGCTCCACCCGTCCACAGTAATCAACAAACAGCTCGTCCCGAAATGTCGGGCTGGGCAATTTCCCGGTCGAAGAATTTCAGATCGGGATGGTTTCGTCCCGAACGGTGTCGGGGACCGGAGAATCAGTCCGCCGGCTGGAACGGCGCCTGACAGAAGCCGTGGTTGCAATACCCCATCGGGTTCTTGGCCAGGTACTGCTGGTGGTAGTCCTCGGCGTAGTAGAAGGTCCCGGCACTACCGATCTCGGTGGTGATCTCCCCGTAGCCGGCCGCGGCCAGGCTGGCCTGATAGGCCGCCTTGCTGGCCTCCGCCGCCGCCAGGTGCTCCGGAGACGAGGCGTAGATGGCCGAGCGGTACTGGGTGCCGATGTCGTTGCCCTGGCCCATGTACTGGGTCGGGTCGTGGTTCTCCCAGAAGATCTTGAACAGCTGGTCGAGGTCGACCGCGTCCGGGTCGAACACCACCAGGACCGCCTCGGTGTGCCCGGTCATCCCGGTGCAGGTCTCCTCATAGGTCGGATTGGGGGTGGTACCACCGGCGTAGATGGCGGCGGTGGTGTAGACCCCGGCCTGCTCCCAGAACAGCCGCTCGGCACCCCAGAAGCATCCCATCCCGAACAGGATGGTCTGCATGCCGTCTGGGAACGGCCCGACCAGCGGGTTGCCGTTGACGTAGTGGGGGGCGGGGTCGAGGATCGGGGTGTCGCGGCCCGGGAGGGTGTCCTCCGGGGCGGGAACCGTGAGGCCAGCGGAGCTGCGTCGGAACAACATGTCGCCAACGATAACGGCGGGGCGCGACCGACGACGAGCCGGGCCGGGCCCGGTTCACCAGATGACAATCACCGCAGACCGGCCAGCCGTGGGTCAGCCGTCGCCGGCTGCGGACTCCGGCTCTTCCTCGCCATCCTCCACTGCGGCCTCATCGGCCGGTTCCTCGACCGGAGGAATGGTCGTCGTCGTGGTCGTCGGCTGGCCACCGAGCAGCTCGCGGGCTGCCTCCAGGGCCGTCCTGGCCCCCTCACGCATCCGCTCGGCCTCCTCGGCCAGGCCCTGGGCCTCGGCCCCGGCGGCGTCTGACAGCAACGCCTCGGCGTCTGCGATCAGCTCGACGACGGACTTGCCGGTCGGGTCGTAGACGTCGACCGGCGGTGCGGCGTCCTCGCCGGTGCTCTCCCCGGGGTCAACGTCGGCATCGGGGACCAGCGTGGCGGCCGACCCCCCACTGACCACACCACGGACCGCCTCGGCCACGCTGCCGCCCATGAAGATGCGGTTGCCGTTGACGGCGACCACCCGCTGGAGCTCCGGCACCGCCGTTGCCGAGTTCGACTCGACGTAGACCGGCCGGATGTAGACGATCGTGTCCTCCAGCAAAAGGACGCTCATGTCGCCGAACTCCACCTCGGCGCCGGCCTTCTCCCGGATGAAGACGGTCAACTCGTCGTTCTTCCGGATGTCGGAGTGGACCAGGTCCGGGGCATCGGCCTCACCGCCAGGCAGGTTGACAAGCACGAGCTCGCCGTAGTTGCCGGGATCGGACCGAGCCATCATGATCCCGGTGATCTTCGGCCTGGCCGTACTGGAACCGGCGGCACCGGAGCGGGGGACGAAGATCCGCTGGAGGACGAACTCGGCCTCGTCGCTGCCAGGCAACCGGGCCATCAGGTACTGGGGCTTCATCGACCCGGACGGGCCGGTCGTCTCCTCGACCGCCTGGGCCTCGGTCCGGGGCTGGGCCGCGACCGACCAGGCGACATCGCCCTGGATGAACTCGGTGGCGTCGTCGACCACGTAGTTGGCCCACATGTCGGTCTGGACGGTGAAGATGTCCTCCGGGTACTTGAGGTGGGCCCGGATGTCCGCCGGCATCTCGTCGCCGTCGATGAACAGGTCGGGGAAGACCTCGCTCCAGGCGGCGATGATCGGGTCGTCCTGGTCGATCACATACATCGAGACCGTGCCGTTGTAGGCGTCGATCACGACCTTGACCGAGTTGCGGACGTAGTTGTAGCCGCTCGACAGTTCGCCACCGACGCTGGTCTGTACCGACTGGGAGTACGGGAAGTCTGCGGTGGTGGTGTAGCCGTCAACGATCCAGAACAGCCCGTCGTCGGTTGCCACCGGGTAGGGATCGGAGTCGAACCGGAGGAACGGGGCCAGGTTCTCGACCCGCTCCCGGATCTCGCGGTTGTAGATCACCTTCGAGTCGTCGGTGACGTTGCGGGAGATCAGCGGATCGAGCTCCCGGAACCGCAGGGCGAAGGCGGTCCGCCGGAGGAACGACCCCATCGGGACACCGCCCTCTCCGGTGTAGCGGTACAGGACCGAGTCGTTGCCGCTGGTCTGGAAGTCGACCTCTTCCCGGGCCGCACCGACGATGGCGTAGCCGTCGAGGTCCTCGCCGAAGTAGATCCGGGGCTGCTCGAAGCCGACCCCGAGCTCGCCGTCGATCTGGCTCTCGCCGAGGCCCCGGATCAGGTAGTCGAGGTTTCGGGACTCACCGGACACGGTTGCGGTCTCGTCGTAGGCCGCGGCCATGGCCAGACCATGGCCGTGGGTGAAGATGACGTGCTGACGCTCCCAGGTCTCGCCGACCTCACCGACGTTCAGTTCCCGGGCCGACAGCACGACCGGGCGGAGCTGCCCGCCGATCATGTACCGGTCGACGTCCAGGACGTCTGAGAAGCTGTAGATGCTCCGCTGCGCCTCGCTCCTGGTGACCTCCTCGACCGCCAATCGGGGATCGACCACCGGCACGTTGGTCACGACGTCGTCGTAGGCGTCGAGGTCCGCCGGCGTCAGCTCCGGCTCGTAGTCGAAGTCGACGTTCGTCGGATCGAGCCCATAGGCGAAGCGGGTGGCCTCGATGTTGCGCTCGACGAACATCGCCTCCCGCTGGGACTGGACCGGATCGACCCGGACCCGCTGATAGACCAGCGGGAACAGCCCACCGATGACGAAGTGGCTGACCAGCCAGATCCCGATGGCCACGACCGGCAGGCCCCACCCCGGGCGGCGGATATTGGCCACGAACAGAGCGGCGCAGAACAGTGAGATCAGCGTCAGCAGGTTGAGGGCCGGGAGCTGGATGTTGACATCGGTGGCCAGCGCACCGTCGTAGGCGCCCCGGGTCGAGGTGACCAGGTGGTACCGGTCGAGCCAGTAGGCGGCGGCCCGCAGGAGGGCCAGGACCGCCAGCAGGACCGAGATGTGGAACTTGACCCCGGCGGTGACCCGCTGCTCCTGGGGGACCGAGGCCCGGATCCCGCCGTTGAGGTAGTGGGCGACCACCACCACGATCAGGGTCAGGACCAGGGCGGCGAAGAACCAGTCGACCAGGAAGGTCCAGAACGGGAGCCGGAAGACGTAGAAGCCGACGTCACGGTCGAACTGGGCATCGTTGACGCCGAACTCCCCGCCGGACCGGAACAGCAGCCAGGTCTGCCACTGGGACGAGGTGTTTGCCCCGGCGATGAGACCGAACAGGGCGGCGACGCCGAATCGGACCTTGCCGGCCTGGGCCCCGACGACGGCGTGGTACCGCTCGACGAGGTCCTCTTCCGGTGACTCCGGCCGCGTTGCCGGCTTGAGCCGGTCGGCGAGCGTGAGGTTTCCCCAGAGGATGAGGAAGAACACGGCGGTGAACACCACCGCCAGAAGGACCCGGGTTCCGAGGATCGTCGTCCAGATCGAGCCGAGGTCCATGTTGTCGAACCACAGCCAGTCGGTGTAGAAACTGGCCACACCGTTCGCCGACAGGAACAACACGAACAGGACGGCGACCGCGACAAGGGCAAAAATGCGAACCCGGGAGGGTTGGGGTGGGCTGATCGTACGCATCTGCGGTCGATCGTACCCCTCGGTGGCCCGCGCTCCTGATCGGGCAGCCGAAAAGCCAACCCGGTGTCATGTGCCGGTCTCGCGGTGAACCCGCGGTCCGATCCGGGCGATCAGTCGACGGCCAGGACCAGGCAGCGGCAACCGGGGAGCGCGAGCGGCCTGGCGTGGCCGCTCGGGAAGACCTCGCCCTTGACCACGTCGTCGCGCTGGCGGTTGATGTCGCACACCGGATCCGGATCGGTCCGGGGGTCGACCGCCCAGGCCACCGGGGCCGACGGTTCGATCGCATCGTAGAGACCGATGGCGAACGCCTCGTACAGCGCATCGTCGCTGAGGTCGGCGAGCCCGACGTTTCGGAAGTCCCGGTACAGGGCCCGGATCGGTTCCAGGATCCGCTCCCGATCACCGTCGGTGTCGTCCTCGATGATCTGGGTCGTCGGGACCCGGACCCGGTCGACGATGTACTTGGCCAGCTGGCGGACCAGGTTGTCGAGCGCAGCGTTCGACAGTTCGCTCCGTCCGCCGGCGGTCGCACCGGCCTGGGCGATCTCTGACAGACCGCGCCGAAGCGGTGCCAGGTACCGGTCGATCTGATCGCCGAAGGCCGGGAGCTCGTCCACCGTGATCTCGCCCCGGCCGGCCCGCAGCCGATCGAGGACCTCGCTCTGGTCGTCGTTGAGGGCCCGGCGGAGCTGACGGCGGAAGTTCGGGCCGGACCGGGTGAGCGCCACATCCCGAGCGGCGAACGGCTTCGGGAGCCGGCCGGTGAAGGGCCGGTCGATCACCAGGTCCCCCTGGGTCCGCTCGGTGGTTGCGGTTGCGGTCCGGGAGGCCACGGTGGTGATGACCTCCTCCGGGGTCTGCGGCTCGTTGACCACCACCGAGTGGACCAGGGACGGGTTGGCCTCCTCCTCGTCGACGTCTGGCTCGGCCTGGTCGATCGAGCCCGTCGACGCCGGCACAGACGCCGCCCCGGCGACCGATTCGGGGTCTGCCACGTAACGGTCCCCGCCCGCCGGACCGGGACCGGTATCGGTGTCGGTGTCGGTGTCGGTGTCGGTGTCCCGGAGGTCGATCGTGGTGAATCCCTCGACCAACGAGAGCGCCTCGCCATCGGCCGGCAACTCGTTGAGCTCCGCCGGGTCGGTGGTCTCGCCGATCACCGAGACCAGGGGCTCCTCGACCTCGACCTCGACCTCGGCCGCGATCTCGACCTCGGCTGCGGCCGGATCGACGTTGCGGCCCGCTCCCCCGGGCGCCACTCGGGCCGGCGCCGATGGGTCGTCCTTGGCCGAGGGCCTGGTGGTCGACGTGGTGGCGGCTTTGGTCTTGGCCTTGCCCTTCCCCTTTGCCGACCCGTTCTTGCGGGACCGGCCCTTCTTCATCGACGCCTTGACCCCGTCGGTGGCCAGCGAGGCCGCAGCCTGTCGATCACCGGTTGCGGGCGCCTCCTCGGCCCGCTCGTCCTCGCCGGCGGCCCCATCGTCGACCCCATCGTCGACCCCTTCGACGGGTCGATCGGTGTCGCCGCCATCGGTCGCTGCGTCGACGTCACCGAGGGCCCGGTCGTGCTCGTCGCCGACCGCTCCGTCCGCCTGGTCCCCCCGAGCACCGTCGGTGTCCGACCCGGTGTCTGCCGACGGGTTCGAGGTATCGGCCTCCAGTTGGCCGATCAGTGTTGCCACCTCCTGGCGATGCGAGCGGCCACCGACCGGGGCCGGCACCGGATCTCGATCCTCGCCGGCCGGGACCGAGACCAGGGCGTCCGCCACCTCGTCCAGCTCCGACCGAGCCACCGCCAACGAGAGCGCCAGCCGGTCCCTGGCGCCGGTCATCCGGTCCATGTCGGCCTGGGCCTGCCGGCGCTCGGCAACGATCTCGGACACGATCTGCTGACGGAGCGCCTCGGCGTCGGCCACGATCTGCCGCGCCCGCTCGCCGGCCTCGTCCTGCTCCGCTGCCGCCAGCTCCTCGGCGTCGGCCAGGATCTTGGACGACTCCTCGATCACGGCACTGCGGTGCTCCTCGGCCTCCGCCCCGATCCGGGTCGCCTCGGCCCTGGCCTCGCCGGTCAGCCGGTTGGCGAGCTCGTCCATCTCGGTCCGGGTCTCGGCAACCAGGGATTCGGAGCGGCGCCTGGCTTCGGCCAGCTCGGACTTGGCCTGGGATTTGAGCGAGGCAGCCTGGGTCTCGGCCCGCTTGAGGATGTCGGCCGCCGCCGACCGGGCGGACTCCAGGACCCGAGCGGTCTCCTTGCCGAGCAGCTCGATCGCTCGGGTCTCGTCGAACAGGGTGTCGTCACCGGTGCCGGCGGTCTGCGAAGCCTCAGACCGGCCGTCCACGGCCGCCTCGTCTTCTGACTCGGCCTCGTCGCCGGCCACCGAACGCTGGACGAGCTCGAGCTCCAGGTCGCGGATCTCCTGACGCAGATCCTCGACCTCGGTCTCCAGCTCCTCCACCCGCTCGTGAGCCGGGGTCCTGGCCTCCAGCTCGCCGAGGCCGGCGTACTCCTGTTGATGCTCCAGCGCGGCAGCCAGGCGGCTCAGATAGCGACGGACCGCGTCCTGGTCGTAGCCCCGAAAGGCGGTGGGGAACACGGCTCTGGCGATCTGGGTCGGAGCGAATTCCTGATCACTCTGTAATCCCATGGACCGATGCTACGACCCCCGACCGGCGGAGTGCTGGACCATCGGCACACCGGTCGACGACGGCCCCGAACAGCGCCGATTGGCGCCCGACCGTCCTAGTTGGCGGTGTTGGCGGCGGCGTACTCCTGGACCGCAGCCACGTCACCACCCAGTCCGGCGAGGGCATCCAGCGCCTCGCCGAGGGTGAAGACCGGCACGATCTGGAGGTCATCGCCGGCCCGGGCCTCGATCGCTTCCAGCTCGGCCTCGCCGAGGGCGGCGGGCACGATGAACACGTCGACCCCCAGCTCCTCGACCGCCGCCGTCTTCTGCAGCACGCCGCCGACCGGGCCGACGTCGCCGGCGGCATTGATCGTGCCGGTCACTGCGACCTGGACGCCACCGGTCAGCTCGCCCGGGGTCAGCTGGTCGAGCACCGCCAGGGTGAAGGCCAGTCCGGCGGACGGACCGCCGACCGAGCCGGAATCGATGTCGACGGTGAACCCGACGTCGTTGAGGTAGCGGGGCCGATCGGCCGGTTGGATGCCGAGGAAGCCGGCCTCCGGACGGTCGGGGTTCGCCGCCAACACCACCGAGATGTCCCGGATCTCCTCCTCGCCGAAGCGCTGCACCGACAGACCGACCGTGTCCCCCGGTGCCCGACCGGCCAGGATCTCGACCAGCTCACCGGTGTTGGTGGTCGGGAGGCCGTCGATCGACAGGATCGAGTCCCCGAGGACCAGCGCCTCCTCGGCCGGTGTGTCCGGGACCAGCTGTTGGACGACGACCGCATCGGTGGTCACCGCCTCGAACCCCAGTTCGTTGAGGGCGACGGCGATGGCGATCCGCTTCGAGTCGTTCATCAGCCCGAGGTTGAACTCCCGGTTCTCCTCCGGGCTCCGACCGCCGAGGATGTCGTCCTCTGGCACCACGTTCGCGTCGTCATCGGCCTTGAGCCACAGGTACTCCCACAGGTTCGGCCGCTGCCGGACCCGGACCGTTGTGAACAGCAGCTCGCCGTCACTGGGGTACTGGTCGGCGCCGGCGACCTCGACCAGCGGCTCGGTGTCCTTCGCCGAACCGGGGACCAGGGCGACGTAGGGGACCTTGAGGGCCATACCCCCGAGCACCCCGAGGCCGACCACAACCGCCAGGAACACCCCGGCCCAGCGCCAGGCCCGGTGGGTGTCCGGCCCGTCCCAGGGACTGTCCGCCGGCGCCTCGGTCCCGGCCGGGACGCTGGCAACCGCCGACGCCTCGGCGGCGACGACCGGGGCCGTCTGGGCCCCCACCGGCTGTAACTGCGGCTGGGACTGGGGCTGAGACGCCACGTCCGATGGTCGAGCCTGCGGGCGGCCGACCCAGGCGGTTCGGGACGGATCGTTGCCACCCCAGCGGTCGAGCCAGGCCTGCTGTTCTGACCATGCCCGATCGGCGTCGACGTCGAACTCTTCACGCCCGACCCATGGGACGCGGAGCGGATCATCGCTCCACTGCGGCCGACCGGTCGCACCGGTTCCGGGATCCGCCTCATCCCCGAAACCACCGCCGGGTAGACTGCTGGGGTCGTTGTCCATCGTGTTCCTATCGGACGTTACCCCAATGTACCTACCGTCGCCGCCCGAAAGCCCGGGGAAAACCTCATGACCGGCAGCGCCAGGACCGGCTCGGATCCCTCCGCCGCCACCGATTCCCAACCGGCCGCGACCCGCGGTGTCGGCATGCCGCCGCGGCCGACGATGCTGCCGGCGTCGCGGGTCAGGACCCCGCTGTGGCGGCGGCTGACCGCCCTGTTCACGCTGTCGTTCCTGTCGGTGCTCGGCGGGCTGCTGCTCGCCGCAGCGCTCGGCACCACCGCACTGTTGATCCTGTTCGTGCTCGAGCGGGCGATCGCCACCTGACCCCGGACACACGAACAACCCCGGGGGTGGGCGACGGCCCCGGGGTTGGCGACTTGGCGGTTCAGCAGGCGGCGTAGCCGGTTAGCGGCCGAACAGGCCCTTCTTGGCTGCGCCGGCCTCGGCCTTCTCGCCGTCACCGTCCTCGACATCGGCGTCCGGGTCCGCGTCGGCGTCTGCCTCGGCGACGTCGATCGCCTCGTCAGCCACCTGGACCCCTCCGTCCTCGGCCGGGCCGGCGGCCACGTCGGTCCCGGCCCCGACCTGGGCCTGCTCGGCATCGCCCAGCTCGGCGGTCCCGTTGCCGTTGCCGACCGCCGGCGCAGCGGTGAGCTCGACCCGGTAGTACGGCCGGTACTCGAAGATCACCTCTTCGAGGCGGAAGATCCGGGCGTGCTCGACCCCCTCCTCGTTCCGCATCTGTTCGACGAAGCTGACGGCATCGTGGATGTCGTCGGTTTGGTGGTAGCCCGGCTTGCCGTCGACGCCCCGGTAAATGACCATGTGTGACACGGATGACTCCAGTTCTTTCGCCCGAGGGCGTGCATCGGACCCGAAGGCCCGTCTCTGTCGACCGAGAGGCGGCGGCGCTCTCGAACGATGTGGTTGTTCGCCCGGAGCATCGACGGATCGACACCCCCAAGCCTGGGTCGGGTCCCGCCAGCCCGCTAGCTTTACGACGGCCTGAGCCGACGACGGCTACCAGCATTCCAGATCTGAGCGGCGAAGAAAAGTAATGATTTTGACACAAACATGCCGTACCGTCGCCATGGCTGGCCATACAGGTGACGTGCCGACCGTGGTCGACGCCCTGACCCACGACGCCCCCGAGGTCCGGGTGATCGCACTCGGTGCTGCCGCACGGTTGGACATCCTCGACCACGATCGGCTGGCGGCCGGCCTGGCCGATCCCGACCTCGACGTCCGGTACCGGGCGGTCGAACTGGCCGCCAGAGTCCCCGCCGGGACAGCCCTCGCCGACCGGCTGATCGATGCCCTCGACGACCCGGGCCTGCGGGAGGTGGCGGCGTTCGCCCTCGGGGAGCTGGTCCTCACGGGGACGACCGAGACCCGAGCGATTGCGGCACTCGGCCACCAGGCGGGGACCGACGAGGACGCCCTTGCCCGGGAATCGGCGGTGGCCGCCCTCGGGGCGCTCGGGGCCGGGCTCGAGTACATCCTCGCCGCAACCGAGGACGTGGCGGCCGTGCGCCGGCGGGCCGTGCTGGCGCTGGCCCCGTTCGACGGCGCCGAGGTCGATGCCGCCCTGACGAGGGCCCTGAACGACCGGGACTGGCAGGTCCGCCAAGCTGCCGAGGACCTCCTGGACTGAGCGAACCGGCCGGACGGCGGCCCGGCGGGATCAGCGGAACGTACCGGCGTGGTCGGTCAGGAAGAACCCGTCGAGCTCGTGGAACAGCCCGAGGCATCGGCCGGCGCCGCGGACCGTGACCTGCCGGGCATCCTCGACGACCCGGACCGGGACCTTGGCCCCGGCCGCCAACCGCTCGTCCATCCCCTCCAGCATTGCCCCGCCGCCGACCAGGTTGATGCCGTTGTCGATCAGGTCGTTTGCGATCTCCGGCGGCGCCCAGCCGAGGCAGGCGAGCACGGTGTCGACGATGATCATCACCTTGTCGTGGATGGCGTCCGCCACCTCGAGGGCGGAAAGCGACACCTCCTCGACCGCCCCACTCTCCCGCCGCCGGCCTCGGACCACCAGCCGCTCCGGCCCGCCGTCGGGGTCGACCATGATCGGATCCCTGGCCGCCCCGATCGCCAGCTTGACCTGCTCGGCGGTCGCCAGGCTGATCTCGACCCCGTGGCGGCGGCGAACATAGCCCTGGAGGTCGAGATCCAGGTCCAGACCACCGAGCCGGCGGGACTCGACCGCCACCACCCCGCCGAGGGAGACGACCGCGGCCTCGGTGGTGCCGGCACCGATGTCGACCACCATCGAACCGACCGGCTGGTCGAGGGGGAGCCCGCACCCGAGCGCCGCCGCCATCGTGTAGCCGAGGAGCTGGACCTCGGCCGCTCCGGTCCGATGGGCGGCCTCCCGGACCGCCCGCTGTTCGACCGGGGTGATCGAGGACGGGACGCAGACCACGATGCGGGGCCGGTTCATCCGACGGACCCCGACCCGGTGGAGGAAGGACCGGATCATGCCCTCGGCCGACTCGAAGTCGGTGATCGCCCCACCCCGCAGCGGTCGCATCGCCTCCAGCCCGTCCGGGGTCCGGCCCATCATCCTGGCCGCCTCCTCCCCGACCGCCACCACCTCGCCGGTCCCGGCGACGCGGGCCAGTACAGACGGTTCGGACAGGATGACCCCCTCGCCCCGGGCGAGGATGGAGATGGTCGACGTGCCGAGGTCTATGGCGAGGTCACGAGCCATCGGCGTCAGGCAGCCCCTCGACCGCCTCCGCCGTTTCCACGATGTGCTGGGCCTCCCGACCCCAACTGGTCCCTTCCGACCAGTCTTCCCGCTTCCAGATCGGCACGGTGGACTTCAGGGTGTCGATGCCGAACCGGGCCGCCTCGAACGCTGCGGCCCGATGCGGCGCGGACGCGGCGACCACGACCGCCGCCTCGGTCAGGGGAACCTCCCCGATGCGATGCAGCAGGACCAGCCGTCCGAGGTCCGGCCACCGCTCCCTGGCGGCGGCTGCGATCTCGTCGAGGCGGGGGACGACCTGTTCCTCGTAGGCCTCGTACTCCAGGCGGGTGACGCCGTCCCGCCCGACCGAGTGATCCCGCGCGGTCCCGGTGAACACCACCACACCTCCACAGGACGGGTCGACCACCCAGGCCGAGGCTGTGTCGACCGGTAGCGGGGCGGCCGACAGCCCGGTCCAGTCCCGCCCGTCGGAGGGCGGTGCCAGGGGTTCGGTCGATGCCGAAGACGTCGGCGAAGTCTGCTCCACGGAGCCATCGTAGAGGCCCCGGCTGCCGAGATGGGGAAAAGTCTCCACCGACCGCCCGGCGCGAACACCGACCCGGGAACTGCTTGTACTGTGGCGTCGTGTGGCCAGACGATGAGGGCGAGGACGAGCCGGTCGCGGGTCCGGTTCCGGATCCGTCGAACCGTCACTGGCGTCACCCGTCCGAACTCGGGCGCCAGGGTCTCACGGCGCCGACCCCGGTCGTGGTCACCGACACGGCGCCGAGCGGCTGGTTGTGGTCGGCCGGCGCCATCACCGGCGGCCTGGCCCTGGTTGCACTCGGCGTGCTGGGACTGTCGCTGTCGGACGGCAGCGGTTCGGACGGCCTGACCGCCGGCGCCGCACCGACGCTGGCCACCACCGCCCAGACGACGGTGGCCCAGGCCGGGCGGGCCGACCAGCCAGCCACCAGCCAGGCGGCCCAGCTGTACCGGGCCGACGACGCCATCGCCGCCGCCGACTCGGTCCTGGCCGACGGTCCGGCTCCCTGGACCTCGACCACCGTCGCCACCATCGTGCCGACGACGACCACCACCCAGCCGGCCGACCCCCCGGTGCAGGCGGACGCTGCGTCGCTGCGACCGGCCACCGGGGTCCGGGCCCCCTACGGTGCCGGGCTCTATGCCGGCCGGGATGCCGACCGACAGCTCGGGTCGTTCGTCGCCGTCGACGGCCATCTCCTGAGCAGTGCCACCGCCGTCGCCGGCCGCCAACGGGTGTACCTGCTCGTCGATCAGCGCTGGGTCCCGGCCAGGGTGGTCGCAACCGATGCGTCGCTCGACCTGGCGGTGCTGGAGGTCGCATCCGAGGTCTGGGATCTCGGCCTCCCGTCGGCCCCGGCCGCCCTCGGCGAGATCGTGGCCGGCACCGAGGTGTTCGTCGGGTTCTGCGACGACGAGTTGGCCTTCGGTCCCCCGCCGGGGACGTCCCCGGCCGATTGCGGCCCGATCACGGCCGTGGTCGAGGCGGCCGACCAACCGGACCGGGACGGCAGCGCCGGCGACGCCGAGACCGAACCGGCCGACCCCGACTCGCCGGAGCCGGACCCGGCCGGCCCCCAGTCCGAGGAGCCGGCCGCAGAGACCGCAGGGGGTGACTCGGCCAGCCCGGGGGACGACCCGGTCGAAGACGAGTACGGACCGGACGAGCGGGCCCAGGAGGATGGCGCAGCACCGGCTCGGGACCTCGATCGGTCGGCCGACGGCGATGACCAACCGGCGGGCGCCACCGACCGGGCGGAGGGTGACGATCGAGCCGACGAGGACGACCGAGCCGACGATGACGCTGACGCCGGTCTGGCCGGCGGGGAGGACGGCGATGCCATGGCCGCCGAGGACGTGCCCGCCGTCGCCCCGCTGAGCGCAGACCACATCCGCCGCGCCGGCAAGATCTGGTCGACGACCGAGCGCGACACCCGGGTGCTGACCGACCATCGGCTGTTCGACCCGATCAGGACCAGCGTCCCCGAGCACGATCTGATGGCCGGGTCGGCCCTCCGGGACCTGGCCGGCCGGGTGGTCGGACTGATCATCCGGACCGACAGCCCGAACGTCACCGCCGTTCCGATCGACCGGGTGCTCGATTCGGCGGCTTCACTGGCCGAGACCGGCCTCCCACCGATCGCAAACCTCGGCCTGTCCGGCCGAGGCGGCGACGGTGGGGTGACCATGGACGAGGTCGGCGCCGATCCGTCGATCGAGGGTCTGCTCCTCCCCGGTGACATCGTCCTCGCGGTCGACGAGCGGCCGGTGACCGGCTTCGACCACCTCGTGCATCT
This sequence comes from Actinomycetota bacterium, assembly GCA_039029715.1. GTDB lineage: Bacteria > Actinomycetota > Acidimicrobiia > Acidimicrobiales > SZUA-35 > JAHELU01. The sequence continues at coordinate 10,466 of JBCCFN010000022.1, read as the reverse complement.
GCTCCGGATGGCGGAAGGACCGACGGTCGCTCTCGACCTGCGGCGTGACGGCGACGCCCTGACCATCGAGTTGCCGATCCCTCCTCGGCCCTGACGGGCCGGGCCTGGCCGACGATCAGCGGACGGTTCGGCGGAGGGCCCACAGCGCCGCGCCAACCGCAGCGGCACCGGCCGTACCGGCCGCCCCCAGGGCCAACTCCTGGCGACGCTGGGGGCTGATCGAGGTCAGCAGCGGCGGCGGCGTACCGGCAACGAACGCCTCCTCATTCGAGAACCGGGGTGCCCACCCCTCGGCCCGGAGCCGATCGTTGGCCACGACCCAGGGGAACCGGACGTATGGCTCGAGCCCGTCGAGCAAGGATCGGTTGGCCACCCGTCGAGCCAGCTGGTGCCGCAGCTCGGACAGCGGCTGGGGCATCCGGACGTCGGCCTCGCCCCGCAGGGCACGGAACAGCTCGGCCCCGATCCAGCCATCGGGGGCAACGTTGTAGGTCTGCCCGAGCCGCCGACCGGCGGCGATGGCCACCGCCGCGGCCAGATCGTCGTGGTGGAGGAACTGCACCGGCGGGTCCACCCGCTCCGGCCGGACCGCGGTCGCGGCCCGGAGGGCGGCGCCGATCCAGCTGGAGTCTCCCTCGGACAGGGTGGCGGTCGGGCGGAGGACGGCGACCCGGCCACCGGAGCGCTCGGCCCACCGCCGGGCCCGGTCCTCCAGGTCGGCCTTGATGGTTGCGTGGGCCAGGGTCTGGATCGGCCGGGCCGGATGGGCCTCGGTCAGCGGCACCGGATTGTCCGCATGGGCCCCGTAGACCAGGGCCGACGACAGCAGCACCACGTGGTCGACCCCGGCCTCGGTGGCCGCCGCGAGGACCCGGTCCAGGGCACCGGTGGCGGCGCCCGGATCGGCCCGGCGGGCCGGATCCTCGGCCAGGTGGACGATCGACCGGCAGCCGGCGATCGCTGGGACCAGGTCATCGGTGGTCAGATCGAGCTGGTGGGCAACCACCGACGGTCCGTGGCGGCCCGGCCGGCGCCGGTCGATGGCCACCACCGTTCGCTCGACGTCGCCCGCCGCGGTCGACCCCGAGCCATCGGCCGGGTCGTGCCCGTCTGGGGCATCATCGGCCGGCGCGGACAGCCGGGCGACGACCCGCCGTCCAACCGCTCCAGACGCCCCGGTGACCGCAATCGATGGCACGCCTCTACGATGCCCTTGTGAGCAGTGGCAATCCACCCGGAGGCGAGTTTCCCTTCTTCGACCTGTCGAGCCTGTTCGGCGGGCTGGGATCGGCCGACCCGTGGAAGGCGGCGGCCGACATGGCGACGACCATCGCCTCCGGCGGGACCGAGCCCAACCTGGACCCGGTCGACCGGATGAAGGTCGAGGACCTGGGCCGGGTGGCCGAGCTGCACGTGGCCCAGGCGCCGGGGATCACGGTGCCGGCCGGCACCAAGCTGTCCCCGGTGACCAAGGCGATCTGGACCCGCCAGAGCCTCGACGCATATCGCCCGTTCTTCGAGCGGTTCGGTGAGGCGTTGTCGACCGCCATGGCGGCCGAGTCATCTGCCATGATGCCGAGCGAGGAGGATCTGGCAGCCGCGGACCTGTCGAACCTGACCGGCCAGATGATGGGCCAGATGTTCACCGCCCTCGGCCCGATGCTGGTGTCGACCAGCGCCGGGACGATGCTCGGTCACCTCGGACAGCGGGCGCTCGGCCAGTACGACCTACCGATTCCCCGGCCGTCCAACGAGCTCCTTGTCGTGCCGACGTCGATCGACCTTGCGGCGGTGGAGTGGGAGGTACCGGCCGACGATCTGCGGCTCTGGGTCCTGCTCCACGAGTACACGGCCCATGCCGTCCTGTCCGTTCCCCACGTCAAGTCCCGGCTGGAGGGCCTGCTGCTGGACTTCGCCGCGGCGTTCCGGCCCAACACCGACCTGATCGCCGAACGGTTCGGCAACCTGACCGACCTGTCACAGCTCCAGGAGATGTCGGAGACCCTGTCCGACCCGGACGTGGTGCTGTCGCTGCTGCGGACACCGGCCCACGACCTGCTCGTCCCCCAGCTCGACGCGCTGGTGGCTGCGGTGCTCGGGTTCGTGGACCACACGGTCCGCCACCTGTCGGATGGGCTGATCCTGTCGGCACCGACCATCCGGCAGCGGTTCCGGGAGCGTTGGGTCGATGTCGCTCCCGCCGATCGATTCATGGAGCGGCTGCTCGGCCTGGAGATCGACGGCGACACCCTGGCCCGGGGCGACGCCTTCGTGGCCGGGATCGCCGAGCGGGCCGGTGACGACGGCCTGGCCAGGCTGTGGGCCGACGATCTGGACATGCCGACTGCGGCCGAGGTCGACGCCCCGGGGCTGTGGCTGGCCCGGATCGGGCTCGACGGGGACGAGGTCGGCGGTGCCGGCCTCGACGTACCGGACGACCTGTCCGGCCTCGACGACCTGGACTGACCGAACGCAGACCGCGGCCGGCGGCTCCAATCACCTCGGCGCTGGCGCCCGGGCGATGCGCCCGCTCAGGGCCGCCTGGTCGGCCAGGACTCCGGTTCTGGCGGTGGCCGATTGATCGGTGTGTTGTCGACCCTGGTCGGCGGCGCCGGGTGGCTTGGTGGCGCCGGGATCTCCAGGTCGGGGAAGATCTCGGTCTCGTCGAATCGCCGATCGCCGACCGGCATGCGGGCGGTGTCGTCCCGGTCGCCCGGCCCGACCCGGACCCGATCCGGCCGCGCACCATCGGCTGGCACCGGCAGCCGATCGGTGTGGTCATCGCGCTGGCGGCCGGCCTGCCGGTCGTCTTGACCCTGGGAGGTCTCCGGTACCCCATCGGTCGGCGCCGCTCGGCCCCACGTCCGCTCCCGGAGCCTGGTCCCGAGGCGTCCCGGGAGCCGCTCGGCCAGCTGATCCAGGCCGTCGTCCAGGATGCCGTCGGCCACGATGGCGGCCGGGTTCGGGGTCCGGCCGAACCAGTAGGTTGCGGCGACGAACGCCGCCGAACCGGCAACCATGAAGTAGCCGACCCGGGCCGGGAGCGGGATCACCACCGGGATGAGGGCGCCGAGCACCCAGACCAGCTGGAACCGGCTCTCGTACCGGCTGAAGGTCCGGCCGAGGTTGGCCCGTGGGGCGTCCCGCTGGACGATGGCGTCGAACGCCTGCTTGCCGCCCTGGGCGGCCAGGGCGATGGCGAAGGCCATGATGAACGCGCCGGCCAGACCGGTCGAAACGGCGGCAAGCAGGGCGAAGCCGGTCAGGCCGATCAGGCCGTAGGCCAGGATCCGCTCCTCCTTCAGCCTGGCCCGGAGCCGGGGCACCCCACCGGAGCCGAGCAGACCGCCGATCCCGACCCCGATCAGTGCCACCCCGAAGTGCCACGGCGGTGCCCCACCGGACGACAGGTCGAGCCGAAGCAGCCCCAGGGCCTCCCGGACCTGATGGCCGATCTCGACCCCGGCTGAGTCCGGCCCGGGGTCGATGCCGCCCCGCAGATCGAAGGCCAGCAGCATGGTGATGAAGCCCACCGCACCCCGCAGGTAGCCCATGGCAGACGAGGCGACCAGGATGCCGGCCCCCTTCAGCTCGGCCCGCTCCGCCTGCGCCGCCGGTGTGGTCGCCACCCGGGTGGCCGGGATCTGGAACCCGACCACCGCTGCGGTCAGGAACACCAGGACGCCGAGGCCGACGACGAACTCTGCCCCGAGCAGCCGCAGCACCCCGACCCCGATGGCGCCGGCAACCGCACCGGAGATGGCGGACAGGATCGACAGGCGTGAGTTGGAGCGGACCAGGGCCTCGTCGCTGCTCACCGTCGTTGGCACCACGGCGCTCTTGGCCACGGCATAGGTCTTGCCCATCACCAGCATGGCGAAGGCCAGCGGGAACAGCTGCCACTCCTGGACCCAGACCACCAGGCCGGCCATCAGCAGGGCCCGGACCGCAGCGGTCCCGATGATCATGTACCGGTGGCCGCCGGTGATCCGATCCATGACCGGGCCGAGGAACGGGGCGACGATGGCGAACGGGGCGATCGTCAACAGCAGGTAGGCGCCGACCTTCCAGCGGGCATCGTTTGGATCGACGTTGAAGAACAGCGAGTCGGCGAGGGCGATGGCCAGCAGGGTGTCGCCGGCCACCGACAGGCCGTGGGTTCGGGCCAGGCGGTTGAACGGTGGTACGTCGAACGCTTCGGCCCCCAGATCGGCCCGGGCCCGGGTGCCGAACCGGCCGCGTCCGTTCGGCCGGGATCGGTCTCGACCCCGGTCCGCTCCCCGACCGTCCCCGGTCGTCGACGTTGCGTCCCGGCTCACCATCACCGATGTTAGGTCCCAGACACCGGGGCCGGCACATAGGGTCCTGCGACGGTCAGTCGGCCGCCCGCTGGTACTTGTAGCCGAGGCCCCGGATGGTCACGATCCGGGTCGGGTTCGACGGGTCGGGCTCGATCTTGGACCGCAGCCTTTTGATGTGGACGTCCAGGGTCTTGGTGTCACCGACGTAGTCGGCCCCCCACACCCGGTCGATCAGCATCTCCCGGGTCACGACCCGACCGGCGTTGCTCATCAGGTAGTTGAGGAGGCTGAATTCCTTGAGCGGCAGGTCGACCGGCGCACCCCGGACCTCGACCTCATGGCGGGACGGATCGATCGAGACGTCGCCGACCACGATGGCGTCCTGCTCGGCCGGCGGCTCGCTGGTCGAGGCCGGGCTGTTGGCCGCCACCAGCTGGGCTCGTCTGGTCAACGCCCGCATCCGGGCCACCAGCTCCCGGATCCGGTACGGCTTGGTCACGTAGTCGTCTGCGCCGACCTCAAGCCCGACGACGGTGTCGACTTCGGCCGATTTGGCGGTGACCATGATGATCGGCACGTCCGACCGCGTCCGCAGCTCCCGGCAGACGTCGAGACCGGAGATCCGAGGCAACATCAGGTCCAAGAGAACCAGGTCCGGCTTGACCTGATCGAACCGGTCGAGGGCCTCGGCCCCGTCCCGGGCCACCTCGACCTTGAACCCTTCCTTCGGGAGGCCGATGTTGAGGGCGTCGATGAACGCTTCCTCGTCCTCGACCACCAGCACGGTCAGTTCTTCCACTGCACGACTCGCTTCCATGACCGCCCCCGTCATCCTGTGCCGCCCCCGTTCGCTTCCGAGGGGACCTCATCGGTTGAACCAATCGATCCGATCTGGGCCTGGGCCGGCGAGACCGGCAGCCGGACCGTGAACGTCGAACCGATCCCCTCGGTCGACTCGACGTCGATCGCCGCCCGATGATTCTGCAACGCATGCCGGACGATCGACAGGCCGAGGCCCGTCCCGCCCGTCTCACGGCTACGGGCCGAGTCGACCCGGTAGAACCGCTCGAAGATCCGGTCCAGGTCCCGCTCGGGGATCCCGATCCCCTGGTCGATGACCGAGATCTCGGCCATGTCTGCCCGTTCGTCCTCGACCACAGCGGGATCAGCGGTCTTCAGGGCCGGCGGCGCAGCCAGGTCGAGGCGGACGGTGACCTCGCCCCCCGGGTCTGAGTACTTGATGGCGTTGTCGATCAGGTTGGCGATGGCGGACACCAGCTGCCCCTGGTCACCGTCGACCAGGATCGGACCGTCGCTTGCATGATCGACGATCACCAGCACTCGCCGCTGCTGGGCCGCCTCCCCGGTCCGCTCGACCGCCATCGTGGCCACCGACACGAGGTCGATGGTCTCGGGGTCGCTGATGGGGCCGGACTCGAGCCGTGACAGGGCCAGCAGGTCGTCGATCGTCCGTGACAGCCGGTTGGCCTCGCGCTGCATCCGGCTGGTCAGCCGGTCGACGATTTCGGGGTCATCGGCGTCCGCGATCGTCTCGGCCAATACGCTCATCGCCCCGACCGGGGTCCGGAGCTCGTGGCTGACGTTGGCCACGAAGTCGCTGCGGACCCGATCGACGTGACGGGCCTCGGTCACGTCGTCGATCACCCCGACCGCCCCGTCCAGCTCGCCGCCGTCATAGGTCGGTGAGGCCTGAACCAGGAGGGACCGCGCCGGCGGGCCGTAGACCTCGACGCTCTCCTCGAGCGACAACCCGACCAGGGCCCCTTCCAGGACCCGTTGGAGCGCGGCCTCGACCAGCGCATCACCGTGGCGACCGGTGGCGTACCGCTGGGCCCGGTTGTTGCGGTAGGCCTCGGTCCCGTCCCGGAGGACCACCACCACCCCGAGTCTGAGGTCGGCCATCGCCCGCTCGATGTCGACGTCTGTCCGCCGGTCGACCAGGGTCCGGGGCCGTTCGGCTACTGGCACCGGTACCGGCGCCGAAGCTGTGCCACGCCCGAGCCAGAACCCGATCAGGCCGGCGACGATGGCGACGCCGATCAGGGCGGCGAGGATCATCGGTCCTCAGCCATCCTCACCGGCATCGGGGGCCGATTCGGGACCGGCGGCGGCCCCGTCGCTCAGGGCCCGCTTCTCCTTGACCCGCAGGACCGCATTGTGCTCGGGCATCCAGCCGGTGACCATGTAGACCACCCGTTCACCGATGTTGACGGCATGGTCGCCGATCCGCTCGAAGTACCGGGCGATCAGGGCCAGCTGCACCGCCGCGCCCAGATCGATCTGGCCGATGGCGTGGGCCTCGAAGATGGCCTCGACGATGTCCCGGTTCAGCTGGTCGAGTTCGTCGTCGATGTCCGCAAGGGCCGACGCCAGCGACACGTTCTCGTCCGCAAAGGCGTCGAGCGACAGCCGGAGGAGCTTGTTTGCCTCCTTCGACATCGACTGGAGCACCCCACGGATCCGGGGGGTCAGCTCGGCCCCGTACATCCGGCGACTGGCCTTGCAGATGTTGACCATCAGGTCGGCGGACCGCTCGATCTCGGCCACGACCTTCGAGATCGTGATGATCTTGCGGAGGTCGCCGGCCATCGGGGCCTGGAGGGCGATGATCTGATAGCACCGCTCCTCGAGCTGGACCGAGAGGTCGTCGATCGCATCGTCAGCGTCGATCAGCTCCTGAGCGTCACCCAGGTTGCCGCCGAGCAAGACCTCGGTGCCACGGGGGATCGTCTCACAGGCCAGGGCCCCGAGCTGGAGCACGCCGGCAGACAACTCGTCGATGTCCCGGTGGTAGGCGATCCGCTGTCCGGTCTCGGGCGGCGGCTCCGGAAGTGGATTGTCGATGTCGGGATTGGTCATGGGTGGTCCTCGAACGGTGCAGGAGCGTCCGGGTCCGGGCCGCCGGGGGGCCCGGGACCGGACGCCCGGTTCGGTTGTACGTTCGTGCCGGTGACCGGCGGGGAGCTCAGCCGAACCGGCCGGTCACATAGTTCTCCGTCCGATCATCGGACGGATTTGAGAAGATTCGATCGGTCACGTCGAACTCGACCAGCTGACCGGTCCGCCGATCGCTCTTCGAGTCGAGCTCGGTGGTGAAAAACCCCGTGAAGTCGCTGACCCGGGCCGCCTGCTGCATGTTGTGAGTCACGATGGTGATCGAGTAGTCGTTCTTGAGCTCCTGCATCAGGTCCTCGATGCGACCGGTGGCGATCGGGTCCAGGGCGGAGCACGGCTCGTCCATCAACAGGACATCCGGCTTGGTTGCGATGGCCCGGGCGATGCACAGCCGCTGCTGCTGGCCGCCGGACAGGCCGAGGGCCGAGTCGTCGAGCCGGTCCTTGACCTCGTCCCAGATGGCGGCCGATCGGAGCGACGATTCGATGATCTCGGGGAAGTCCTTCTTCGACATTCCGGCGATCTTCGGGCCGTAGGTCACGTTCTCGGCGATCGACTTCGGGAACGGATTTGGCTTCTGGAACACCATCCCGATCCGGCGCCGGACCTCGACCGGGTCGACCTTGTCTCCGTAGAGATCGATGCCCAGGTACCTGACCAGACCCTCGACCCGGGCGCCGCTGATCAGGTCGTTCATCCGATTGAGGCTGCGGAGCACGGTGGACTTGCCGCAACCGGACGGGCCGATCATGGCGGTGATCCGGTTCTGATACACCGGCATGGTCACGCCACGGACCGCCCGAAAGTCGCCGTAGAAGACGGAGACGTCCTCCAGGTCCATCACGGTCTCGAGCGACGGTTCGACGTCACCGGGTGGGACGTTGTCCGGGACGATCACCACGTCGTCACGGTCGCCCCGGCTCGCCCCCTGCTCGGACACCGGCGTTCCTGACTCGGAATCGGTCGTCATCTGGTCCTGCTTCCCTACCTTCACCGGGTTCAACCTTCTCGCTTGGATTCAAATCTATTCCGAAGGAGCACCGCCGCCGCATTGAACCCGAGCACGATCAGCAACAGGATCACGATGGCGGCGGATGTCACCGGCTGCCAGTCGGCGCCGGGTTGTTTCGCGAAGTCGGTGATGACGATGGGCATCGCCGTGAACTTCTCACCGAGCTGGGCCGGCTCCAGGAAGCCGGTCCGGGGCCCGAGTTTGCCCTGGACCGCCCCGACCAAGATCAAGGGGGCAGCCTCGCCGAGGGCCCGGGCCAGCGACAGCAGGGTCCCGGTCAGGATGCCCGGCGCGGCGTAGGGGAGGATGTGGGACCGGATGACCTCGGATTTGGTAGCCCCGACGCCGTAGGCCGCCTCCCGCAGGCTGTCCGGCACGGCCCGGATCGCCTCGGCCGAGGTGATGATGACCACTGGTAGCGCCAGGATGGCCAAGGTCAGGCCGCCGGCGGTGGTGGTGTTGCCCTTCGAGATGCCACGATCACCGACCACCCCGTCGAGGAGCGTGACGAACACGGTCAGCCCGAGGATGCCGTAGACCACCGACGGGACGCCGGCCAGGTTCCGGATGTTCACGTCGATCATGCGGGTGAACCAGTTGTCCGAGGCGTACTCCTCCAGGTAGACCGCAGCGGCGATCCCGACCGGAAACGTCAGGCAGATGACGAAGATCCCGATCCAGAACGTGCCCCGCATCCCCTGAAACACCCCGGACTCGAACGGCGAGACCCGGGTCGGGTTGGCCAGGAACAGGCCGAGCCGGTCGGTGAAGACCGGCCAGCTGCCGGTGATCACGTCGTAGAGCAGGATCGACAGGACCAGGAGGGCGAACAGCAGCGACCCCAACAGGGTCCACTTGAAGATCTCGTTGCCGACGTTCACCCCGCCGGACTCGATCTGGCGACGGACCCGCTCGGAGGTCTTCTTGTCGAGGATCGGCTCGATCAGCGCCATGAGCTGACGACTCCTTCGGTGGCCGGGACGGCGGTGCGGACGGCGGCTCGTGTCGCAAGGTTCGACCGAGTCATCAATATGCCTGCCTGCCGTTCGCTGCGCTCACTAACCGAGTTCCGACCAAGGTCGGAACATCCACGGCGTGTCGTAATGGTCGACGTAGTCATCAATATGCCTGCCTGACCCGGCGAACGAACCGGTCGGCGATCAGGTTGAGCGTGAGCGTGATCACGAACAGGACGAAGCCGACGAAGAACAGCGACCCGAAGCTGAGCTCCGAGATGGTGCCATCGGTGCCGGAGGCCTGGGAGGCCATTGCCGCGGTCATGGTCGAGCCCCGCTCCAGGGGGCTGAGCGTGAACTGGGCCTGGTTGCCGGAGGCACCGGCGGCCAGGAACACCACCATCGTCTCGCCGATCGCCCGGGAGGTGGCGACGATGAAGGCCGCGACCAGACCGGAAACCGCAGCCGGGAGCACCACGTCGGTCGTGGTTGTCTTCTTCCGGGCCCCGAGGCCGGCCGAGGCTTGCCGGAGCGAGTCTGGGACCGCCCGCATGGCATCCTCGGAGATCGATGCGACCAGTGGGATGGTCAGCAACCCGACGCCGAGACCGGCGGCCAGAAGGCTCTGTCCCTCGTCCTCGAACAGCCGCTGGACCAGGTTGGGGGAGATCCACCGGAGAGCGAAGAAGCCGAGCACGACCGAGGGGATCCCGGCCAGAACCTCGAGGATCGGCTTGAGGATCTTACGAACCCGGTTGCTGGCGTACTCCGACAGGTAGACGGCGGCCCCGAGCCCGATCGGGGTGGCCACCGCCATGGCGACGACGGTCACGATCAGGGATCCGACGATCAGGGTCTTGATGTCGAACTCGAAGAACCGGGGGGCCCATTGATCGCCCCAGAGGTTGCCGAACCCAATGCCCTCCCTGGCCTCTTCGAGGTCGACGTCGTTCGGGGAGGACAGGTTCAGCATGAACTCGACGGCCCGGTAGACCAGCGAGGCCACGATGCCGATCGAGATCAGGATCGACATCACCGCGGCGAGGGCGACCGCCCCCTTGACGATTCGCTCCCGCGTGTGCCGCCTGGCGTTGCCGGAGAGGAGGTCGCCCGGACCGTCCATGCCCTCCTGGACTACTGCCGCTGCCATGTTGTGCGTCCGCTCCTGAATTGTCTGCCCTTGTCGTGGCCCGGCTGCGGGCCCTTGCCCGTGTTCTATCCGATCGAGCCTGCGAATTGGTACTGCGTTCTGGTGACGATTGTTGCTGCTGCCGCCCGGCG
>JBCCFN010000021.1:0-28339 GCA_039029715.1 Actinomycetota bacterium | reverse complement strand
CGCCTCGATCGGTCCGGCACCGAGGCTGCGGGCCACGTCGTAGGCGTTGCCGGCCTGGTCGGCCAGCGCCGCCCTGGCCAGCAGGAAGACATAGGGGTAGAGCACCAGCGTGAACACGACGATGGCCCCGCCGATCGACTCCACCTCTGGGAACCAGGCATCGCGCCCGAACCGGTCCCGCCACCAGTTCTGGATCGGCCCGGTGAACCCGACGACCGACAGCGTGACGAAGCCGAGCACGTAGGACGGCATGGCCAGCGGGGCGATCAGCAGCCAGCCGAAGGCCCGGGACCCTGGAAATCGGTAGGCGCTGACCAGCCAGGCCATCGCACTGCCGAGCAGGAGCGAGCCGATGCTGACCCCGACCAGCAGGATTGCGGTGTCCCGGAGCTGGCCCGGGAGGCGGGTCTCCCACTGCTGGCGCCAGACCTCCTCGTTCGGGTCGAGGATGCTGATGGTCAGGAAGCCGATGGGCACGACGACGAGGGCCGCCAGCGCCAGGGCACCGAGCGGCCAACTCCGTCTGCTGATCCGGTCTCCGGAGGTCGTCCGGATCCGATCGGCGCCGAGCGCCTGCCCGGCAGGCGGCGCCGAAATGGTCAACTCACTCGTACCCGGCTTCGTCGAGGAGCCGGACCGCCTCTGCGTTGAGGACGCCCCACTCGGCGGCGTTGAGCTGGTCCCGGACGAAGGTCTCGCCGAACTCGGTGGCGATCAACGACTCCGGGGCGATGTCCGGGTTGGTCGGGTACTCGTTGTTGCCGTCGACGAACAGGCTCTGACCGTCGGTGGCCAGCCACTCCAGCAGCTCCTGGGCCAGCTCCGGATCGTCCGCCGACTTGATGATCCCGGCGCCGGAGATGTTGACGTGGGCGCCGCGGTCATCCTGGTTGGCCCACACCAGCCCGACCGGGTAGTTGGGGTCCTCGTCAAGCTCGCGGGCCAGGTAGTAGTGGTTCACGATGGCGACGTCGCAGCGATCGTCCCGGATCGAGTTCAGGGCGATCACGTCGTTGGACATGATGTCCGCGTTGTCGGCCCAGCCGCTGACGATCTCGAGCGCACCGTCGTAGCCGAGGTTGCCGATCATGCTGGCCACCAGCGACTGGGTGTAGGCGTTTGACGAGTTCCGCAGGCAGACCCGACCCTCCCACTCCGGCTGGGCCAGCTCCTCGTAGGTGGTCGGGACCTCGTCGATCGAGAGCCGCTCGGTGCTGTAGGCGATGGTCCGAACCCGTGCGCTGAGCCCGTACCAGTAGCCGTCCGGGTCGCTCAGGTTGTCCGGGATGGCGTTGGCCAGGATCTCGGAGTCGATCGGGAGGAACAGGCCGGCGTCGGCCGCAGCGGCCAGGTTGCCGGCGTCGACCGTCATGTAGATGTCGGCCTCGGTGTCCTCACCCTCGGCCTGGATCCGCTCCCGGAGCTCGGCATCGGAGCCTTCGAGATACTCGATGTTGATGTTCCGTTCCTCGGCGAAGGCTTCGAACGCGGCCTCGAGGTCGTAATGTCGACCGGTGTAGATCCGAAGGGTGCCTTCACTGTCCGAACCGCAGGCCGACAGGGCCAACCCGCCCGCCGCCAGCATGCCGAGCAGCAGAATCAGTGCTCTGGAGATACGCATGCCTTCACGCTAGCGGGCAGTCAACCCTGATGAAGACCCGGGCTGTGGGACTCTTAACACGTCGGTCACGACCCCGTCCGGCACGTCACGAAGCCGTGATCTGCCAGTGCCGGGCCGACCGCTGGGCATTCCACATCTCGGCGTAGCGACCGTCCAGTTCGAGCAGCTCGGCATGGGCGCCCTGCTCGACGATCTGACCGGCCTCCATCACGATGATGTTGTCCGCGGCGACGATCGTCGACAGCCGGTGGGCGATGACCAGGACGGTCTTGTTCTCGACCAGGGTGTCGATGGCCCGCTGTACGGCGACCTCGCTCTCGGTGTCCAGGGCGGAGGTCGGCTCGTCGAGGATGACGATCGGGGCGTCCTTCAGGATGGCCCTGGCGATCGAGATCCGCTGCCGCTCGCCGCCGGACAGGGCGCCGCCGATCTCGCCGACCCCGGTGTCGTACCCGTTGGGGAGGGCAGACACGAAGTCGTGACAGTTGGCTGCGGTGGCGGCGGCAACGAACTCCTCGTCTGTGGCGTCCGGCTTGGCGAGCCGGATGTTCACCCGGATCGAGTCGTCGAACAGGTACACGTCCTGGAACACCACCGAGAACTGCTGCATCAGCTCCTGCTGGCTGAGGTTCCGGATGTCGACCCCGCCGATCGTGACGGATCCGGCCTGGGGGTCGGCGAACCTGGTCAGCAGCCGGGTGATCGTGGTCTTGCCACTGCCCGAGGTGCCGACCAGGGCGGTCAGGCTCCGCTCCGGCACCTCGAACGAGAGGTCTTTGAGGACCTCCTCCTCGGTCTGGTCGTAGGCGAAGGTCACGTCGGTGAAGCGCAGGTGGGCCCCGTCGACATCGGTGTCCCCGTCCGCGGTCGGCAGTGGCGGCACGGCCAACAGGTCGCCGATGCGGTCGAGGGCCGCCTCCATGAAGTCGAACATCATCGACAGGTTGGCGAACAGCGACAGCGGCTCGCTGAACCGGACCGTGATCACGATGATGGCCAGCACGGCGGCCGCCGCCAGATTGCCGTCCAGGGTCAGGCGGATGGCGAGCGCAGTGATGGCAAGGATCCCCAGCTGCACCACCGCTGCCATCAGGATGCTCGGCAGGGTGCCCAGCTGGAGACCCTTGGTCTGGGCCTCCCGGAGCCGGGCCAGCGAGGCCTGGAGCCGCTGCGACTCCGGGCCGACCTGACGGGTGGCCCGCAACACCGCCAGACCCTGGGTGTACTCGATCAGGTGGGAGGCGGTGTCCGCATGGGCCACGGCCGAGATCCGGGTCTCCCTGGCACCGTTGGCCCGGAGCACCCGGTACAGCGGGATGGCCAGCGGGAACAGCACCAGCATGGCGATGGCCAACCGCCAGTCGATGAAGAACGTGGCCAACACGGTCACCACCGGCGCCACGATCGTGTTGATCACCACGCTGAACAGGCCACCGGCGATCGAGACGACGTCGCTCACGTTGCCGGTCAGGACGCTGTTGAGGTCCCCGGTCTGACGGCGGGCCAGCTGCTCAAGCGGCATCCGCTTGAGCTGCTCGCCGAGGTTGGACCGGGTCTCGTCCGAGACCTCGATGTAGATCCGCCAACCGGCCTTGGACTCACCGAAGCGGAAGATGGCGTCGAGCACGATCAGGACGGCGATCCCGCCGAAGTACCACCAGACGTCGTCCGAGGAATCGACCAGGGCGGTGAACAGCGGGAACAGCAGGGCGTAGGCCAGCCCCTGGACCACGGAGGAGAGGAAGGCGAACAGCAGCGCCAGGCGCATCAGGTAGGCCTTGGAACCGCAGGCCTCGATCATGTTGCGGAAGGTGGTGATCATGTCAGGACCTCACCGCACCTTCGGTCCGGTTGACCCGGAGTCCCCAGTCCTGGGCTTCATTGAAGTGGGACCACAATCGGGCGTAGCGGCCACCGTTGGCCACCAGTTGCTCGTGGGTGCCGGACTCGGCCACCTGGCCCTGATCCAGGACGACGATCTGGTGGGCATCGGTGATGGTCGACAGCCGGTGGGCGACCACGATCAGGGTCTTGCCCCGGGCCAGCTCGGCCAGGGCCCGGTGGATCTTGGCCTCGTTGTCCGGATCGGCGAAGGCGGTGGCCTCGTCCAGGACGATGATCGGGCTGTCCTGGAGGATGGCCCTGGCGATCGTGATCCGCTGCCGCTGCCCACCGGACAGGCTGGACCCCCGCTCGCTGACCACGGTGTCATACCCGTCCGGCAGCTCCTCGACGATGAACTCGTGGGCCTGGGCCGCCTCGGCCGCGGCCACGATCTCCTCCTCGGTTGCGTCCGGCTTGCCGAGGCGGATGTTGTTGCGGATCGTGTCGCTCAGCAGGAACGGCGACTGGAACACGAACGCCACCGATCGCATCAGATCGTCGGAGCTCATCTCCCGGACGTCGACACCGCCGACGAGGATCTGACCGGCATCGACGTCCCAGAACCGGGGAATCAGCTGGGCCACCGTGCTCTTCCCGGCCCCGGACGGTCCGACCAGTGCGGTCACGGTCCCCTCCGGCATGGCGATGCTCACATCGGTGAGGGCGTTGTCTTCACGACCGTCGTAGCGGAAGGTCACACCCTTCAGCTCGACCGAGGCGTCTGCCGGGGCCTTGCCCTCGGCCACCTCCGGCATCACCTCGACCGCCCGGAGGGTGCCGATCCGCTTGACCGCTGCACTTGCGTTTGTGATCAGCTGCTGGAGCCACACGATCGGCACGATCGACTCGGTCACGGTCGGGGCGAGCAGGAGGAACATCATCAGGATCGGCAACTCGATCGAGCCGTTGCGGTACATCGGGATACCGACCGCCAACAGGACCAGGACGGTCGGTAGGGCGGCGAACAGGGTCCGGGCCAGGAACGCGCCGACCTGGGACTTCTCGGTCCATTCCCGGAGGGTGACCGTCGCATCGTTGAGGGCCGAGCGGTACCGCTCGAACGAGCCGGTCCCGTCGTCGAAGGTCCGGACGACGTGCATGCCCTGGACGTACTCGTTGATGACGCTGTTGATCCGCTCGTTTGCGTCGTCGACCCGGCGACGGGCGACGTCGTAGTCACGGAAGGCGAAGAACATCCCGATCATGCCGACCGGGAACAGGGCGAGCGACAGCAGGGCCAGCCGCCAGTCCAGGATGAACATCAGGATGATGCCGAGGATCGGGGCCGAGAACGTCTTGGCGAACAGCGGGGTCGAGTCGGCAACGAAGGCGTGGAGGGCGCGAACGTCGTCGAGCACCACCTTCTTCAGCGCCCCAGACCCGGCGTTGACGACGTAGCCGAGCGGCACCTTGGCCAGGTGGGTGGTCAGCTCGGTCCGCAGGATCTGTTCGAGCCGGAACGCCCCGAGGTGCGAGACGTGGAACGACAGCACCCGGCACACGAACGCCAGGACCACGAGCCCGACGCTGATGCCGAGCAGCGTCCACAGCCGCCCCGAATCGGTGTCGTCTGCGGTGATCTCCCTTGCGATCGGGAGAAACAGCATGATCGAGCCCAGCCAGGCCACCAGGCTCAGCAGTGACACGATCATCCCGGTGTAGATCTCCCGGTTCACGGGCGAAATGATGGTCCACAGACCCGGTTCATTGTCCGCCACGTCGACCGTGTCGCCGGTCTGATCGGTTTGTACTGCGTCGGTCATCTCGTACCTTCCTCCCGGAGGCCCCTCATCGATGTCGAAGCCGAGACCCCCACAGTAATCGAACCGATCAGCCGACTGGTAGGGCCACATGTCACCATTTTCAAGAATTGTTTACGCTTGATCTTAAGCATGGTTAACATCAGAACGCCCGATTCGAGCGAGGAGGTAGCGATGGTGAGGTGGCCGTTCGCCAGGACGATGTACGGCGAGGTCGTCGCCACGGAACGGCTGTCGCCCAGCATGGTCAGGATCGTGCTCGGTGGCGGCATGGTTGGCCGCTTCCGGCCGACCGGTTTCACCGACGAGTACGTCAACGCCCTGTTCCTGCCGGAGGCCGCGGACTATCAACCGCCGTTCGATCCGAAGGCGGCTCGCAAGCTCGACCCGGCGGTGCGGCCACGCCCGCGGCGGTTCAGCGTCCGCCGGTGGGAGCCAGACCAGCAACGTCTGACCATCGACTTCACCGTCCACGGAGATGCCGGCTACGCCGGAAGCTGGGCCAACCGAGCCACACCGGGCGATCGCCTGCAATTCCATCAGCCGGGCGGCCGCTACGCCCCCAGCCCGGAGGCACCGGCCCACCTGTTCGCCGGCGACGAGAGCGCGCTGCCGGCCATCGCAAGATCGCTGGAGGCGCTACCGGCCCAGGCGGTCGGCTGGGCCCTGGTCGTTGTCGACGATGCGGACCACCACCTCGACCTGGATCGACCGGCCGGAATCGAGCTGGCCTGGCTCCACCGGCGAGGGGCCACCGACCCCGCAGCGCTGCTGCCAGAGGCGGTGGCGGGGATCGACGTGGCCAGTACCCGGCCGGAGTTGTTCGTCCATGGCGAGTTCGGCGAAGTCCGGGCGGTGCGGGACCACCTGGCCGAACAGGGCCTGACGGTGTCCGGGGCGTCGATCTCCCCGTACTGGCGGCGGGGCCTGACCGACGAGGAGCGCCGGGCCGCTCGTTAGCTGTCGCGCTCGTTTACCCGGTAGGCCCAGTAGTCCCCGGTCGAGTCCATCGTGTAC
Source organism: Actinomycetota bacterium (assembly GCA_039029715.1). Lineage (GTDB taxonomy): Bacteria > Actinomycetota > Acidimicrobiia > Acidimicrobiales > SZUA-35 > JAHELU01. The sequence goes on along the minus strand of JBCCFN010000021.1, from coordinate 22,057 downwards.
GGCCCGTCCTCGACGTGATGGATCAGGTCGAGCCGCCCGTCGGCAACCAGGCGGGCAGACACACGGCGGTAGTCGGTCTGCTCGTGGTAGGCCTTGCGGGTGCTGACCACCAGCAGGCCGCCGGGGCGAACCAGTCCGGCCATCGTCGCCAGGGCCTCCGGCGGGACGTGGCCGACCGTGAACACCCCGCCGACGGTCACGATGTCCGCGGCGGCCGCGAGCTCGTCGTCGACCGGGGCGGTCAGGTCGACCCCGCCTCGGAGCGATCGATAGATACCGAGCGCGGCGGCCACGTTGACCATCTCCGGCGAGAGATCGACCCCGCGCAGATTCCGGTAACCGGCATCTACCAGGCAGCGGCCGACCTGCCCGGTGCCGCAGCCGGCATCGAGCACCCGGACCGAACGGTCAGCGAGCGATGCGAGGCGGGGGTCGGCGGCGATGGCGGCCAGCATGGTGGCGACCACGGTGGCCGGCATGCCGTACCCGTGGGTCCCCACGTCCTCGTCGTAGGCCGCCGCCCACCCGTCGTAGAAGGCGGCCAGCTTGTCGACGTCGCCGTCGAGGCCCATGACCCCCCGCATCGAGTCGGTCATGTCGGTCAGCTCGCTCGGAGGATCTTCGCCACCGGCCATGGTCAAACCGTAGCGCAGGGGCCAGACCCGCTGACCGCCACGAAACTGCGCCACGTGTTCGCATCACAGCGACAACCCCACCCGGGGCACACCAGCTGCTTCACCCGCTGTCGCTACAACACTGCGCAGACCGACCAGGCCACCCCACCGCCAACTCTTGTCGCTACAACGCGACCACGCTGGGAACACACAGCACCGGACCAGCTACGGTGCGGCGATGGGACAGGACACCTCGATCGACTGGACGACGCTCAGCGGGCGGGCCGGGCGGGCCGCCCACGACCTGGTCGGCTGGCTGATGTGGGACCCCGGTGCAGTCGCCCGATTCGAGGCGCTCGGCATTCCTGAGGGTCGAGGTTGGGTGGTGGCCTGGCGGCTGGCCCCGCTTGGAGATGCGGCGCCGGGACCGGTCGGGGCCATGACCTACTCGATCCACCCCGACATCGTCGCTGCGGTGATGAACCTGTATCGGGGCGTGACCGACGAGGCGGCCATCACCGAGGCTCGAAACGACTCGATCGAACCGGGCCTCGAGGACATCGCCCCCGGGCTTGGCGAAGCGCTCGCCCCGCTGGGACCGGACCTGTGGCGCGGCGTCGATGCGGTCCACCACGGGGCCCGGCCGATGTTCGCCGCCCACCGGGCCGAGCCCCGGGTCGATGCCGACAACCGGCCAATCCTGTCGGCATGGCTGGCGATCAACTGCCTGCGGGAGCTCCGGGGCGACAACCACTGGGCGCTGTGCGCCGCCGCCGACCTGGACGATGTCGAGGTCGGGTTGTTGCACTCGGCCATGGTCGACGTCGAGGAGTACGGCGGCGAGGAGTGGATCGCCCGCAGTCGTGGCGCGGACGACACGGCGGTCGCGGCGGCGTGGGCCCGGCTGGAAGCGAAGGGGTTCGCCAACGGCCACGAGCTGTCCGATGATGGCCGCCGGTTCCGGCTCGACCTCGAGCGCCGGACGGACGAACTGACCGCACCGGCATGGCAGGCGGTCGGCGAGGCGACGACGAGGGCGTTCTGCGAGGCGGCCGAGGCACACCACGATGCCTTCGTTGCTCGCATCGACGCAACCGCCGGGCCCCGGTGGATGCCGGCCCTCCGTACCACCGACCGCTGACGCCGACGCAGCCACACCGCCGGGGCCCCATTGGGAGCGATGCCGCACCCTGCAGTAGCGTGCAGGTACGGCGCACCGTCACGGGAGGAACCCGGCCATGGCCTACGAGAACGAGGACGTCGACCTGCCGGCCGTCACCGACTGGCTGAACGACTGGGACTGGCTCGATCCCCAATGGGGTCCGAACGCCATCGACATCTGGAACGACATCCGGGCCGTCACGCCGATGGCCAGCACCGAACGGTACGGCCGCGCCTTCATGCCGGTGACCATGGATGCGGTGTCCCAGATCGCTCACGACACCGAGCACTTCTCCTCGGTGTGGGTCGGCGTGGCCCGGCCGGACGCCGTCCGCAACCCGGCGCCCCCGATCACGTCCGACCCGCCGGATCACAAGGGACACCGCCGGCTCCTGCTCCCCTCGTTCAACCCGAAGGCGATCGCCAAGATGGAGCCGGAGCTGCGGGACTTCTGCCGAGGCCTGATCGCCGACCTCGACGGCCGGGATCGGGCCGATGCCACCACCCAGTACGCCCAGCACATCCCGGTCCACGGCATCGCCCAGCTCCTCGGCGTCCCCGAGGACGATGCGGACATGTTCCGGGACTGGATCTACCGAAACTTCCAGCTTGGGCCTCGGGACAACAACGTCAGGACGAAGCTGTTCGCGGAGATGGGCGAGTACTTCACCCGGCTCATGACCGAACGGCTCGAGGTCCCTCAGGACGACATGCTGACCCTGGTGGCCAACGCCGAGATCGACGGTGAACCGGTCTCTGACCAGCTGAAGGTCGGCTACCTCCGCCTCCTGATCCTGGCCGGAATCGACACGACCTGGAGCTCGATCGGGTCCGGGCTGTGGCACTTCGCCCAGCACCCGGAGCAGCGGGCGGCGTTGGTGGCGGCAGACAACGACGACCTGTTGTGGAACACCGCCAGCGAGGAGGTGCTCCGCTACTACGCCCCGGTGACGATGGCCCGGAAGATCATCGCAGACACCGAGGTCAGCGGCTGTCCCGTCCATGCCGGCGATCAGATGCTCGTCACCTTCCCGGCGGCCAACCACGACCCCGACTCGTTCGAGGACCCGGACGAGTTCCAGATCGACCGGGCCCGGAATCGACACGTGGCGTTCGGGCTCGGCATCCACCGCTGCCTTGGTTCCAACCTGGCCCGGCTGGAACAGACGATCGCCCTGCAGGAGTGGCTGCGGGCGTTCCCAGACTACGAGCTGGACCCGGAGCGGGAGACCACCTGGGCCAACGGGCAGATTCGCGGGCCCCGCACCATACCGGTGCTGCTCAACCGCTGACCCGGCCGGCGACGGCGAGCCGGCCGTGACCGGGCGTCGACCAGCCGACTATGGTGCTTCGACCACCGCCGACACGGCGGTCGAATGCACGGGGGAACAGCATGAGTACGCACTGGATCGTCGAAGGCGAAGTCGACCCACGGTGGCCGCTGAACACCAGGGGCAACATCGGTGAGGTCTTTCCCGAGGTCCTGACCCAGCTCACCTACTACCTGTTGGTCCGCCCGGCCGAGGCCGGCTGGCGGCAGGCGTTCGACGAGATGGGGATCCTCCACCCCGACGACTTCGCCAGCGAGGAGCCGGTCATCATCGGGTGCTACGGCGGCTACGGCTACCTCGACATCTCCTACCTCCGGATCGTCGGGGTGCGGGCTCCCGGCTCGTCGCCGGAGGCGATCGATGTCAGCCTGTTCGGCGAGGCGGACACCCCGCCATACGAGGCGGTCAAGGGCGACAAGTCGCTCCGCAACAGCCTGAAGATGCTGCGGTACGTGATGAAGGCCCTTGGGACCAAGGACGAGCCGCCATCGATCGAGGACAGCCGCAAGCGTCTGGCCCGCTGGCAGGCGGCCCAGCCGCCGCTCGACGCAGACGACGACACCCTGATGCGGTACCTCCACAGCTGCAGCCCGGACTTCCAGCTGCAGTTCCGGAACCACATGATCACCACGTTCACCACGTCGATCATCACCGGCGTCCTGGCCGACGGTGCGGTTGCGGCCGGTCGACCGGAGCTGCTGACCGACCTCACCGGCGCGGTCGGCGAGGTTGCGTCCGCCGCCTACTCGGTGGCCATGTACGAGGTGGCAAAGCTGGCAAAGGCATCGCCCGAGGTCGGCGCCGCCTTCGACCAGGGCGTGTCCGGTCTCGGTGCGCGGCTGGCGGCCATGGACGAGGCGGCCGAGTTCAACACCGCATTCGACGGCTTCATCGAGCGCTATGGCCATCGGGGCCCGAACGATTGGGAGATCTCGTCCCGAACCTGGGAGAACACCCCGGAGCTGGCCTATGCCGCCATCGACGTGATGCGGAAGTCTGACCACGACCTCGACCCGGCGGGCCGGCTTACCGACGTCGAGGCCAAGCGGACGGCGGCGGCCGAGATCGTCAGACCGCACCTCAACTTCCTGGACAAGCCGAACTTCGACAAGGCGGTCAAGTCGATCCGCCACTGGGTCCGGGGCCGGGAGGCAACCCGCGACCTGTGCATCGCCTTCAGCCTGCCGACCAGGCGGGTGTTCTTCGAGTTGGCCCGTCGAGCGGCCGAGCGTGGCGGGACCTCAAACCTTCGGGACGTGGCACTGCTCCATCCGATCGACGAGCTGCCGGGCTACGTTGCCGACCCCGCCCCATACATGGAGACGCTGGCCGAGCGGGTGGCGCTGCGGGACCGGTTCGCTGCGGTCGAGCCGCTGTTCTTCATCTCCAGCCAGGACGAGGTCCCGGGGATCGAGGAGCTGGAGGCAGCCCAGGCCGAGCGGGACGCAGCCAGGGCGGCAGACAACGGCGTGGCCGGCGAAGGGGCGACGTTGACCGGCGTCCCCGGTTGCGCCGGGACGGCCCGGGGCCGGGCCCGGGTGGTGATGGACCCGTCCGATCCGGCCGGCATGGAACCGGGCGACATCCTGGTCGCACCCCTGACCGACCCGGCATGGACCCCGCTGTTCCTCCCCGCCTCGGCGGTGGTCGTCAACGTCGGGGCCCTGATGAGCCACGCCGTGATCGTGTCCCGAGAACTCGGTATCCCGTGCGTGGTTGCGGTCGACGGCGCCACCGACCGGATCCAGGATGGCGCCATGATCGAGGTCGACGGGACCGCCGGCACGGTCACCGTGGTCGGCTAGGTGTGTAGCTAGGACTCGGCGGCCGTGCCGCCGGCGGCCGCTGCGACCAACCAGTCGAAGATCGGGTCTCGGGTCCGGAGCATCTCCGGGTGCCACTGGACCGCAACGATCGGGGCGTCCCGATGCTCGAGCCCCTCGGCCTCCCCGTCATCGGCCCGAGCGGTGACACGGAACGGCTCACCCGGCCGATCGATCGTCTGGTGGTGGTAGCTGTTGACCCGGTGGGCCGGTCCGTAGACCTCGGCCAGGACGCTGCCGTGTTCGGTGGCGATGTCGTGGATCAGACCCGGCGCACGGTGCTGATAGCAGGCGTGGGCCGGCACGTGCTGGTGGAGCGTCCCGCCGGCGGCGACGTTGAGGACCTGCATCCCCCGGCAGACGCCGAGGGTCGGACTGCCCCGGTCGAGGGCCGCAGTGGCGAGGGCCAGCTCGACCTCGTCCCGCCGAGGTTCGGATCGCCCGGTCTCCTGGTCCCTGGCGGCCCCGTAGTTGGTGGGGTCGATGTCCGCCCCGCCGGTGAGGATCAGCCCATCGAGGGCCCAGACGATCTCCACCGGGTCGACATCGAAGGGGATGTGGACCGGGAGCCCGCCGGAGGCGATGACCGCCCTGACGTAGTCGGTCAGCACCGCATCGACCAGGGCGTCGGCCAGCAGATCCGGGGTTCCGGCCACCTCGCCGTAGGGGTACTGGCGGCCGGTGATACCGATCAGCGGTCGCCCGGCCCCGGACCCGGACCCGCTCGTCATCGATTCCCCGGCGCCATGGCCGCACCCTAGCGGCCGACGTCCACGGTCAGCCCAGCCGGAATGCGGCCCGAATCTCCACCCGACCCCGCTCGGTGACCATGACCGAACGGGGCCGAGTCCCTCGCCGAATCCAGTCGTTGGCCAGCAGGGCATCGAGGAACGCCGTGCCCGCCGCCCCCGCCAGGTGGTGCCGGCGCTGGGTCCAGTCGAGGCAGGCCCGTGCCGTTGGTCGACGAGCGGCCCGGACCGCATCCGGATCGCCACCGATGCCGGCCAGCAGCTCGTAGCCGCTGGGGCCGAACACGACCCGGTCGTCCTCCGGCACGAGGTGGCCATCGGCCACCATCCGCTCGTAGATTGCGACCGCCAGCTCGCCGGCCAGGTGGTCGTAGCAGGTCCGGGCGTGACGGAGACCGGCGGGAGCGGCCGGCGCCCCGAGCGGGCTCGCACTCGCCCCCAGGTGTTCGAGCAGCTCGGCCGTCGACCGGTCTGCCAGCCGCCAGTACCGGTGCCGGCCCTGGGCCTCGACCGCGACGACGCCGCCGTCGAGCAGCTTCGACAGGTGCTCGCTGGTCGTCGACGGGGCGACTCCGACGTGGCGGGCGAGTTCGCTGCCGGTGTGGGCCCGACCGTCCATCAGGGCGCACAGGATCTCGGTCCGGGTCTGGTCGGCCAACAGCCCCGCGAACCGGGCCAGGTCGGATGCCACGGACGAGCCGATCGGCCCGATCGGTCGAGCGGAGGCGGACGCAGTCGATGCCATGGCGAAACCGTACCCCGGGCACGTTTCGGCCCGCCCCGAAACGTCTGTCCCGTACGGTCGCCCCATGTTCGATCTGGAACTCCATCTGACACACGAACCGGGACAGTTGGCCCGGATGGGCGAGGTGCTCGGTGCGGCCGGCATCAGCGTCGAGGGCGGCGGGATGTGGTTGGTCGGCGACGTCGGTGTCGCCCACTTCCTGGTGGAGGACGGGCCGGGAGCGGCGGCCGCACTGGCCGAGGCGGGGTTGACCGTGGCCGCCACCCGCCCGGTACTGACCCAACGGCTCGATCAGGACCGCCCCGGCCAACTCGGCGCGTTCTGCCGGGCCATGGCCGACGCCGGCGTCGACATCGAGGTGCTCTACAGCGACCACGATCACCGGCTGATCGTCGTCGTCGACCAACCGGCGGCCGGCGCCGCCGTCAGCGAGGCCTGGACGGCCGGCCGCTTGGAGTGACCCGTCGTCCCGTCCGGACCGGCATTGGATCGGGGTTCGGCCGGCCGGGTACGTTGAGCTGATGAGAGACGTCGACCGGCCCATTCCCAACCACGAGGTCATCGTGATCGGGGCCGGGGTGTCCGGCATCTATCAGATCAAGCGGCTGACCGACCTCGGCGTCGACGCCATCCTGCTCGAGGGTGACGACGACCTCGGCGGCACCTGGTATCGCAACCGGTACCCCGGCGCCCGGTTCGACTCCGAGAGCTACACCTACGGCTACTCGTTCTCCCGAGAGCTGCTCGACGAGTGGCACTGGACCGAGCGGTTCTCGTCCCAGCCGGAGAATCTGCGGTACCTCAACTTCGTCGCAGACAGGTTCGACCTCCGCCGCCACATGCGGTTCGACGCCCGGGTCGAGGCCATGACCTGGGACGAGGACACCCGGTCCTGGCGGCTCCGGCTACCGGAGGGCGAGACGCTGACCGCCCGCTTCGTCGTCACCAGCCTGGGGCCGCTGTCGATGCCGACCATGCCGAGCTACGAGGGGATGGACGACTTCGAGGGCCCCTCGTTCCACACCTACCACTGGCCGAAGGAGCCGGTCGACCTGGCCGGCAAGCGGGTCGGGGTCATCGGGACCGGGGCCACCGGGATCCAGGTGATCGCCGAGATCGCGGACAAGGTCGGCGAGCTGACCGTGTTCCAGCGCCGCCCGAACTGGTCGACGCCGCTCAACAACGGGCCGATCTCGGATCAGGAGATGGGCGAGATCCGGGACCGGTACGACGAGATCTTCGCCAACTGCGCCGCATCCCCGGGCGGGTTCGAGCATCTTCCCGACCGCCGGGGGTTCTGGAACCTGACCGCCGATGAGCGGATCGAGACCTGGGACCACCTCTACACCCAGCCCGGCTTTGCGCTGCTGGCCCGCAACTTCACCGAGATCTTCTTCGACGAGGAGGCGAACCGGGAGATCTCGGCCTACGTGGCCGACCGGATTCGAGAGCGGGTCGATGACCCGGAGACGGCGGAGAAGCTGATCCCGAGGGACCACGGGTTCGGGATGCAACGACTCCCGTTGGAGACCAACTACTTCGAGGCCTACAACCGGGAGAACGTCCGGCTCGTCGATCTGTCCGCCACCCCGATCGAGCGGATCACCCGGACCGGGGTCCGGACCTCAGACGCCGACCACGAGCTCGACCTGCTCGTCTACGCCACCGGCTTCGACGCCATCACCGGCGGCTACGACCGGATCGACATCAGCGGCGTCGACGGGGAGACCCTCCGGAACAAGTGGCGGGACGGGCCGTCGACCTACCTCGGGGTCCTGTCCTCCGGCTTCCCGAACCTGCTGATGGTTGCCGGCCCCCAGAGCGTCTCCGGCTCGACCAACTTCCCCCGGGCCATCGAGACCGGCGTCGACTGGATCACCGGCCTGATCGAGCATGCGAGGGCCAACGGGCTGACCAGGCTGGAGGCCAGGCCGGAGGGCGAGAAGGAGTGGCGAGAGGAAGTGGTCCGGGCGCACGAACGGCTGCTGCTCCGCCGAAGCAAGGGCTGGTTCACCGGTTACAACTCCAACGTGGCCGGTCATCAAGAGGGGATGATCCGCTACCAGGCCTACTTCGGCGGCGCCCCCCGCTACACCGAGGTCGTCGGCGAGGCGGCGGCCGCCGGCTATCCCCTGATCGACCAGCGGTAGGGGCCGCCGGATCGTCGGCGGTCGACTCCACATCCCGGCGCACCGACCTTTCTCGAGGCCGGGCGTGTGCCAAAGTGGCGGCGTGGACGAGCTGCATCGGTCGCTGCTGGCGGTGATGACCACGGGCGAAGAAGCGGAGGAGGCGATCGGCAGTATCGCCGTCCCCGCCCCGACGATTCCCCGCTCGCTCCCCCTGATCGGTGAGGTCGCCAGCCGCTGGGAGCGGCAGCCCCGCCGGTCGGCGCCGGCCGACCAGGTCCGTCGGGCCTGTACCGCCCTCGACGGGTTCGCAACCGACCTCCGGGATCTGACCGGCGCCCTCCCCATCAACGGCCTGTACGCCCTGGCCGCCACCGCAGACACCTGGTCCGACAGGCTGTGGGCCGAGACCTCGGCCTCGGCCGACGTCTACAACGAGGTCCGGGGGGCGATGGCGACGCTGCATCGGTACCGGAACCACCTCCTGCTCGGTCACCCGGTCGAACGGTTCGATGACGGCGTGATCGGACTCGACCCCGCCGGCTGACACCAGGCGGCGGCCCATCGATCGGTCCAGCAGGGGAAGTCGCGGCGAGCGGGCCGGGTTACCTCGCAATGCAAACGAACCGGCTGCTCGCCCTGCTCCTCGGACTGTCCCTCCTGATCGCCGCCTGCGGTGACAGCGAAGCCGAGGACGGGTCGACCGCCTCGGACCAGGCCGAGACCGAGGGGGCCTCCGGAGCCGGTGACAGCGGTGACGGCGAGGACACGAGCGACCAGGCCGACGGCGCTGACGATGCCGCTGGGAATGGCGAGATCGACGAATCGGACCTGTTCTCCCCGACCGAGACCGACGCCCCGCTCGACCTGAGCGGCGGGGCCACCAGCTCGGACGAGGGCGTGGTGATCGAGGCCGACGACCCGACCACCGGGCTCAGCGGCGACCTGATCCAGGCCACCGCTCCGTGGCCGACCGACTGGTCACGCCGAACCGTCGACCTCGGCACGCTCGGCCTCGGCATCCCGTCGATCGACCCCCGGGACCGCATCCCCCCGATCGACCTCCCGAAGTTCGAGCCGATCGCCGATGCGACCTGGCTCGACGACCGGGAGCCCGGGGCCCTGGTCGACTTCGGGGGTGAGATCCGCTTCTACCCGCTGTCGATCCTGACCAGGCACGAGATCGTCAACGACCGGTTCGGCGATGTCCCGATCACCGTCACCTACTGCCCGCTGTGCAACACCGCCATCGCCTTTGACGCACGGGTCGATGGCCAGGCCCTGCGGTTCGGGGTGTCCGGGCTGCTCCGCAACAGTGACCTGGTCATGTGGGACGAGGGGACGACCTCGCTGTGGCAGCAGATAACGGGCGAGGCGATCGCCGGCGAGTTCGCCGGGACCCGCCTGGACTTCCTCCCGACCTCGATCGTGTCCTACGGCGATGCCAGGGACAGCTTCCCTGACGCCTTGTCGCTGTCACGGGCCACCGGCTTCGACATCCCGTACGGGAGCAACCCGTACACCGGCTACAGCTCGACCAGCCAGCCGTTCCTGTTCTCCGGCGAGCTCGACGACCGGTTCCCGGCCCTGTCCCGGGTGGTCGGGGTGAACACCGAGGACGGCCGGAAGGCCTACCCGTTCCAGCTGATCGAGCCCGAGGGCGTCGTCAACGACACGATCGGCGACCTCCCGGTTGCGGTCTTCTGGGGTGGCGACACCGCGGACGCGCTCGACCAGTCGACCATCGCAGACAGCGCAGCGATCGGGACCGGGATCGCCTTCGACCGTCGGGTCGGCGACCAGCTGCTGACCTTCACCACGGGCGGCGACGACCTGTTCGTCGACGACGAGACCGGGACGACCTGGAGCCTGCTCGGCCTCGGCATCGACGGGCCGCTGGCCGGTGAGCGGCTCCAGGTGATCGACCATCGCAACGAATTCTGGTTCGCCTGGGCCGCATTCTTCCCGGACGCCTCGGTCTACGGCGGCTGAGTCCGTGCCGGACTGACCCGGCGCCGGGCAGCGGCGATCAGAAGTTGGTGCCGAGCTGCTCGACCGGGGCGTAGTCGTCCCGGAGGATGATGCCGTTCCCGGTGAACTCGACGACGTCATCGATCAGGTACCAGTCGGCCGGATCGAGCGGGATCGAGGGGACCGGGCGGCCCGAGGCCAACAGGAGCTGGTTGGCCGGGCCGGGCCGGGGCCAGTCCTCGGGAACCACGACCGCCCGGTGGTCGAAGTGTTCGGCAAGGGTGGCGAGCTCGGCCTCGACGAACCGGTTCTCGTTCCCGTCGATCGTGTTCATGACGTAGACCCCGCCGGGCCGGAGGACCCGGGCCAGCTCGGCGATGAACTCGGTGGTCGTCAAGTGCCACGGGACCGCCCGCCCGCCGAACGCATCGCCGACCACCACGTCGTAGGCGTCGTCCGGGAGGTCGGCAAGCGCCAGCCTGGCGTCGCCGGTCCGGATCACGAGGTCGGGCCCGGTCACCAGGCCGAGCTGCTCCTCGGCCACGTCGATGAGCAGCGGATCGATCTCGAGCACCAGGTTGGTGGAGCCCGGTCTGGAGGCGGCGATGTAGGTCGGCAGGGAGAACGCACCGCCGCCGACGTGGAGCGCATCGATGGGACCGGCCGGCATGGTGTCGATGACGGCGCCGATGACCTGGACATAGCCGAGCTCCAGGTGGGTCGGGTCATCCAGGTCGACCGCACCGTGACGGAGGGTGTCCATGATCAGGTAGCGGAGCGACTCGTCCTCGGCATCGGTGATGATGCTGACGCAGGCGTAGGCCGACTCCCGCTGGCACTGGTCCGGGGCCGTGGCCGCCAGCCCCAACGCTCCGGCGGCCAGGATGCCGACCCCGACGGTCGGCCACTCCCCGGCCTGTCTGACGGTCTGGACCAGGCCCCACAGTGCCAGGCCGGCGCCGAGGGCCAGGATGATCGGCCGGGTCGGAGCGGCGGCGACCAGGACGAAGCCGGTGAAGAACGTGCCGAACAGGGCACCGGCGGTCCCGGCCGCCGACAACCCGCCGACGACCTCCCCGGTCTCGTCGAGGCTCTGCAGCCGGAGCTTGGCCACCATCGGCCCGATGGCGCTGAGGACCATGGCGGGAGCGAAGAACCCGAACAGTGCCAGCGTGACGATGGCCGGGATGTCCTGGCCGATCCCGGGCCCGATCCAGGCCACGATCGGGATCGACAGCCACGACAGCACGCCACCGGCGATCAGGGTCGGCCCGATCATGGCCGCCGGGTCCCGACGGTCGGCCAGCCGGCCACCGAGGGCGGCGCCGACCGCAATGCCGGCCAGCATGGTCCCGATGATCCCGGTGAAGGTCTCGAGCGACACCCCGACGAACGGGGCAAGGAGCCGGCCGGCCAGGATCTCGAGCACCAGCACCGCCCCGGAGGTCACGAACACCAGCACCTGGGCGGCTCGTTTGGTCACGGGCCAACCCTAGTGACGGCCCGCCGGGATGCGAGCGCCGACCCGGAACGATTCCGAGTCGATTCGTATCGATAACCTTGCGGACTGCTAGCGTCGATTTCGTGCCTCCTCATCGACGCCGGGCCGGCAGACCACCCGGACCGCACGACGACACGCTGGCCCGGATCATGCCGACCGCGCTGGCGCTGTTCCTCGAGGAGGGTGGGTCGGCGCTGACCCCAACCCGCCTCCACCGGGAGACCGGTGTGTCCCGGGCCACGATCTACCGGAACTGGCCGGAGCCGGCAGACCTGATCGAGATCATGTTGGAGCGGGCGACCGCGCCCCCGGCCTGCGCCTTCACCGGCGACCTGCGATCCGATCTCCAACTGGCAACCGACGTCCTGATCGACCGGTTCGAGCATCGGCCGGCCCGGGCCTTCTTCGCCGCCTGCCTGGAGTACGGGCGGACCTCCGACCGGCTGGCAACGGCGGCCGAGGCGTTCATCCACGGCATCCTGGAGCCGTTCGTCGAGGTCATCACCGCCGCCCGGTCGGACGGCCGCCTGGTCGGCGACACGGACGAGGACCTGGTGTCCCAGCTGGCGGGCCCGCTGGTATTGGAGCTGCTGATCCTCGGTCAGCCGGTCAGCCGGACCCGAGGACGGGAGATGGTCGACCGGTTCCTGGCCCACAACCGCGCCCCGTGAACCACGAATAGGCCGCCCCGGCAACGTCGCCCATGTCACAAGGCGGCGGCGGTATCAACCGGTCCGGGCACCCATCGGTGGGGTATGAACGCCCTACCGAACCTTCGCAACCACCTCGGCCGAGCCGCCGTTGCCGCCACGCTGGCGGTCGGCGGGCTTGCCGTCCTGACCGCCTCCCCGGCCGCAGCTCTGACCGGCCACACCGTGACCACCACTGCGGACGTCGTCGACGGCGCAGACGGGGTGCTGTCGCTCCGGGAGGCCATCGACCTGGCGAACGGTGACGGTGACGACTCGGTCATCAACCTGACGCCTGGCGAGATCTACGAGCTCGACCTCTGCGTCCTCAAGGAACCGTGGGACACCGGCAGCGGGTACTTCGTCCCTCCGGACGACGACGACGCGAACGCAGACGGCGACCTCGACCACACCGCCGGCCACGACCTGACCATCGTCGGGGCCGGGGCAACGATCCGCCAGACCTGCGCCTACGACCGGGTCATCGAGTCCCACGACCCGGCGACCAACCTGACGATCGACGGGATCACCGTTCGGGACGGCATGGACGCCCCGGACGAGGGTGACAACATCCGGTCCGCCGGATCGCTGACCCTGCAGGATGCGACCGTGACCGGCAGCCGGGACTTCTCCGGCGGCGGGTACTCGGTCAAGGTCGGCGACTCGAACAACTACGACCCGACCATTTTCCTGACCATGGTCAACTCGTCGATCTCGGCCAACGACGAGCACGGCGCCCGCTTGGACTACGGGGTCTTGACCGCAACCAACTCGACGGTGACCGGCAACGACGGCCACGGCCTGCTGGTGTCGTTCGGATCGACCCAGATCACCGGCTCGACCATCACCGAGAACAACGGCACCGGCGTGTCCGGCATCGACTCCGGCCACACGATCCAGGGGTCGACGATCGCCGGCAACGTCAACGGCGTGTCGGCAACCGGCAACACGCCCGGCATGTCGCCGATCTCGCTGACCGGCACCACGGTCGACGGGAACGAGCGGGGTGGCGTGTCCTGCAGCTACTGCGAGACGGTCACGATCACCGGCTCGACCATCTCGAACAACGGGCAGATCGGGGCCTCCCCCGGAGCCTTCGGCGGCATCTCGGTCTTCACCTACCGGGCCAACCCGGGCGTGACGATCACCGACTCCGCCCTGTTCGGCAACCGGTCGATCGGTGACGGCGGGGCCATCGTGGCCCAGTTCCCGGATGACGGCTTCGCCGAGCCCGGCCACATCCCGACCGTGTCGATCAGCAACACCGACCTCTACGACAACCGCAGCGGCATCCTGTCCAAGGGCGGCGCCATCTACGTCGAGGATGCGGCGGTCGAGATCCTCGACGGATCGTCGCTCAACGGCAACCAGTCGAAGCCAGACGACGTCCTGGCCGGCGGTGACGGCGGAGCGGTCTGGGTCGGAGATGGTGGTTCGCTTCGTATCGTCGACTCGTTCCTGACCGGCAACCTGGCCGACGGTGACGGCGGGGCGATCCGGGCCTTCGGCCTCGACGGGGTCGAGATCGATCGATCCCTGATCGCAGACAACCAGGCCGATGGCGGGTCCGGTGGCGGGGCCAACCTGTTCCAGATCGAGGCCATCACCGTCCGGGACAGCGACATCCTCGACAACACCAGCAGGATCGGCGGTGGAGGACTCAAGCTCGGCGCCTACGACGTCACCCCATATCTGGTCCTGTTCGACGGTTCGACCGTTGCCCGGAATCGGACGACCTCGTCCTCGATCGGGGGCGGGGGGATCTTCGCCAACGGCGACCTGCTGGCCTTGACCATGATCAACAGCACCGTGTCTGACAACGTGGCCCCCGGCCCCGGGGCGGGACTGGAGATCCTTGGCGACGGCAACCTGGAGCTCCGCCACGTGACGATGGTCGCCAACGAGTCGACCGGGAAGCAGGAGGCGAACCTGTTCCACCAGAACGGTGACCTGCTGAGCTTCGCCACCGTGATCGGGGCCGGGATCGGCGGCGACGACTGCGGGACCTTCTCCGGGAACGTGATCAGCGCCGGCTACAACCGCTCCGGTGACAGCTCCTGCGGCTTCGGCCACTGGACAGACGACCAGAACGTCGTGGCCCTCGGGCTCGACGGCCTGGCCGACAACGGCGGGCCGACGCAGACCCGCCTGCCGAACGGCACGAGCCCGCTGGTCAACGTCATCCCGGTTGCCGACTGCGTGATCACGGTCGACCAGCGGAACCAGGCCCGGCCGGACGGCGCCAACTGCGACGTCGGTGCGGTCGAGGTCGATGGCGTCGGCAGCGGCGCAGACGATTTCAAGCCGGTCGACCCGGACCGGCCGGGCAAGCCGATCCGGCCGATCGACCCGGAGTTCCCGGACATCGAACCGACCAAGCCGGAGCTCCCGGTGATCGGGCCCGAGCCGCCCGTGATCCGACCGGTCGTTCCGGTCCGTCCGATCCCTGGTTGGCCGATCACCGGCTGAGCCAGTCGGTAGCCTCGGGACCATGATCCTGAGCTGCGGCGAGGCCCTGGTCGACCTGGTCCCGGACCCCGTGCCGGGCGGTGGACCGATGAACGTGGCGGTGGCGGCATCCAGACGGGGTGCCGCCACCGCCTTCGTCGGCTGCCTCTCGACCGACCGGTACGGCGAGATGATCACCGCCCACCTTCGGGGCAGCGGGGTCGACCTGTCGCTGACCCAGACCTCGGACCGACCGACGGCCAGAGCCATCGTCGAGCACGTCCCCCGCCTCGCCTTCACCTTCGAGGGTGAAGACACGGCCGACACCAGGCTGGGCCCGGTCGACCCCTCGGTCCTCGATCGGCCGGCCCGGATCGTCCACGGCGGCACGCTCGGGCTGTTCCGGGGCCGCACCGCCGAGTCGCTCGCCAGCCTGGCCGAGGCCCATGACGGCCTGGTCTCACTCGATCCGAACGTCCGACCCCAGATCATCGAGGACCGCGAGGCCTGGTTGCACTTCCACCAGCGGTGGGTGACGGCCACCGACCTCTACAAGGGATCGGATGAGGACCTGGACTGGATCTGGCCCGATCGGCCGGTGGAGGACTGCGTCGATCAACTCCTCGACCAGGGGGTTGCGGCGGTGGTGGTGACCCGAGGGGCCGAGGGGATCGAGGTCATCACCCGGGCCGGGACCGCGGCGGCGCCGGCCCCGGCGGTCGACATCGTCGACACCGTCGGCGCCGGAGACACCATCGTGGCCGCGTTCCTGGTTGCCCTCGCCGAACGGGATGCGGTGACGGGCGCCGCGGTCCGGGCCCTGACCGAGACCGACTGGGCCACGATCGGAGCCGGGGCCACCGAGGCGGCAGCGATCACCTGTTCCCGGCCCGGGGCCGACCCGCCCCACCGCCACGAGATCTCCTGGTGATCCCGGCCCGGCGCGCCGGCCGTCAACCATGCCAAGGGCAATGCCAGGAACACCACGACGACCAGCACCGCTGTCAAGCTATGGAACGATCCTGCCCTCGAAGACAATGGCGTCGGACGGTCCTGGCGGCTCGCCCTCCCGCTGGAGGGTGATGATCATCTGCGGATAGTCCTGGACCGCAACGCCACTCCAGAGCCCGACCGGGGCGCCGTCGGTCCTGGCGTGGAAGCTACCGATGGATACCATCCCGGCCTCACCCATCAGCCAGCCGGCGTAGTA
The DNA here is from genome assembly GCA_039029715.1 of Actinomycetota bacterium. Classification (GTDB taxonomy): domain Bacteria; phylum Actinomycetota; class Acidimicrobiia; order Acidimicrobiales; family SZUA-35; genus JAHELU01. The sequence goes on along the minus strand of JBCCFN010000021.1, from coordinate 5,686 downwards.
CTCCCCCGGCGCCGCCGGTGCCAGACCACTGAACCGGGCCCAGATCTCGACCCCGGCACCCATCGGCTCCGATCGGACGGTCGCCGTGGCGTCCGGCGCCAGGGCCGAGGCCGCCAACTCGTAGGTCGGGAGCTCCGATACCGGGTTGTCGGCCCGAGGCCAGAAGACCAGCCCGAACACCACGACCGCCGCGGCCACCGCAGTCAGCGGCCCGATCCAGCGGGCTCGGGCCTTGGCTCGGGCCCGGGAGACTGCGTCCTGATCGGACCCCGCTGGGCCATCGACGCCATCGGCGCCACCGGTGATCACCGTGCCGATGCCCGGTGTCTGACCGGGGAGCCCGGCGGCCTGGTCCTGCACCTGGGTCTGTGCCTCGGCCAGGAGTCGTCCTCGGAGCGACGGCGGCGGCTCCTCCCAGACCGTCGGATCGGCGAGGTTGCTCCGGATCCGGTCGAGGGCGGCCCGCTCGGTGGCATCGAGCGTCATACCGTCGTCCATCGAGCCATCGACCCCCGGATCGAGGTGGGCGGCCCACTCATCGTGACGACTCACTGCGACCCTCCTTCCTGGTCGATCATGTGGCCGAGCAGGGCGGCCAGCCGTTTGTGGGCCCGGAACGATCGGGATTTGACCGTCCCGACCGGCACGCCGAGCCGCTCGGCGATCTGAGGATGGCTCATTCCACCGAAGTGGGCCAACTCGACCACGTGTCGCTCCTCGTCCGGGAGCTGGTCAAGCGCGGCCCGGATCTCCCAGACCTCCCATGCCCGCTCGATCCCGGGCAGGTTGATCGCCACCTCCTGCTCCTGGGCGTGCCCGCCCCTGGTCGGGCGGGACTCCCGGCGGTGGACGTCGAGGGCGGTCCGCCGGGCGATCGTCATCAGCCACGGCCCGAGCGGCCGGCTCTGATCGAACCTCGCCGCCCCGTTCCAGGCCTTGAGGAACGTCTCCTGAGCTGCGTCCTCTGCCAGCTGACGATTGCCGAGCACGCTCATCGTGACCGACCACACCGGACGGGCGAAGTGGTCGTAGACCGCGGCCAAGCCGTCGACCTCGCGATTGCAGAACGAGGCGATGACCGACGGGGCGAGGTCCGGCCGGCCAGAACGATCCTCCGCCTGAGCCGTCACCGTTCTCCGCTTACGGCTGATCGCGGTCTGGTCCCCACGACGGGCTCCCTCCGCTAGGTCGAGGTGGACGGTTGTGCTCACATCTTACTTACGCTCGCACGGGCCGGTTCGGTTCGCGATGCTTCTTCTCATCGCGAACCGTTTGCCGCGGTCGGGACGTATCACGGACACCACCACGATCGACCGACCCGAAGGGGGACGAGATGGGCAGCAGACGCAGATCGGCACCGACCGCGATCGGTGTCGACCTCCACGACGACGGTGGCCACCTGGCCATGGTGGAGCCGGGCCGTGGCACCATCGTCGGACTCGGTACCGCTCCCTACCCCCCGGGGACCGTGGTCGGCGGCGACGTGCGCCGCCCGGACCTGGCCGGCGCAGCGATCCAGGCGGTCCTCGACCGGGTGCACTGGGCGACGCCGCCGGACGTGGCGGTCGTGGTCAACCCGACGGCCGCGTCCGGCGATCGGGCCCGGATCAGCACCCCGGTCCTCGGGCCGTGGGAGATGGGCCAGGTGGCTGTCGCCGCCGAGCACGTCGACCGGGCCCTGGCCACGATCGGACGGACCTCGGCCCGGGCCGGGGCCGTCGACTGCGCCCCGGTGGCGGCCGCCCGATTCCTCGACCAGGCCGAGCCGGGGTCGACGCTCCGGTTCGTCCGGGGTGGGAGTGCCCGGGTCCGGTGGACGATGTGTTGGACGCCGGAGACGGTCGAGATCGAGGTCGACGACACGCCGGACGAGTTCGCCGCCCAGGGCGGAGGGATCGTGGTCGGCGCCAGCCTGTCCAACCTCGCCGCCGCCCAGTGGGGCCGGCTCGACCGGTCCCGGCCGGTCAGACGGTCGATGGCGGCTCCCGAGCGCTGGACGGTGGCGGTCGGCGCAGCCTTTGGTCTGGTCGGACACCGGCCACAGATCGACCTCGCCGGCGGCGACGCGGTCCGCACCGACATCGAGCTCGGCGGCTCCGGCTGGGGCATGGAGGCGGTCCGATGATCCTGGAACGACGCAACGAGCCGAACCAGGACCAGTGGACGACGGAGGAGCCGACGCTCGTCACCTCCCTCCGGTCCCCCGCAGCCGCCCGGTGGCGGCGGATCCTGTCGGTCGGCGTGGCCGCGCTGTTGGTGGTTGCGGCCGCCGGAGCGGTTGCCGCAACCGTCCGGGCCCTCGACGACGGAGACACCACCGGCACCGAGGCGGTCGCCACCGCCGGGTCCGGGCTGACCGCCGGCGCCGACCGCCGGACGGCCGACCAACTCGAAGCGGAGGCCGGCGGCGACGGCAGCGGTGAAACCGACCCGGCCGGGCCGGGCGAGGCCGTTCCCGGGGCCGGAGCCGATGGAGCCGACGGAGCCGACGGGGCAGCAGCCCCCGCAGACGCAGACGCTGCGGTCGATGGGGATGACCAGGCCGAGCTCGACGTGGCCGCCGGACTCCCCGATCGGGCGTCCCGGCTGGACCTGGTCGGCCCGGTCCGGCTGCTCGACACCCGCCAGGACGACCCGGTCGAGCCGGGCGGCACGGTCACCCTGGACCTCGCCCCCTACCTGGACCCGGCCGCAACCGGCGTGGTGGTCTCGATCGCCATCACCGGGGCCGCCGGACCGGGTGTGATCACTGCGAACCTCGACGAGGGACCGGTGGTCGTTGCCGAGGCCGGCGCCCGGCTGGCGACCGGGATCGGGTTCGTCGCCAGGGACCAGGCAGACCAGCTCCGGGTCACCTCCGAAGGTGGGGCCCATCTCGTCGTCGACCTGGTCGGGGTCTTCGTGGCCGACGGGCCGAGCGCGGCCGGTCGCATCGTCCCCGTCGCCCCCCAGCCGCTGACCCGCCTGGTCACCGCCGTCGACGGCCCCCGGGCCACCGTCCAGCCCCTGGGGACCGCCACCCTGCCTTCGACGGGGGTGGCGGCGCTGGTGGTCCGGGTCGGGGCCGATGTCGGCGACCGGGGTGGCGTGGTCACCCTCGGGCCCGGCGACGGGACCGGCGAGCAGCCGAATCTGATGCTGTGGGGGCCGGCCGGAGACACCGACAATCGCCGCTTCGGGGTGGCCATTGTGACGCTTGATGAACTCGGCCGGATGTCCCTCGACTACGACGGCGGTTCGGTGCTAGATCTGGAACTCCTGGGCTACGTGACGGATGAGGACGCTGCGGTCGACACCGCCGGGCTATTCGTTCCGATCGCGCCGACCACCGTGGTCGATGCGGCCAACCGGGGCGGTGCAACGCTGCCGGCCGCCGCTGCGGCCTCGATCGGGATCGAGGACCCGATCGCCGGACTGGCCCTGGCCATCGCCGGTCGGGCCGATGACATCGGCGACCTGGTGAGCTTCGATCCCCGGACCGGCCTGCCCCGATCGGCAACCCTCGAGATCGGGGGCGGCGGCCGGCGAACCACCACCTCGCTGGTGGCGACCGCACCGGACGGCGCATTCTCGGTCTTCACCGATGTCACCACCGACGTGACCGTCGACGTCACCGGCTACGTACTCGGCCGCTCGGAGGGCTGAGGTTGGCGGACGTCATCGTGGTCGGCGCCGGCCACAACGGACTGATATGCGCCGCCTACCTGGCCCGGGCCGGGATCGACACCCTCCTGGTCGAGGCCCGGGCCGACGTCGGCGGGTGCGCGTCGACCGTCAGCGACCTGGGAGCCCGATTCAACATCTGCAGCTGCGACCACACGCTGATCCGGGCCATGCCGATCGCAGACGAGCTGGAGCTCGGGGCCCACGGCCTGCGCTACCTGGAGTCGGACGCCCTCGGGCTCCACCTGTTCCACGACGGGGCAGACCCCTGGTTGCTGTTCCACGAGGTCGACCGGACCATCGACGCCGTCGCCGCTGGCTATCCGAGCCAGGTCGAGGGGTACCGACGGTACGTGGCGGACGCCATCCCGGTCGCCGAGCTGGTGATCGACATCGCCAGGACCACGCCGACCGCCCCCAGACTGATCGGCCGGGCCGCCTCGGCCCGCCGAGCGGGAGCCGCCGCTCGGCTCCTCGATTGGTCAAGGCGCAGCGCCGAGGAGGTGTTCGCCCGGTACTTCGACGACTGGCACGTGACCATGCCCGCCATCGCCGCCGGACCGACGGTCTGGGGCGTGCCACCCTCCACCCCCGGGACCGGCCTGGCTGCGCTGGCCTACGCCACCCGCCACCTGACCCGGACCGGTCGGCCGGCCGGCGGGAGCGGCGCACTGACCGACGCCACCCGCGCCGCGTTCGAGGCCGCCGGCGGCGCCACCCGCTGCGACAGCCGAGTCGATCGGATCCTCCTCGACGACGGGCGGGTCGCCGGCGTCCGCCTGACCGACGGGACCGAGCTCCGGGCACCGGTGGTGGTCGCAGCCTGCGACCCGCAGCGGGTCATCGTCGACTGGCTCACCGACCCGCCGGCGGCGGCCAGAGCCCTGGTACGGCGCTGGCGGAGCCGGCCGACGAAGGACGGCTACGAGTCCAAGCTCGACGCCGTGATCGATGGCGTCCCCACCTACCGGGCCGCAGACGTCCTCACCGACCGTCACCCAACCACCGACCTCCACGGCCCGACCGCCACCGTGTCCCCGTCACCGGCCGAGCTGGCCGACGCCCACACCGGGTTGGCCGAGGGCCGGGTCGCGGCCAGGCCGACGTTGCTGATGAACGTTCCGTCGGTCGCCGACCCGTCGATGCGGACCGCAGCCGGTCACCACGTCCTCAGCCTGGAGGTCCTGTTCACGCCGTACCGAATCCCCGGTGGCTGGGAGGCGTCCGAGGAACCGGACCGCTGGCTCGACCTGTGGGCCGGCTTCGTGGGCCCCGGGGCTCGTGGCACGATCCGCCAGATGCGGGTCATGACCCCCGAGCGGTACGAGACCGAGTTCTCGATGCACCGGGGATACACCCCGGCCTACGCCGGTTCTCCCCTGAGCGCCCTGCTTGCCCGCCAGCCGGAGCTGACCCGGTACCGGACCCCGATCGAGGGCCTGTACCTCTCCGGGGCCGGGACCTTTCCCGGGGCTGGCGTCTTCGGAGCGGCCGGCCGCAACACCGCCGCCGTTGTCGAGCGGGACCTGATCGGCCATGCGTTCCGACGGACCGGGCGGCGGGTCGGTCGACGAGCTACCGCCGGTGCCAGACAGCTGGCCGAGGCGGTCTCGGTCCGATCGGGGATTGGCGGGGCCTCGACCGGCGGGCCCGAACCGGGGGCGGCGTCCGGGCTGGAGTCTGGCGAGGGGTCGCGATGACCCTGGTCCTCCGCAACGCTCGCCTGGCCGACGGCCGGCTGGTCGACCTGGCGATGGCGGCCGGCACGATCACCGCCGTGACCCCATCGACCGGTGGGGCCGCGGCGATCGATGACGACCCCGGCTCGGCGGCGGAGGTCGAGGACCTGGGCGGGCTCCTGGTGCTCCCGGCGGCCGTCGAACCCCACGCCCACCTCGACAAGGCCCTCACCGCCGAGCTGGCCCCAAACCCGACCGGCGACCTCCTCGGCGCCATCGATGCCTGGAACCGGGCAGACGACGCCGGCCTGCTCGACCACGACGGCACGGTCGCCAGGGCCACT
>JBCCFN010000020.1:0-28366 GCA_039029715.1 Actinomycetota bacterium | reverse complement strand
GGGGCAGGGGATGTTCTGCACGGTGCATTTGCGGCCGGATTGGCGAGAGGACAAGGCGAGGTTGACGCGTTAAGGTGGGCGTATAAAACGCAGCCGTCAGGACCAGGGCGACCAACCGTCGCCACGGTCGATCACCTCCGGCCGAACCCCACCAGACCACACCGCAGACACTAGCGCTGGCTGCCGGCGACCCATGGGTCGTGCCTGCGGTCCGATCAGTTGCAGCGGCCCCACCGGCCGATGACCCGCCGACCCTCGATGCAGTCGATGAGCTCCTGCTCCCGCTCGGTCACATCCGGCGGCGGCTCACCGTCTGGGACGGCGAGCCGCCACGGGTACCGACGGTCCCAGATCATGATGGCCACCAGCGCCCCGTCGGCATCGAAGCCCTCTGTGTAGACGAACTCGCCGGCGCCGACGCCGTTGTCGAACAGCAGCAGGTCTCGGCCGGTCTCACCGGCGACATCGGCAAGCAGGAATGGACGGTCCGGGGTCGGCCGTTGGTCGAGCAGGGGCGTCTGTTCATCCAGGTTGTCCCGGGCCCACTCGAAGCCGGTTCGGCTGATGACCCCGCCGAGGCCGGTGTCGGTCTGGTATGCCCGCTCGAAGCGACCCCAGGTCGAGACCTCGGCTCCCCGGGCCCCGATCCGCACCCCGAGGATCGTCTCCCGGACCTGCTGATCCGGGTCATCGTCGGCTGCCGGTTCGTCTTCGGTCTGGTCATCGTCAGCCGACGGCGGCTGTTGCCAGACGATGCGGACGTCGAGATCGGTCTGGCCCCGGAAGTTGACCGTCGCCCGGTCGCCGGCCGCAATCGGCCCCGGATTCAGGAAGCTCTCGCCGTCGACCAGGTACAGCCGTCCACGGTCGACGAACAGGCTGGCCAGCAGGCGCTCCTCGGTGGTGCTGCCCTGCGGCCCGACCTCGTTGTCGTAGGGCCGACCGGTCGGGTCGAGGACGATCCCCAACTCGTCGGCTGGCGTCGGCCGCATCCGGGGGACGATCGTGGTCCGAGCCACGTCCCCGTCGGCCTCGGTACCGGTCCCGGCGTCGCCATCCTCGGACTCCGACGCCCCGGACTGGGCGACGCAGGCCGCGCCGAACAGCGCCACCGTCAGCAGCGGAAGCAGGAGACGGATAGGGAAGGACGTGCTCGACGGACGCACGACGACCTCAAAACTCGGACCGGACACCAAACGTACCATCGGCCAACCGGCCGAGGATCCAAGGCTCCGGGGCGGTGAAGGCCCGCTACCGCGCCAGCGTTTCCGAGGCCCAGAACCCGGGCGTGGAGACCGACGCCGGATCCGCCGCGTAGGCCCGAAGGCGGGCCTGACCGGCCGGGTCGTACAGCTCGATCACGTCCAGGACCACCTCTGGACCGACCGAGCGCAGCGCCTGGTCGGCCGGCGAGCCGGGCCGGGGCAGCGACGGGGTCAGGATCAGGAACCGGTCCCGCTGGTCCGGATCAGCGGCGGCCCGTGCGGCGTGGAGCCGACCGAGCAGCCGCCAGACCGCGTCGACCCGCTGGAGACCGGGTTTGTTGACGGTGAATGCGCCGGTGACCTCGACCCAGGTCCGGACCGGCCCGGTGCCGTCGTCGGCCCGGAACGTGAAGTCGACCAGGCCAGACGGGTGCCGGGCCGCCTTGCCGGCGGCGAGCGAGAACCCGGCTTCCTCGAGGCAGCGCCGGGCGATGTCATCCACCTTGCGACCCTCGGCCACGGCCCGGGACAGGTAGTGGTCCTGACGGTCCTCGAACGAGAGGTCCGCCACCACCTCGGCCGGCAGAGGCGAACCGTCGGTCAGCTCCAGCCCGGCGGCGACTGCGAACCGCTCCAGCCGCTCCTCCTCCGCCGCCAACCGCTCCCTGGTCAGCTCCACGTACGGGTCCTCGGTATCGAACCCGACGCCGATCCGGCCGGTCCGGGCGGCGGCGACCAGGGTGGTCCCCGACCCGACGAACGGGTCGACAACCAGATCCCCCTCATAGGTGTAGAGCTCGATCAGGCGACGGGGCAGCTCGATCGGGAACGGGGCCGGATGGCCGATGCGGGTTGCGGACTCCGCATCGATCCGCCAGACGTCCCGAGTAACGTCGACGAACTCATCGTTGGTCAGCGACGACCGGTGGGGCAGCCCCCGATCCCGCCGCTGCTTGAGCGACAACGCCCGGGAGAACCGGCCCTTCGAGGCGATCACGACCCGCTCGGTCATGTCACGCAGCACCGGGTTTGAGGCCTTGGCGAACGATCCCCAGGCGCAGGATCCGGACGACACCGCCGCCTTCTCCCAGATCACCTCACCCCGCAGCAGGAGCCCGAGGTCATCCTGGAGGATGGCGATCACGTCTGCGCTGAGGCTGCGGTAGGGCTTGCGACCGAGGTTTGCGACGTTGACCGCAATCCGACCGCCAGGCTCGAGCACGCGGCGACATTCGGCGAACACGGTGCGGAGTCCGTCCAGGAACTCCAGGTAGTTGGTCGGTACCGCACGGCCGTCCGCACCCTCACCGGTGACGGCGACCTCATAGTCCTTGCCGACGAAGTACGGCGGTGAGGTCACCACCAGGGCCACGCTGTTCTCCGGCAGGACCCGGAGCTGTTCTATCGACCCGTGGAACGCCTGACCGATACCCAGGTCTTGGATCAGCTCCGGGGGCCGGTTGACCGTCTCATCCGATGAGAGCTCCGGCGGGCTGAACCGGGAGTAGAACGCCGAGGCGTCGTGTCCTTCACGCCGGCCGACACCGAACGACGAGGTTGCGGTGGACGCCGGCACCGAGACCCCACCCCGGGAGCCGGACTTCCGCACCGTCCGAGCCGGACGGGACGTCCGGCCGTTGGCGACCTGCTGCTCCGCTGTGGTCCCGACCGGCTTCACCATCGAACCGATCATAGACAGCGGGTCTGACAGCGGGGCACTCATCCGTCGGTCGGCCGTCGGTGCCGATCAGGACGAAGGTCCCTGGCCGACTCGCCGGCCCGACGAGACGATGAGCGGCAGGGGCGAGACCCCGGATGAGAGAGGCGAACAGATGACGATGCTCGAGCAGCCGGCGACGGCCAAGCACACCGCCAACGGCGTGACCTATCGCACCACCGCACCGGAACGAGGGTTGAGTCCGGGTTGGCTGCTCGCCCTGCTCCTGGGAGCGATTGCGATCGGGATGCTCGGCCTCGTCGGTCTGACCCTCGGCGCGATGGCGCTCAGCGACGGCTCGGCAGACGCCGTCCCGTCGACCACGCTCGAGGTCAGCGTCCAGGAGTTCTCGATCACCGGCCAACTCGTTGCACCCGCCGGCGAGGTCACCCTGCGAATCACGAACAACGGCTCGATGGATCACAACGTGATCGCCCGAGAGCTCGGCCTGCGGACTGCCGATATCGGACCCGGCGGGGTGGTCGAGCTGGCCCTCGGCAACCTGGGGCCGGGAACCTACGAGATGTACTGCGACCTGCCGGGCCACGAGGACTCGGGGATGACCACCACACTCACGGTCGTCGGTGACGGTGAGGCCGCGGCCGACAGCGCCGGCCACGGCGGGCACGGTCACGGCGGCGACATGGACTATGCCGCGATGGACGAGGCGATGATGACCTCGATGTTGGCGTTCCCGGCCGAGACGGAGGGGCGGGGCAACCCGGTGCTCGAACCGACCGAGGTCCTGGCCGACGGCACCAAGGTGTTCGATCTGACCGCAGAGATCGTCGACTGGGAGGTCGAGCCTGGCAAGTTCGTCGAGGCCTGGACCTACAACGGCGTGGTCCCCGCCCCGCAGATCATCCTCGACCGGGGAGACCGCATCCAGGTCCGGGTCGTGAACAACCTACCGATGGGCACAGACATCCACTGGCACGGGGTCCACACCCCGAACGACCAGGACGGCGTGGCGCCGTACACCCAGGACCTGATCGAACCGAACGGTGGGACCCACACCTACGAGTTCACCGTCGACGAAGACGCCATCGGGATGTACCACGCCCACAACCACGCCCAGATGCAGGTGGTGAACGGGATGTTCGGGGTCTTCCGGGTCGGCGACAACCCGGTCCCGTACGGGCAGACGTTCAGCGGGGTGACCATTCCCGAGGACCTGGAGCTCGCTGTCGACATGCCGATGATCCTCAACGACGCGGGGACGATCGGGCTGAGCCTCAACGGCAAGAGTTTCCCGGCAACCGAACCGGTGGTCCTGGATCAGGGCGATTGGGCCAGCATCACCTACTACAACGAGGGGCTCCAGATTCATCCGATGCACCTCCACCAGTTCCCGCAACTGGTCTATGCGAAGGACGGGGTGCCCCTCGACCACCCGTACTGGGTCGACACCCTCAACGTCGCACCGGGTGAGCGATACACCGTCCTCTTCCGAGCTGACGACGCCGGGGTCTGGGTCTGGCACTGCCACATCCTCAACCACGTCGAACGGTCGGACGGGATGTTCGGGATGGTGACCGCCATCGTCGTGAACGAGGATCCGAGCTTCGACCCGGCGGACCAGCCGGTCGAGCCGAGCAACTGGCGAAACGTGGCGACGAGCGACGGACCGACCTCACCGGACGAGGCGGCCGGCCACGACCACGGCGACCATGACCATGGCCATGACCAGAACCAGGACCACGGCGATACCGGCACGGGGACGGACGCCTGACCGCAGACGAGACGGAGGGGTGCCGGGTCAGCGCCCCTCGAAGACCGGGTCCCGCTTCTCGACGAAGGCCTGAGACGCCTCCCGGTGATCCTTGGTCACGCCGGTGTGGCGGTGATGGGTCGACTCAAGATCGAGGAGGGTGTCGAGTTCGCCGGTCAGCGACCGGTTGATGTTCTCCTTCATGTACCGGTAGGCGATCGGGGGCCCCGCAGCCAGACGGGCGGCCAGGCCTCGCCACGACGCCTCGTAGTCCTCGGCCCCGACGACCTGGTTGACGATCCCGAGGTCGAGGGCGGTGTCCATCGTCATCCGCTCCGGCAGGAAGTACAGCTCCTTGGCCTTGGCCGGGCCGACCAGCTGAGTCAGGAACCACGTGCCGCCATAGTCCCCGGCCAGGCCGACCCGAGCGAACGCGGTGGTCAGGATGGCGGAGTCGACGGCGATCCTCAGGTCGCAGGCCAGGGCCAGCGACAGCCCGGCCCCGGCCGCCGGCCCGCCGATGGCGGCAACCGTCGGCTTCGGCATGTTGAACAGCGCCCCCGAGGTCCGCTTGTGGCTGAGCCGCTGCTCGTGGACCCCGGCGTCCCACGACGACGACCCGCCGCCGGCCCCGTCCCCCTCGGCAAACCCCTTGACGTCGCCGCCGGCACAGAACGCTCCGCCGGCACCGGTCAGCACCACGCACCGGACGTCGCTTGCGGTCTCGACCTCGGCCAGCGCGGCGGCGAGGCCGGCCAACATGCCGTCGGTCATGGCGTTGCGGCGGTCCGGACGGTTCATCGTGATGATCGCCACCCCGTCCGCCACCTCGGCGGTCAGGTGCTCGGTTCCGGTCTCGATCGTTCTGCTCACTGCGGTCCCCTGTCGGCTCGACGTCATCGTCGAGTCAGATCCTGACACCGCAGAAGAAATTCCCGGAAATCGCGAACCGATCGGGCCGGCCGGAACGAACCGATGCCATGACCAGCGCGACCACGACCACCATCGCCCCCGTCGGTGACGCCAGCTCCGAGACCGGAGGCCGGACGGCCCTGGTGGCTGCGGCTGCGCTGGGGGCTGCGGTCTCACTGTCGCTCGGGGTCTACGGCCGGGTCCACGGCCCGACCGGCGAGGCGATCTTCCAGCTCGGCTTCCCGACGATGCTGTCGATGAAGGCCTGGATGACCACCCTGGCCGCTGCGCTCGGCCTGACCCAGGCCGCAACCGCCGCCTGGCTGTGGGGGCGCCTCCCCCGGGCCGGCGCCGCACCCCGCTGGGTCGCACCGGCCCACCGCTGGACCGGCACCCTGGCGTTCTTCGCCACCCTGCCGGTCGCCTACCACTGCCTCTGGGCCCTCGGGTTCCAGACGACGACCGTCCGGGTCCTGGCCCACTCGATCCTCGGCTGTGCGTTCTACGGAGTGCTGGCCTCCAAGCTCCTCCTGTTGCGATCGGACCGATTGCCAGGCACCGCCCTACCGGCGGCCGGCGCCATCCTGGTGGCGGTCCTCACCGGCGTCTGGTTCACGTCGTCGCTGTGGTTCTTCACCACGATCGGATTCCCCGGCCTGTAGCCGACCGGCGACCGAGCCCCATCGGCCGGGAGCGACCCCGGCCCCCAACGAACCCCAGACCCGAACCCCTCGACAACGAGAGGACAGCGAAGCCATGCCAAAACTCACCTCACCGACCCTCGCCTTGATCCTGGCCGGCGGCCTGGCCACCGGTGTCGCCCTGGCCAGACCGGCCTCCCCGGCACCGGTCGTCGTTGCCGCAGACGCAGCGGTGAGCGAAGACGCCGGCACCGGATCGAACCGGGCGGTCCCTCGCAACGCCCCCGGCTACGACGGGCAGGGCGCCACCGATCGGGCCGCCGGCGACGCCCCGGCCGACGCGGCCTCCGGCGACGCGGCCCCGAACGACGCGGCCCCGGCCGCTGCGGTCTCGGTCGTGATCGAGGACTTCGCCTTCCAGGTCGGTGGCGCCGTCGGCCCCGGCGGCCCGATCACCGTCACCAACCGTGACGGGGCACCCCACACGCTCACCTTCGATGACGGCTCGGTCGACACCGGGACGATCGATGGCGGCGGGACCGTCGAGGTCACCGCGCCGGACGCCCCCGGCACCTACCGCTTCTTCTGCGAGATCCACCCGTCGATGACCGGCGAGCTGGTCGTCGGCTGACGACGACATCCCCGATCCGAACCCCAGAACCAAAGATCCCCAGAACCCCAGAACAGGAGAGACCCCCAATGCCCACCAAAGAGAACCAAACGACCCGCCGTGGTCGCCGCCTCGTCGCCGGTCTGATCGCCGGCGGTCTGGCGCTGGCCGCCTGCGGCGCTGACGCCGCAGACGAGGTGGCGGTGACCGACGCCCAGCCCGCAGCCGCCGAGGCACCGGCAGACACCCCGGTGACGATCGATGTGCTGTCGGCCCAGACCGAACTGGGCACGGTCCTGGTCGGCCCGGACGGCCGGACCCTCTACGGATTCACCAACGACGTCCAGGCCGCAAGCACCTGCTACGGGACCTGCGCAGACGCCTGGCCGCCGGTCATCGTGTCCGACGACTGGACCGCCGGCCCCGGCCTCGACTTCGGCATCTTCGCGACCACCGTCCGAGACGACGGCCAGCACCAGCTGGTCGCCGGCGCCTGGCCGCTGTACTACTTCGCCGGCGACGCCGTCCCCGGCGACGTCAACGGCCAGGGCTCCGGCAACGTCTGGTTCGCCGTCGACGTCGACGGATCCCTGATCCAGGCCGATCCGGCCGTGATCGAGAACGGTGCCGACACCGCCGAGGACGGAGCCGGGGCCGCCGACGGCGACCAAGCGGCCGGCGAGATCGAGACGGCGGCAACCATCGTGACCACCGGGGACAGCGAGCTGGGCCAGATCCTGGTCGACGAGACCGGCCTCAGCCTCTACGGCTTCCTCAACGACCGTGACGTCGGCCCGACCTGCGAAGGGGCGTGTGCAGACGCCTGGCCGCCGATCATCGTCGACGGGCCGGACCTGCCGGTCGGTCTCGACCCCGAGGTCTTCTCGGTGGTCGAGCGGCCGGACGGGTCCCACCAGCTCCAGGCCGGGATCTGGCCGCTGTACCTCTTCGCCGGCGACGGCGCCCCCGGCGATATCAACGGCCAGGGCTCGGGCAATGTCTGGTTCCTCGCCGCTCCGGACGGCAGCCTGATCGGCGCCGCTGACGCTCCCTCCACCCCAGCGGTCGAGGCGCCGGCGACCGAGGTGCCGGCGACCGAGGTGCCGGCCGAGGACGACGGATCGACCGAGTCGGGCGACGGCAACGGCTACTGAGCCACCGAGGCAACCAATCCGAGCGCACCCACCCCGCTAGGGCGGGACGGGGGTCGACCAACCGGTCGACCCCCGTCTTCGCGTCCCGAGGGCCGGGTGGCGGCCCCGTCAGCCGGAGCCGACGAGCTCGAACCGGACATCGTCGACGAAGTTGCCGATCGTGCCGGGGTCGACCGCCTGGAGCCCAAACGTCAGCCGCTCTCGACCGGCCGGCACGACGTGTTCCCCACTGACGATCATCCACCGGCCAGGGCCGGTGGTCACCGACCCAACGACGGCCCCATCGACCAGGATGTTGACCGTCTCCTCGGTCTTGCGGCCCCGATGGGCGAACGACCAGCGGTACCGACCGCCCGGCACGACGGCCACGGTCTGGGAGGCCTTCTCCGGACCGAGGCCGTTCAGCTCGAGGAACTGGCGACCACCGTTTGGCGCCACGGCCTCGTGGCCGTCGACCCAGATCTCCAGCCCGCCGGGCGGGCCGGTCCAGCCGTCGACGACGGTGAACGCCCACCGGCCCAGCTCCGGCAGTTCGAACCCGCCGTTGGTTATCAGGTTCCTGCCGATCAGGCCCGGCGGGACCGTGGATGTGGTGGTGGTCGGCCTCGAGATGGTGGGGACCGGGATCGGCTCGGTGGTCGTCGGTGCCTCGGTGGTCGGTGGGGCTTCGGTGGTGGTCTGCGCTCCGGTGGTCGGGGTCGGGACGGGCTCGGTGGTCGTCGGGGCCTCGCTCGTGCTGCCGCCGGAGGAGTCGGGGGTGGTGGTCGTCGGCATCACCGTTCCGGTCGCCTCGATGGTGGCACCGGGGCCGGACTCGGTGGCAACGAAACCGTCCGAGGAGACCTCGCCCCGGGCCCCGTCCCCGTCCTGCTGGTTCGGTTCGGCCGAACCGCCGCCGACCGGCGCCGGGGTCACCGAGGAGAGCTCGGGCGCACCTGGCGCCTCGTCCACCCCGCCGGCCACCACTGCGGCCTCCTCATCGCCGAGGTCCGGGGTCGCCAGAGTGACGCCGGTGTCCCTGGCCCGGTAGGCGAACCAGACCGATCCGCTGATGAGCACCACGAAAACCAGTGCATACAACCGACTGCGCCAGCTGCCCCGTCGGTGCTCCGCCAAGCCCATCGCCCCCGAGCATACTGGGCGTGACCGAACGCTCCGTAGGCGGCCGGTCGTCGCCGAGCACCGTGGCGTCCAGGGTGTCGCACAACCTCTGCCGGCGCCTCGGGTCGGCACGTCAGGTCGCCGTGGCCTCGACCTTCCGCCTCGGTAGGCGAAGTGCGGCCGCCGTGCCGGTCAGGGCGAATCCGGCAGACAGCAGGAACACCGGCGTGAACGAGCCGGTCAGGTCGGCCACCAGCCCGCCGACCTGGGGCGAGAGCATCTGGGCCACTCCGAAGGCCAGGGTCCCGGCGGCGAAGCTCGGGCCGTAGTCGTCGACCGAGGTGTTCTCGACGAAGTAGAGGGTGATCGTCGTCGGGAGGCCGGCGAACAGCAGCCCGAGCGCAACGGACAGTGCGAGGGTGGGAATCGTCCAACCGGGGAGGACCAGGATGACCGCAACGCTCCACAGGGTGAACCCGGTTGCCATGACCCGGCCCGGGCCGAACCGGCGAGCGGCGGCGATGAAGATCGGGCCCCCGACGACGGCGGCAAGCCCGAGCAGGGTGAAGGCCAGCGACGCCCGAGACCCGGTCCAGCCGCTGTCGTCCTCCAGGCGGGTGGTGAGGAAGGCGATCACCAGCAGATACATGAAGCCGAACGACGTGTAGGCCAGGGTGATCGCCACCCAGCCCCGCATGCGTCGGAGGACGGAGAACCCGCCGACCCCGGCTC
Source organism: Actinomycetota bacterium (assembly GCA_039029715.1). Taxonomy (GTDB): domain Bacteria; phylum Actinomycetota; class Acidimicrobiia; order Acidimicrobiales; family SZUA-35; genus JAHELU01. The sequence goes on along the minus strand of JBCCFN010000020.1, from coordinate 18,583 downwards.
GACCGGCGACCGGCCGGTCCTGATCGTGACCGATCCAGCGGACCGTGACCGCCAGGACGACCACGGCGATGGAGGCCTGGACGCCGTAGACGGTCCGCCAGGCGTCGTCGCCCATGGTCGAACGGACCGTGGCAGACAGCTGGCCGGAGAAGACGATGCCGAGACCGATCCCGGACCCCATCAGCCCGACCGCCAGGCTGCGGCGTTCCGGCGCAAGCGCACCGGCCGCGACCACCGGAGCCGGTATCCAGATGGCGGCGCCACCGATCCCGGTTGCCGCCAAGGCGATGGCAAGCACGATCGGGCCCGGGGCAACCGCGGCCAGGACCAGGCCGACGGTTGAACAGACCAACCCCCATCGCATCACATCGAGCAGTCGGCGGCTGCTGGTGGCGACCGCCACCAGCAGCGTGCCGGTCAGGTAGGCGCCGACGTTGATCGTCCCCAACAGGCCGGCGATCGAGTTCGAGATCCCGAGCTCGTCCCGAACCGCGGGGAGGAGCACGCCGTAGGTGAACCGGCCAAAGGCCTGGGCCACGGCGGCACCGAGCGCCACGATGCCGACCGCCCACAGCCCCGTCGCCCTGGTTCGGCCTCGGTCAACGCCCAAGGGTCTGACGGTACCGCCGATGCCCGGAGGTGGCGCAAACGCCAATCCCCCTGGGTGCGGAGGGAGCGGTCCGGATGATCTCGGCTATCGAACGGCTCGGTTGTTGGTCCGAGTGATCGGCGTAGCGAATCTGAGACGTGCTGCGGCCGCACGTGATCCCGTCATCTTGACGCGACAGGCCGGTGCTGGTGGGCTTCCCGGTGGCGGCGGCGACCGCTCACCCACCGGACCCGGCAGACCAGACCTGGAGACCAGATGCCAGACCAGCCCATGACCCACCCCGGTACCCCGTCCGGCTGCGAGCGCATCGCCTATGCCGTCGGGTTCCAGGAGCAGGCGACTTACAGCGACGTCTATGGCGGCGGTGGAGCCATCGTCGGCTTGGACTGTCACCTGGTCCGCCCCATCGACCGACCGTCAGACACCCTGATCGTGTTCATGCACCCGGTCGGCGGCGGGATGTACCTCCCGGTCATCCGGGCCCTGGCCAAGGCCGGCCATCACGTGCTGTGGGCCAACTCCCGGTACCGGGGCGCAGACTTCGCCCTGATCATGGAGAAGGTGGCCAAGGACCTCGGCGAGGCCATCGTCGACGCCAGGGAGCGGCTGGGCTACGGCAGGATCGTGCTCGCCGGCTGGTCGGGGGGCGGCTCGCTCTCGATGTGGTACCAGTCCCTGGCCGAGGCCGGCCACGGCATCTCGGACACCGCCGCCGGCGACCCCTACGAGGTGGCGGCCGACCGCATGCCACCGGCGGACGCGGTGATGATGATGGCGGCCCACGTCAGCCGCCACAAGGTGTTTACCGAATGGATCGACCCCTCGATCCACGACGAGACCCGGCCGGACCAGCGCGACCCGGACCTCAACCTCTACGACCCGGCAAACCCGAACCAGCCGCCGTACTCGGCGGACTTCCTGGCCACCTACGCCGAGGCCCAGGTCGCCCGCAACCGCCGGATCACCGCCTGGGTCGAGGAGCGGCTGGCAGCCATCCGGGCCTCGGACACGCCATGGGCCGAACACGCCTTCACCGTCCACGGCACGATGGCCGACCCCCGCTGGCTCGATCCGACGGTCGACCCGAGCGACCGTGCCCCCGGGACCTGCTACCTGGGCGATCCCCGGGTCGTCAACGACGGACCGGTCGGTCTGGCCCGGTTCAGCACGCTCCGGAGCTGGCTCAGCCAGTGGAGCTACGACGACGCCCGCTGCGATGCGGTCGACGCCGGGCCGGGGGTCAGCGTGCCGCTGCTGGTCGTCGGCAACTCCGCAGACGACGCCTGCACCCCGAGCCACACCAACCGGCTGTTCGCCGCCGTGACCCACGACCGAAAACGGTTACACGTCGTCCAGGGCGCAACCCACTACTACACCGGCCCCGACGGCCGGGCCCATCAGGCGGAGATGGTGGACACGGTCACCGGGTTCCTCGACGACCTCGGGATGGGGCCGGCGGGGTGACCCCGGCCGAGCGACCGATCAGGGACGGTCGGCCACCAGCTCGATCATCCGGCTGACGATCCGCTGCCGGCGGTCGCCGACATACTCCCGGGATCGATCGAGCACGTAGTGCTGGCCGCCACCGGTGGCGAAGGTGGTCCGGCCCGAACCGTCGACCGTGACCCGCCCGGGCTGGGAGATGAGGAAGTAGCCACTGTTCGGCTCCACCGCTTCCATCACCGCGGTCAGGTCCCAGCTCCGCATGTCGTAGTAGGCGCCGGAGTTGTGATGCCAGTCCAGGTCCCGGAACTCATAGGACTCCCGGATCGGATGGCGATCGACCCAACCGAAGTCGTTGCGGATCGAGGCGTAGGGGTAGTGGATCCCGTAGCCGATCTCGAACGGGGAGAGGATGATTCGGCCCGGCCACCGTTCGAACAGGGTCTGGGCGGCCCCGATGTCGTGCTTGATGTTGAACTCCACCAGGCTCCGCTCGATGGCCCCGCCCATGACCGACAGGACAGACACGCTGCGGCGGATCAACTCGTCACCGGTCAGCGGCGAGATGTCATCACCGCCGGAGGTGACCAGCTTGGCCAGGTTGCCGGAGAAGCCGACCTGGATGATGATCACCGACCGACCCTCGTCCACCGCCCGGGCCAGGACCTGACGCTGCAGCCGGTAGCCCTCCACCACCCCGTCGGCGGTCAGGTCGTGAGGCCAACGATCGGCCAGCGCCGGGAAGTTGGTGGTGTCGCTGAATGCGGCCGGGGCGTCCGGCTGGATCCCGATGGGGATGTCCGGCCGGCCGTAGAACGTGTTGAGGGCGTCTGCATAGCGGGCACCGACCACCGAGTTGCGGGTCAGGGTCACCGCCGCGATCTCGATCAGGCCCCGCTTCTGGTAACCGTGGAGCATGGCCAGGGCCAGCGCATCGTCCACGTCCGGCCCCAAGTCGGTGTCGAAGATGACCAACGGCACCCCGTTGGGGGCGCCGACCTCGGGGTTGACGGCCAGTCGAGCCGGGGTCTCATCGGCAATGACGGTCTCGGCGGCCAGGGGGACCGGATCGACCGGGACCTCGACCACGTCCACCGAGCCGGCGGCCGAGCTCATGGCGGTCTGGACCTGATCCCCGTCGTCGACGACGACCAGGGCGGTCGCCGCCTCGGCGCCGGCCAGGGAGCGACCGCCGCCGGCGGACAGGTCCGCGGCGTCCCCGGTTCCGCACGCGGCACCGACAAGCGCCGAGGCGATCAGGACGATTGCGACCCGCATGACGCCAAACGGCCGAGAAAACCCGCTAACGTACGGGGTCTCGGCAGCTCCGGGCGACGCCTCACCGGAAGGCGAGGGGACTGGAGAGCGGGCAAGGTGCGGGGGCACCGGCGCATCCTAGCCGAGTGTTTCGGAATGTTGACGGTTTGACAACGAACTTTCCGTCTTTTCGTAACAAAAGTCCCCGGGTTGCCAGCACTGCGTCGGCGCGATGAACTCGGCCCATGAGCAACCAGTTGACCGATGACCAGCTCGATGCGCTCCGGGCGCTCGACACCCCGACCGTGTGCAACGCCCTCGAGGTGCTGGCCCCGGATCGACGAGGGTCCGGGTACACGGTTGCGCCGTTCTACTGCCCCCGGCCGGAACTCGGCTCGATGGTCGGCTACGCCAGGACCGGGACGATCCGTTCGATGCAGCCCGGAACCAGGGGCGACGCTGCGGACACCGAGGCCCGGCTGGCCTACTACGAACACATCGCCCAGGGGCCCGGCCCGACCGTGACCGTCATCGAGGACCTCGATGCCGTGCCCGGCTATGGGGCCTGGTGGGGTGAGGTCAACACCAATATCCACAAGGGGCTCGGCTCGGTCGGCGTGGTCACCAACGGCAGCATCCGGGATCTGGACGACGCGGCCGAAGGGTTCGGGATGCTGGCCGGGATGGCCGGCCCGTCCCATGCCTGGGTCCGGGTCGAGGCCCACGGGCTGACCGTGACCGTCCATGGGATGACGGTCGAGCCGGGGGACCTGATCCACGCCGATCGCCACGGGGCGGTGGTGATCCCACCCGAGGTGGCCGCAGACGTGCCGACGGCGGCGGCCGAGTTGGCCGCCGCCGAGCGGATCATCATCGATGCCAGCCAGGCGCCCGGCTTCGGGCCGGACCGGCTGCGTGAGCTACTTGGTGGTGGGGCCGGCCACTGAGCGACCGACCCCACCAGATCCAGTAGCGCCCGATCAGCCCTCGATGCGGGTGATCGTGACCTTCATGACCGGACCCTGCCAGTCGAGGGACGGGTCGAGGTCGCCGACGCCGAGCAGCGTGCGATGGTTGCGGATGACGCCGTTCTCGGCCAGGGCCGGGTTGGAGGCGGTGCTGCCATCGCCCTCACCACAGAACGGGGCCGGCACCAGGTCGGCCCGCAGCTCGGTGTTGACCTCGGTCCCGGCATCGAACGCCCGGACGTGGAAGGTCCGGGTGTCGCCGATCCAGCGCGGCAGGGTCTTGCCGCTGATACCACCGAAGCCGTCGTTGGTGCAGACCACCATCGAGACCAGGCTGAACCGGTCGAAGCCGGAGCTGACCTCGAACTCGACCGCCTCACCGGGCGACAGCGGGCCCATGGCGCCACCGGGGGCGACCCCGCTGTCGCCGAGGCCGGCGTCATCGAACTTGGCCGCCAGCTCGGCCTCGAGCACACCGACCCCACCGTTCTCGGCCACGGCCTGGACGCCGGGGCTGGCCGGCCGACCGGAGCGGAACACTCCGAGCGAGCGATCATGGAAGGCGTAGTTCGGCGGCGTCAGGTACTGACCGTCCGTGACGTTCTCGATCTCGATCCGGTAGGTCGCCGGGGTCACGGCCCGGGTCACGGTGACCTCGGCCACCGCGCCGCGCCAGTCCAGGGCCGGGTTCAGGTCACCGACGCCCTGCAGGGTCTGGTGACGACGGACGACACCATTCTCGGCCAGGGCCGGGTTGGAGGCGGTGCTGCCATCACCCTCACCACAGAACGGGGCCGGCACCAGGTCGGCCCGCAGCTCGGTGTTGACCTCGGTCCCGGCATCGAACGCCCGGGCCCGGAACGTCCGGCTCTGACCGTCGACCGTCGGGAGCGGACGGGTGTCGAGACCGGCGAAGCCGTCATTGGTGCAGACGACCATCGACACGATGCTGAACCAGGTCTCGGCGGTTGTGAACTCGAACGTCGAGGTCTCGCCGGGGGCGATCGGGCCGGCGGCACCGGGGCTGGAGACCCCGCTGACCCCCAGGCCCTGGGCGTCGATGGCGGCGGCCAACTCGGCCTCGAGCACACCGACCCCGCCGTTCTCGGCCACGGCCTGGACGCCGGGGCTGGCCGGGCTCCCTGACCGGAAGACCCGGACCGAGCGGTCGTGGGCGGCCACGTTGACCGGGGTCAGGTACTGGGCATCGGTAAGGTTCCTGATCGTCACCGTGTAGGTCGCGGCCGGTCGTTCACCGTCGGTGCCGCTGGCCGGGCTGGCCGGGAGCACGGCAAGCGTTGCGGCAGACAGCAGCCCGGCGAACACGACCGCAATGGTCGTTCTCATTCGTTGCATTGGTTCCTCCTGATCATTCGCGCCACCCGCGCGAGCCCCGGATGTGTGCCGGGAGCTACGGAGTCAACCGGCCACGGCGGGCTCCCTTTCGATTCCGGGAAGGTGTTCACCAATCGATCAGGACTGTGAACGACGTCACCCTGGTTGTCGCCCCCTGGACCTGCGGCGACGAGAACCGGGACGAGGTCAGCGGGCGGTGGCCCGCAGGTAGGGCAGGGTTGCCGCCCACCGATCACCGACGCCCTGGGCGTCCAGTTCGATCCAGCGGTCGAGCCCGGCCGCCACCCGGCGCCGATACTCGGCCAGTCGGGTCGAGACCACGTCCGGGGCCAACCGCAGCAGGTCGGCGGCCGTGTACCCGCCATAGCCACCGGCCAACGCATCCAGCCGGCTGACGACGTCGATCCCGTCCAGACCACCCCTGGTCCGCCGCTCCGGCGGCACGTGGCCCGCCAGGTTCATCGCCGCATCGATCAGGTCGTACTCACGCGGTCCCGGCTCGGCGAACTCCCAATCGATCAGACCGACCGGCACCGGGGGGTCCTCGGCCGTCGCCACCTCGGCCCGATCGATGGCCCAGACCAGGTTGCCGGGGCCGACGTCGCCGTGGTTCACGGTGCCGCCGCCGGCGTCCGGGTCGATCGGGCCGGCCGCCCACGACCGGTCGATCCGGTGGCCGACCGAGGCGTCGTGAGCCGAACGCAGCAGGGCGCCGACCGCCTCCAGTGGCTCGGTCCGCCGGAGCCAGGCCGGCAGCGGGTAGCCGACCGTGACGCCGGGGAGGTGGCTGACCGCCGCCAGGCCGCCATCACGCCACCGAGGCTGCGGCGCCCCGTCGAAGCCGGTTGCGGAGAGATGGGTTAGCAGGGCGTGGACCGCCTCGGTTCCCGGCCGGTCTGGAGCGGCGACGACCGGATCATCGGCCCGCCACCAGTCGAACCGGCCATCCCGATCGCAGGGCAGGGGGACCACCGCGCTCACCGCTGCCAGGTCCAGCGGGGCGTAGACGTGGGGGAACTCGGTCCCGCTGCCGTACAGGTCCTCCCAGATCGGGGCCGAACCGAGCCGGTCCTGATCGATGGTCAGCAGCACCAGGTCTGACCGGCCCGGGTAGTGCCGGTGGAGGGTCCCGGGCAGCTGGGCCGGCGACGACAGGTGGACGAACCCCTCCTCGGCGTAACCGGCCGGGGTGTAGTGGGTCGCCGACCGGGCCTCCCAGTCGATCCGGGTTGCGGCGTGATGGAGCGGCTGGTCGCTCACAGTGGGGTCGGTGGTCATGGTGAGCGAAGGCTAGCGCTCCACCGATGACCGGCCGGGGGTGCGGCGCCCCGGACCGCTCAGGCCGGCTTCCATCCCTTCGCCGATCGGCCGATGGCCGAGCTGCTCGATGCCAGGGTGCCGGCGACCCAGCTGTTCGGACCGCCGGCGGCCGAGCTGGCAGACGCCGTGGTCGCCACCGGAGACGAGCGGGCCAGGATCGATCTCGTGGCAGCGTGGCTGACCGATCGGGCACCGGCCGAGCCGACCGCCGGAGAGGCCCTGTCCGACCTGGTGGAGGCCGCGCTGAGCGCCGATGGGCCGGTGACCAGGGTCGACGACCTGGCGGCCATGGCCGGGCTGTCGCCCCGGACGCTCCAACGCCGGATCCAACTTGCAGGCGAGGCGGCCCGGACCGGTCCCCGATCCTGGGCCGAGGTGGCCAACCGCCTCGGCTACGCCGACCAGGCCCACCTGACCGCAGACATGAGCCGGACCTTCGGCGCCCCGCCGGCGAGCTACGCCCGGGACGAAGCGGCGTCCGACTGAGGTCCGCCCCGGCCCGCCACGTCCCGGCCACTTTTCACCAGCGACGAGCGGTCGGGTAGCGTTCGTCCCATGGTGAGCTTCGTCGATCCCCGTGGCGTGCCCAGCCAGGCCGCCGAACCCTATGACCTGAACGACCCGCTGGACGACGGGACCGTGATCGGCCTGCTGGCCAACGGGTTCCCGGATTCCGACACCTTCCTCGACCACGTCGCCGATGCGGTTGCCACCCGCCTCCCGGGCGTCCGGTTCGCCCGGTTCAACAAGGGCAACGCCTCCCGATTGGCGGACGAGGCGATGCTGACCGAGGTCGCCGAGACCTGCGGGGCCGTCGTTGCCGCCTACGGCCATTGAGGCAGCTGCACCTCCGGCACCGTGCGTGACGGCATCGAACTGGCACGGCGAGGTCGCCCGACCGTGGCCCTCGTGACCACCGAATTCTGGCGCCAGGGGGACTTCGTGGCCGCCGCCGCCGGCATGCCGGACCTGCCACGGCACCAGCTCCCCCATCCGGTGGCCGGGACCGGCAAGGACGCCATGGCCACCCTGGCCGACCGGATCGCAGACGACCTCATCCGGACGATCCGCCAGAGCGCCCCAGCGTGAGCGAACTCCTGACGGCCGAGAACGAGGCCGCAGCCCTGGAATGGCTGCACGCCAACCGCTGCACGGACGGACTCCCGGTCGTGATCCCGACGCCGGCCCGGGTCGAGCGGCTGATCCTGGCCTCTGGCCTTGACGGAGCGCTATCACTGGGGGCGATGGGGCCGGGCGGAGGGGACGTCACCGTCGAGGCCATAGCCGCAAACGCGGTCATGGCCGGCTGCATCCCAGACCACATGCCGGTCGTGATCGCCGCCGTCCAGGCCATCCTGGACCCGGCCTTCGACCTCGGCGAGATGCAGGGAACCACCCACTGCACCGCGCCCCTGGTGATCGTCAACGGCCCGGCCAGAGCCTCGGCCGGCGTCGTCGGCGGGTTCGGGGCGCTCGGTCCCGGCCATCGGGCCAATGCGGCGATCGGCCGAGCCCTTCGGCTGGCGATGATCAACATCGGCATGGCCCGGCCCGGCGAGTCTGACATGGCCCTGCTCGGTCACCCCGGCAAGTTCACCTACTGTCTGGCAGAGGCCGAGGAGGCGTCCCCCTGGGCCCCGCTCCACACCGACTGGGGGTATGCGGCCGACGCGTCTGCGGTGACCGTGGTCGGGGCCGAGCCGCCCCACTCGGTCATCTTCGTCAACGACGCGGACGACCCCGACTCACCCGAGCGCCTGTTGGCCACGATCGCTGCGGTCCTGGCCAACCTCGGCTCCAACAACGTCCACTTCCGAGGCGGGGCCCAGACCGTGATCCTCAACCCGGAGCACGCCGAGGTCCTGGCCGAGGCCGACCTCGACCGGCGGGACGTCCGGCAGCGGCTTGCCGAGCTGGCGGTTGCTCCTGCCGCCACCATCCGGGCCCTCAACCCGGCGTTCGCCCCCACGTCGGATACGCCGGTACCGGCGGTCCGGGACCCGGACGACCTGGTGGTCCTCGTCGCCGGCGGCACCGGCCTCTACTCGGTCGTGATGCCGTCGTGGGCGGCCGGGGCCCACACCAACCCGGTGGTCCACGCCCCGATTCAGCTCGACCAGGCCTGCGAGCTCCCGACCGCTCGCTGAGCACCGCTCGACCGAGGCATTTGCCCACCGCGGGCGTCGCAGGCCCATCATTCGGATCACCGATGGGGTGATGAACCCCCCGATCCACTCGGCAGGAGGGGGTCGTCCGTAATACCATGGACCCGGCGGGGATCGTGGCGGAGGTGCCTCCCCGCCTCGTGTGCGGGCACGATGAAGCGACGGCCGACGGCATCGCTGGCGGAAGGTGGAACCGGTCTTGGGCGCACTGGACAACATTCGAGTGGTCGACTTCGGGCACTACGTGGCCGGGCCGGTGGCGGGCATGCTCCTGGCAGACCAGGGCGCTGACGTCGTCAAGATCGACCCGCCGGGCGGCCCGCGGCTCGCCTCGGAGGCGAACGCCACCTGGAACCGGGGCAAGCGGGCGCTGACCCTGGATCTGCACGAGCCGGGCGACCTGGCGCTCGCCAACCGGTTGATCGCAGACGCAGACGTCCTGATCGAGAATTTCCGACCCGGCGTCATGGACCGCCTCGGCCTCGGCGAGGCCGAGCTCCGGGCCGCCAATCCCGGTCTGGTCTACGTCTCGATGCCCGGGTTCGGGCCCGAGGACGCCCGGGCCGGGCTGCCCGGCTGGGAGGGCGTGATCATGGCCGCCATGGACGGCTACCGGCCACCGGTCGACTACCGGGAGCTGATCCAGCAGCTCCATCGCCGCCCGGAACAGCGAGTCGGCGTCCCGGCCTACACCGTGGAACCGGTGGCGTCGATGTTCGCCGCCCTGATCAGCTCGGTCGGCGTGGCCGCCGCGCTCCGGGTCAGGGAGGAGACCGGGCGGGGTCAGCGGGTCCAGGTCCCGCTGTTCGATGCCCTGGTCCAGGCCGCCGGCATGTACGCCGTTGCCAAGCTGCCGTTCCGGCCGACCTGGGGCTCGACCGTGAGCGCCTGGAACCACCAGTACCGGTGCGAGGACGGCCGCTGGATCCATGTGGCCTGCGAGGAACCGCACCAGGCCGAGGCGCTGTCCGCCCTGATCGAGCGGCCGGAGCTGGTGACCAGGGGCGAGACCGGCCAGCCGGTTCCCGGCGAGGGATCAAGCGTCATCCTGGCGCTGGAGGAGACGTTCCGGACCGCCCCGGCCGCCCACTGGGAGGGCCGCATGGTCGACGCCGGGCTACCGGGCGTCATCTGCCGGACCGGGGCGGAGTGGGTGACCCACCCGCTGGCCACCGACGGCGGGTTCCTGGTCGACGTGTCAGACCCGACGATGGGGAAGGTGTCCCAACCGGTGTCCCCGGTCAGCCGATCCGCCAACCCGGTGGTGGTTCGTCGGGCCGCACCGAGGCCGGACCAGCATCGGACAGAGTTGCTTGCCGAACTGGAGGCCGCGGCGGCCAGGCCGGACCGGGAGCGGTCACCGATCTCGGCGGTCGACGGACCCTTGGCCGGCGTCCGGGTCCTCGATCTGGGGACCGGGGTTGCCGGACCGGCCTGTGGCCGAACGCTCGCCGAGTTGGGGGCCGAGGTCATCAAGATCGACGAGCCGACCTCCGGACCGGTTCGCCACCACCACGACCTGAACCGGGGCAAGCAGAGCGTCCTGCTCGATCTGGAGGACGACGAGAGCTACCACCGGTTGATGGACCTGGTCGGCACCGCAGACGTGGTGATCGAGAGCTTCCCACCCGGTGATGCCGAGGACCTGGGTCTCGACTACGAGACCCTCCGGGAGGAGCAACCGGCCATCATCTACGCCTCGCTGACCGCCTACGGCCGGGAGGGCCCGTGGCGGCACGTTGCCGGCAGCGGCGAGACGGCGGACGCCCTAACCGGCATGCAGGTCCGTTTCGGCGGACCGGACCACCCGACGGTCTGGCCATACGGCGCCCTGAGCGAGTACGGGACCGGCTACGCCGCCGCGTTCGGGATCATCCTGGCCCTGCTCGACCGGCACGAGAGCGGTGAGGGCCAGGTGGTGTCGGCAACCATGGCCGGGACCTCGGGGTTCATCCAGTCGGCCTTCCTCAGGCAGCACGCATCGAAGCGGTGGACCGAGCCGTCCGGGCCGGACCAGCTCGGCCTCGGCCCGATCCAGGGGCTCTACGCCTGCGAGGACGGTTGGATCTTCCTCGGGGCCAGGAATCCGGCCCAGCTGGAGCCGATGTTCGACGAGACCGGCCCGGAGCTGACCGAGCGGTTGATCACCTGGTGCGAGCAGCGGACCGCGGCCGATGCGGTCGACCGGCTGGTCAAGCACGGGATGGGGGCCCACCAGCTGTCGTGGCTCCACGAGACGATGTCCGATCCGGTCGTCGCCCGCCGCGGCCTCAGCCTGATCCGGGACCACGGCGAGGAGGTCGGGATGCTGCGGACCACCGGGCCGGCCTCGTGGCTGTCCCGGTCGATGGTCGCCCCCGGCCACCCGGCCGGCCTGATCGGAGCGGACACGATCCCGGTCCTGGCCGACCTGGCCGAGCGGATGGTCGCCGCCCGGGTAAAGGCCGACGCCGAGGTCGCAGCGGCCGAACCGGTGGTCGAGCCCGGCCCGGCGCCCGAGATCGTCGCCGAACCAGATCCCGGCCCGGCACCGGCGGCCGAGCCCGAGTCCATCGTCGACGCCGAGATCGTCGAGCCGGACGGCGGCGTCCGGCCGTGGGCCGGGGAGGTCGAACTCGAGGATCTGCACCGCGAGGAGCCGTTCGGGGACGAAGCCGCCTCCTGACCGTCAGGTCGGTGGCGGCCGGATGTCCGAGAACCGGTCGACTCGACGGAGGGCGGGGAACGCCAGCAACCCGGCGCCGACGACCACCAGCGTCCCGACCCCACCGAGGATGACGGCCCAGAACAGTCCGAACCAGGAGGCGGTCACGCCGGACTCCAACGCCCCCAGCTCGTTCGATCCGCCGATGAAGACGTTCTCGACCGCCAGGACCCGGCCCCGCATGTCCTCGGGGGTGGCGAGCGGGACGATGGTGGCCCGGATGAAGACGCTGACCGCATCTGCCGCGCTCAAGACCAGCAGGGCGATCACGGCGACCACGTAGTTCCTGGTGAGCCCCAGGGCGATCGTCGCCAGCCCGAACACGGCAACCGTGGCGAACAGGGTCAGGCCGACATGGCGACGGATCGGCCGGAACGACAGGATGGCGGCGGTGATCAGCGCCCCGATCCCGATCGCCGAGTAGAGGAAGCCGACCGCCCCCTCGTCGACCCCGAGCCGCTTCTCACCGATCGCCGGGAGCAGGGCCACCGCCCCACCGAACAGGACGGCGAACAGGTCGAGCGAGATCGCTCCGAACAGGACCGGCGTCCGTCGGATGAACCGGAGGCCGGCCACGGCGTCCCGAAGGGCCTGGCGGGGGCCGGCCTCGGTGGTCAGTCGCTTCACTCCGGTGGCCGGGATCATCGACACCAGGAAGATGGCGACCCCGAAGCCGGTGATGGCCAGCAGGAACGGCGTCGAGCGGTCGATGCCGAACAACAGCCCGGCGATCAGCGGCCCGATGATGCCGGCCGACTGGAACGTCACCGACCGGAGGGCGATGACCCGTTCGACGATCTCCGGCGGTGACAGGTCGATCGGCAGGGCCCGGCTGGCCGGGGCGGTGAACGACCGAGCGACCCCGAACACCAGCACCAGGACGAGGATCGAGCCGATGCCATCCAGGTCCTGGCGGGCCAGGAAGAAGAAGCCGACCCCGGCCGCCAGCTCGACCGCCAGGCCGGCGGCCTGGACCTTGCGCCGGTCGAAACGGTCGGCGACCGTGCCGGCGAACGGGGACAGCAGGAAGATGGGCAGGAACTCGGCCAGGCCGAGCAGCCCCAGGTCGAGCTCCTCCCCGGTGACGTCGAACACCAGCAGCCCGAGGGCGACCAGCTGGGCCCTGGTCGCCATCGAGGTGGCGAACAGGGCCAGGAGCAGGATCCGGACCCCGACCGGAATGTCCCGCAGCCGGGTCTGCCCTTCCTGCGGCGGTTGGTCTGTCCGATCGGGGCCAGTCATCAGACCGGCAACCGTAGGCCCTTCCTCCCGGGTCCGCCCAGCTGATTCTGGCGGCCCGCCCGCTCAGCCGTTCCGGCAGCGGAAGCGGGCCGTCCCGTCCGCGAAGGCCAAATCCACCACCTGGCCGTCGTCGGTCAGCATCTGCTTGGCGATGGTGAACGACGCCGTCGATTGATGGTCGAAGGGGACCTTGGCCGGCCCGACCATGGCCGACCGGTTCCTGGCCCCGAGCACGTAGACATCGGTCCCGGCCAGCGGCCGCCAGATGCCGTTCGCCCTGAACGTCACTTCGGCGAACCCACCGGCCTCGAACTCGTCGACCGGGGTCGCAGTGCATGGCTGCCACAGTCGGCGGTTGGAATGCAGGCAAGACACGGCCAGGCCGCCGTCGGCCAGCGAGGCCCGGACATCCAGGGCACCGTCTGCGTCGAACATGGTCGCCTGCAGGACGAAGGGGATGGTCGTGCCGTGGCGGACCGACGACGGGTCACCGATGCCGTCGAGCAGTCCAGACACCGGGCGGGCCTTCTCGACATCGCCACCGATCAGGTCGACAGACGTTCGATCGAGGAGGTCATAGGGGCCGGAGAAGTCGAACGTTGCGAACGCCACCTCCCCGACGACCGGCTTGGCGGCCGTCCGGACGGTGCAGGGGCTCTCGGGGTAGGGCTCCGGGACCGGCACGGCGTCCGCCGCCTCCGGGTCGGCGGCGGCCTGGGCCCCGGACCCGTCCTCGGCTCCCCCGGGGGTGGTGGCGTCGGTGGCCGAGTCGGAGGCGTCGGTGGTCGACGCCTCGTCGGTGGCGGTGCCGGACGGTGCAGCCGGGCCGGCGGGCTCGGCGACCGGCTCGGTTCCATTGCCGGCGGGCTCGGCCGCCTCGGTCTCGGTGGCCCGCCCGGTCACGCCGCCACCCAACCGCTGGTCCCCGTCCGGGCCCTCAACCTCGATCACCGGCGGCTGGTCGACCAGCCCGCCGAGCCCTGGCCCGGGCTCGATGGCCGGGGCGTTCTCAACCACCGTGACCGGGCCGGCCGCGCTGACCAGCAGGCGGTAGCCGAGCAGCCCGAGGATGGCGAGCACGGCGGCGGCGAGCAGGGCCGAACGCAGCGACGACAACGCCCGCCGCTGCATCGCCTTGACCGCAGACTCCGACCGCCCGGTCCGGTTGGCCGTCTCCTTGATGCTGAGGCCGGCCAGGACCCGCATCTCCAGGATCTCCCGCTGCTCGGCGGTCAGCAGGTCGAGGATCTCGTCGATGTGCTGGCGGTCGACGATCCGCTGGTCGAACGCCGAGGACGTCTCGTCGACCAGCTCGTCGAGCACCACCTCGACCGGGTCGACGGCGGTTCGGGGCCGGACCGAGTCTCGCCGGTACTCGTCGACGATACGGCGGCGGAGGATCCGGTAGAGATAGGCCCGGAACGACCGCCGGTTGCGGCCCCGGAAGTCACCGAGGTTTCGCAGGCCGTCAGACAGTGCGGCGTTGACCACCCCGTCCGGATCGGCCAGACCTCGGCCCCGGGCGTAGTTGCCGAGGCCGGGTTGGAACTCGTCGACCAGCTCCTGAACCGCCGCCTCGTCGCCGCCGATCGCCGCCTCGATCCTGGCCGCGAAGTTCGGATCGTCTGTCGCTTCGCTGGTTGTGGCGTTGGAGGTCCTGATCAGCATGGAGCGCCCACGAATGGAGAATGGTGAGCCCGCACCGGCCCGAGCCCCCCGGACAGGGGACATCGGCCCGCCCTCCTCGGCTCACTGATGGAGTCGGAGGAAGTGGCTCGGACGATACTGCCCAGACCGAAAATCCTTCAAGCGCTCGGCCGGGCCCGATCGCCGGTCCATATCGCCGGCCCGGAACCGCCAGGACCGAACGATCGGCCCGGAGGTCCTAGACTCGGGCGGGTGGCGGCCACCGACACACCCGAGACCCAAGCGGCCGCCGAGGCGGCGGTCGAAGCGGACGCACCCTTCGGCAGAGCCAGACGTTCCTGGTGGCACCGCCACCTCGACCCCCAGGAGCGCCGGCGGGTCATGACCGACCTGGCGATCTACCGGGTCGAGCACTGGGCGACCCGGTTCGTGGTCATGCTGACCCTGTCGATCATCGTGGCGGTGATGGGCCTCGAGCTGAACTCGGCGGCGGTGGTCATCGGGGCCATGCTCCTCGCCCCGCTGATGCAGCCGGTCCTGGCGGCCGGGGCCTGCCTGTCGATGGCGCTGTTCACCAAGTCGATGATCGCCCTCGGCAAGGTCACCCTGGCCACCGGCTGGTGCATCGCCATCGCCTACGGACTGTCGGTGGTGCTCCCGGACACCCCGCTGACCGCCGAGGTCCTGGCCCGCACCCAACCGGACATCAAGGACCTGGTGGTTGCGCTGGCGGCCGGGGCCGCCGGGGCCTACGCCACGGTCCAGGAGGACGTCTCGGCTTCGCTCCCCGGTGTCGCGGTCGCCGTGGCGCTCGTGCCGCCGCTCGGTTCGGTCGGGATCGCCCTGGAATCGGGTGAC
Organism: Actinomycetota bacterium; assembly: GCA_039029715.1. Lineage (GTDB taxonomy): Bacteria > Actinomycetota > Acidimicrobiia > Acidimicrobiales > SZUA-35 > JAHELU01. The sequence goes on along the minus strand of JBCCFN010000020.1, from coordinate 3,013 downwards.
GGCACGCTGGCCTTCGGCGCCTTCCTCCTCTACATCACCAACCTGGCCGCCATCCTGTTCGCAAGCATCGTGGTGTTCGTGGTCACCGGGTTCGTCCCACCCCGGAGGCTGTCTGACAACCTGCTGCGGCTGACCACCGCCGGGGTGGCGCTGGTGGCGATCGTGGTGGTGATCGCCGTCCCCCTGTACCAGGCGTCGCTGCAGTCGATCGAGTGGAACGACGAGCAGCGGGACGCCGAGACCATCGTCGACGAATGGCTCGGCGAGACCCGAAACGGCCTGGAGGCCACGGTCACGATCCGCCGGAACGACGCCCAGGTCGTCGTCGACCTCCGTGGCATCGCAACCCCGCCGGACCAGGGGGAGCTGCTGGTAGCCATGCGGCAGCGGTTCCCGGACTACGACGTCCCGGTCCAGTGGTTCCGAACCCAGCAGGCGACCACCACGACGATTGCCCCGCCGGAGCCGACCGAGCAGTTGCTGGTCCAGCTCCGGGCCGAGGTCGTCGCCTGGCTGGACGGCACCGGGGTCACCTACCAGCTCGACGGGGTCAGCCTCGACGGCAGCCTGGTCCGCATCGATGCCGCAATCATCGGGGAACCGCCGAACCTCGACGACCTGCTGCCGAGGCTGTCGGCCATCGATCCAAGCCTCCAGCCGGTCCTGAACTGGGTCGAGCTGGCCACGATCACCGAGGAGACGGTACCGACGCCGCTTGAGCTGACTCGGGAGGAACTCCGGGCCGTCGTCGAGGCGTGGGCGGCCGAACGGGATCTGGTTGTCAGGAGCTTCGACTACGACGGCGAGCGGATCGAGGTCGAGGTGGCCGGCAGCCAGGAGCCGGTCCTGATCCGCCTGGAGCTGGCCATCCTCGGCGTCCTCGGGGAGGAGGTCCCGCTGACCGTGTACTTCACCGAGCGGTACGTGGTGACGACCACCCTCCCGCCCGAGGTGACCGTCATCACCCAGTAGATGCCGGCCCGGCACCGGGCGATGGCGGGATGGGGCCCGCCGCCGCAGCGGGCCCCATCCAGATCAGAAGGCGACGACGAAGGCCATCACCAGCAGCATGGTCGAGGTTGCGATGCGCCAATTCATGTCCTCACCGTATGCCTGAGGCCCTGATCGGTGAATAGGGGCCGAGCCCTACAACTCGCAACCAACCACCGCGCTGGTTCCCGACCCGGGAACAACCCGCTGTTACGGGGGAGACCTCCCCAATCCGGTCACCCTCGGACTCGACCCTCTTGTGTAATCTTGCCCATAGGCAGCCAGGGTGACCTGTGGTTGTCGTACGGGGTCCCGTACAGTGGATTCGGTGGAACTGGGCATCGGTGGGCTCGATCACGCAACGGAGATCGGCGTCGGCGGATCGGCGGTGGTCTACCGAGCGCGCCAGGTCGACCTGGACCGGGAGGTTGCGGTCAAGGTCCTCAGCGTCACCGACGAGGCCTTCGTCCGTCGGTTCAAGCGTGAGGCCAAGACCCTCGGCAAGCTGGGCCAGAGCCCGAGCGTGGTCACGGTGTACGACACCGGGATCACCAACGCCGGCCAGCCGTACCTCATTCTGGAGCTGTGCGCCTCGTCAGTGCTGGAGGAGCTGAAGACCAAGGGCCCGTTCGACCCGATGACCGCCTGCGCCGCCGGAGCCCAGGTGGCAGACGCCCTGGCCGAGGCCCACCGCAACGGCGTGGTTCACCGGGACATCAAGCCGGGGAACATCCTGCTCGGCCAGACCGGCCGCTACATGGTCACCGACTTCGGCATCAGCACCGTCACCGGCTCGACCCTCGGGCAGACCAACTCGGTCGGGTTCACTGCGAGCTACGTCGCACCGGAGACCCTGACCGAGAACGAGGCCGGCCCCCCGGCAGACGTCTACTCGCTCGGCGCGACGCTGTTCCACATGCTGTCCGGTCGGGCCCCCTACGTGGACGGGGACACCCACACCAACCTCCTGGCCCTGGCCGAGCGGGTGACGAAGGAGCCGGTCCCCGACCTGCGGCCACTCGGCGTCCCGGACGACGTGTGCCGGATCATCGAGGGCGCAATGGCCAAGGCACCGGCCGACCGGCCGACGGCCGAGCAACTCGGCGGCCAGCTCCGGGCCGTGCTCGACCAGCCCGCCGGTTCTGCCGTCCCGACCGCAGCCGCGTCGGCCCCAGCGAGCGACATCACCGCCGTCCTGACCCCCGTCGGTGCGGGGACGGCGGCCGACACCGGACCTCGGCCGGACGCGCCGCCACCGACCACCAATTTCGCTGCCCCGGTCGCCCCGACCGGACCGGCGTGGGGTGGGGCCCCGCCAGGCGGCCAACCACCCCCCGACCGCGGGATCCTGAGCGATCTGCCGAGTTCGACGGTCCCGGCCTCCCAGCCCGGCGACCACCGGCTGCTCCCCAGCCGCATCGAGGAGTCGCCCCGCCGCTCCCCCCTGCTGCTGCTCAGCGCCGTCGGTCTCGTGGCCCTGCTCGGGCTGGCCGGGTTCCTGATCTTCAGTGCCGCCAGCGGCGACGAGGACGGCGACGGCTCGGCGGTCGAATCGGTGGAGGGCCCGACCACCACGCTCGACGCCTCGGGCGACGAGGCCATCGGCTCCGACGGCAACGCTGACGGGGAGGACGGCCCGAGCTCCACCCTGGATCCAACCGCCGGCATGATCGAGGTCCCGACCGTGGTCGGCCTCAGCGCAGACGATGCAACCGACCAGCTGCTCCGTCGGGGCTTCCAGGTCAACCGGGTGCAGGAGGAGACGTCGACCGGCACCGTCGGTTCGGTCATCCGCCAGTCGCCGGCGGCCGAAGAGGTGATCGAGGAGCGCTCGGTGGTGACCATCGTGATCGCGGTGCGGACCCCGGTCGCCACCGCCGTCCTACCGTCGCTGGCCGGCGAGACGGCGGCTGCAGCAACCGCGACCCTGGAGGCCCTCGGGCTGACCAACCTGTCCGCCCCGGTCAGCTACCTCTTCGTCGAACGACTCGGGTACTTCGAGAACGAGTCACCCCTTCTCGCC
>JBCCFN010000019.1:0-28646 GCA_039029715.1 Actinomycetota bacterium | reverse complement strand
CCGTGGAGCCGATGGTCAGCGAGATCGACGACAGGCTGCTCGACTTCGGTGGACGGACCGTGGTGGTCACCGGATCATCGTCCGGCATGGGGGCGGAAGCGGTCGACCGGTTCGTCACCGCTGGGGCCGCGGTCCACGGGCTGGACGTCGCGGCACCGGACCGGGATCGACCAACCTCGGTGATCGCCCACCGGTGCGACCTGGGAGACCGGGCGGCGATCGACGTGGTGGTCGCTGCGCTCCCCGAGCGGGTCGACGTGCTGATCAACTGCGCCGGCATCCCGAACGGCGGCCGGTTCTCCGGCGAGCAGGTCATGCGGGTCAACTGGCTCGGCCTCCGCCACCTGACCGAGGCCCTCCTGCCCCGGATGGGCGACGGCGGCTCGGTGGTCCACGTCGCCTCGACCGCCGGCCGGGCCTGGGGCGAGCGGACCGCGATCCACGACCAGCTGATGGCGGCCACCACCTTCGACGAGGGGGTCCGGTGGCTTGCCGACCATCCCGAGATCTGTGGCGACGGCTATGTCCTGTCGAAGGAGGCGGTCCAGTACTACACCCTGTGGCGGTCGGTGCAGCTGCTGCCGCTCGGGATCCGGATGAACAGCGTCTGCCCCGGCATCACCGACACCGCCATCCTGGCCGACTTCCGGCGGGGCATGGGCGACGCGGTGATCGACCGAGCCGAGGCGATGGCCGGCCGGGCGGCCAGACCGGCCGAGATGGCGCCGGCCATGCTGTTCCTGGCCGACAACACCGCCGCCAGCTACATCAACGGGGTCAACCTCAACATCGATCGGGGCACCGCAGCGGCCCGAGCCTCGGACCAGACCGACCCGGCCGCGATCTGGGACCGGGGTTGACGCCGTGACCGGATCCGGAGCGCTCGACCACCACGCCATCGAGACGGCAACCGGGGCCCGGCCGGTGACGGTCACCAGGGTGGCCGGCGGTGACGTCGCCGAGTCGTTCCGGGTCGAGCTGGACAGTGGGATCACGGTCTTCGCCAAGACCCATCGGCGACCGCCTCCGGGGTTCTTCACCACCGAAGCCGCAGGGCTGTCCTGGCTCCGGGCCGCCGATGCCATCCCGGTCCCGGAGGTGCTCGGGGTGTCTGACGAGCCACCGATCCTGATCCTGTCCTGGATCGACGAGGACCCGGCCGGGCGGGCCTCGGCCGACGAGGCCGGCTTCGGTCGGGCGTTGGCCGCCCTTCACGGGACCGGAGCCGAGACGTTCGGCCGGACCGACGGGCGGACCACCGGGAGCCGCCGACTACCGAACGACCCGGCGGACACCTGGGTCGACTTCTTCGCCGAGCGGCGACTGCTGCCGCTGGCCCGGCTGGCTGCGGACGACGGCGCGCTGGCGCCGGCCGAGATTCGCCGGCTGGAGTCGGTGGCCGCCGACCTGGCCGACCTGGCGGGGCCGCCGGAACCGCCGGCCCGCCTCCACGGGGACCTGTGGGCCGGCAACCGTCTGGTCGACCGGGACGGCCGGAGCTGGCTGATCGACCCGGCCTGCTTCGGCGGCCACCGGGAGTTCGACCTGGCCATGATGCGGCTGTTCGGCGGCTTCGACCCGAACGCATTCGCGGCCTACGACGAGGTTGCGCCGCTCGCCGATGGGTGGCCGGCGCGGGTCCCGCTCTGGCAGCTGGCCCCGTTGGTGGTCCACGCCATCAAGTTCGGTGGCGGGTACCGGGGGGCGGTGTCTGCCGCCCTCGACCAGCTCGGGCACTGAGCCCGGCGACACCAGCTCAGGGGCAGAACCGGGCGAACCCGCGGGCCCACACGGTGCCGACGGCGAACCCGCCGTTGCGGACGTCCCCGCCGAGCCAGACGCAGCCGGTCGAGTCGCTCGCTGCGGTCCAGATCCCCTCGATGTTGCCGCTGATGTCCCACCGCCGGTCGATGATCTCGCCGGTGGCGGCGTCGAACACCCGGGCGAAGGGGTAGTCGGGGTCCTCCCAGCAGTGGCAGCCGGCATGGACCTCGGTCCCGATCTTCTCGACGAACTGGAAGTCGCCGTCCGACCGGGGCATCTCGGCCACCGTGGCCAGGGTGTCGGCGTCGTAGACCGTGACCCGGTTGTCCCGGTTGTTGGCGGTGAAGATCCGATCGCCGGTGTACTCGATGTCGTAGACCAGCCACGTGTCGGCGTTCGTCAGCCAGCCGTCGATGACCACACCGGTGGTGCCGTCGACCGCTGCGATCCGCTCGGTCTCCGGAGCGAGCCCGACCGAGGAGAACCGGCCGACCAGGTAGACCCGGTTGCGATCGGTATCGGCGGCCACGCCCCACACCGAGCTGCCGGACACCTGCGGTTGCCACGCCGTGTCGAGGGCGCCGGTGGTGGCATCGACCCGGATCGCCTTGTGGACCCTGGTCCGCACGCCGGTCCCCCGGTCGTAGTGGTGGCTGAAGTTTCCGACCACATAGAGGTCGTTGCCGACCACCTCGATGTCTCGGGCCACCGGCAGATTCGATGACCAGGGCCGGCGCAGCGATGCCCGGAAGGTCTGGTCCACCTGACCGGTCGTAGGATCGATCGCGGCCAGCCCTTCGGTGTCCGCCACCCCATCGATCGAGGTGAACTCGCCGCCGACGAGCAGCCGACCGTCGGCAGACAGCTCCAGGGCGTGGACCGTCCCGTCGAGCACCGGCGCAAAGCTGGGATCGTGGCGTCCGTCTGCGACGAAGAACCGGGCCAGGAACGGCTGGTCGACCCGGGTGCCGCGGTGGCCTCGTTCGACCTGTTGGAACTCACCGCCCACGTACATGTGGGGGCCGATCTCCTGCATGTCCCACACCACGACCCCCTGGGCGGTCGAGTCGGCCGGGTTGTCGCCGATGACGCCGTGGCCACCGGCGGTCGGGATGGTCGACACCGGTCCGAGGTCGATCGGCGGGTGCTCGCCGATGACCGGGATCGGGGCCGGCGCCACCGTGGTCGTGGTCGTCGGCGCCACGGTCGTTGTGGTCGTCGGTGCTGCGATCGTGGTCGTCGTCGGTGCTGCGATCGTCGTGGTCGTCGTCGGCGCCGCGGTCGTGGTCGTGGTCGTCGGGGCCGGAGCGGCACCGACAACGGTCAGTTCGAGGTCGAACGACAGATCGCTGGAGACGGGGGTTGCCTGATGGACCTCGACCGCCACCACGTTGACGCCCTCGACCACCAGGGCCGGGTCGATGGTGAACGACCGGGTCCCGTCCCGGTAGGTCCCGGTGTAGGTACCGGCATCGAAGGCCGCCGGCATCCCGACCCGGTACACCTCGACACCATTGAGGTAGACCACGGCCCCATCGTCATAGTGGACCCGACCGGCCACCGAGGTCACCCCGGCGGCACCGTTCACGGTCAGCTCCCGGCGGAAGTAGGTGGTGGCGTGCTTGTTCCAGCGCCCCGGCCCGTAGCTGACGACGGTGGCCTCGTCCCCATCGCCGTAGCCGAGCTGGGCCGGGCCGACCGCCCACGACGCGGCGTCGAAGCCGGGCTGGCGCCAGGCCGTTCCCTGGTCGGATCCATCGTCCAGATAGGACCAGGTCGACCCGAACGGGATGGCGGTGCCCGGGTCCTGGGCCGCCGCCGGCCCGAGGCCGAGGCCGAGGGTGAGCGCCGCCGCCAATGCAACCATCACACCGGCCACGACGCCACCGCCGATGTGGTGGCGCCGGGGCCGGTGTCCCTCCGATGGCTCCATTGCGCTCGTGTGGTCCACCCGTGCTCCCGATTCCTGCGACCTGGGCAAACCGAGGTCCGTGACCAGACGGTAGAAACCGGACGAGTCAGCAGACAGGGTCCGACGACCCATTCGCCGATGGGCAGCGGTGTCCGCCCCGGCGAAAGACAAGCGGGTCCTGGGGAATCCCACCCGCCGCGGTTGGCCATCCGGCCCAGGGCGCCCCGCTACCCTTCGGACCGTGATCGAACCCTGGGTCCTTGACCTCGACGGTGTCATCTGGCTCGGCAACCAGCCCATCCCCGGCGCCGCCGATGCGGTTGCTCGGCTGCAGGACCACGGCGCCGAGGTGCTGTTCGTGACCAACATGAGCCGGCTGACCGAGGCCGAACAGGAGGCCAAGCTGGCCGGCCACGGCATCGAGGCGACCGGTGCGGTCATGACGTCTGCCATGGCTGCCGGTCAGTACATCGAGGCCGGCCAGAAGGTGGTGGTGGTCGGCGGGCCCGGCATCGACGAGGCGGTCGAGAAGCGGGGAGGCGTGGTGGTCCGCTCCCACCCGGCAGACGCGGTCATCGTCGGCATCGATCCCGGCTTCGACTACGACGAGCTCGGCCGGGCCATGACTGCGGCTCGAGGCGGGGCCCGGTTGATCGGCACCAACCACGACCCGACCTACCCGACGGCCGAGGGGCTCAAACCGGGTGGTGGATCGATCGTTGCCGCCATCGCCTACGCCGCCGAGGTCACGCCGATCTTTGCCGGCAAGCCGAACGCCGGCGCCGCCGACCTGGTCCGGTCCCGGCTCGGGGATCGGGGCCTGATGGTCGGCGACCGCCCGGACTCCGACGGCCGGTTCGCCACCCAGCTCGGCTACGACTTCGGGCTGGTGTTGAGCGGCGTGACCGGGGCGGCCGACCTTCCGGTGGACCCGACCCCGGCCATCGTCGCCGACGACCTGGCCGCCCTGGTCAGCGCCCGCCTCGACGCCGGCTGATCCGCCGCCGACGACCGGCACCGGCGGCAGCGGACCGGGCTCCTCAGCCCCAGACCGCCACGGTGCTCGCCCACGACAGTCCGCCGCCGAAGCCAAGCAGCAGCACCCGATCGCCGGAACGGACCCGGCCGTCCTCGACCGCAGCTTCCAATGCCAGCGGCACCGAAGCGGCCGAGGTATTGCCGGTGTGCTCGATGACCGACACGAACCGTGACCGGTCGACCCCGAGCCGATCGGCAACCGCATCGAGGATCCGCTGGTTGGCCTGGTGGGCCAGCACCGCTGACAGGTCGTCGAAGGTCAGCCCGGCCCGTTCCACCGCCCGGGTGGCCGAGGTGGCGGCGTAGCGGACCATCAGCTTGAACACCGCCTTGCCGTCCATCTCGACCCCGGTCACTTGCCCATCCTTGATCGGGCTGCGAAGGATGTCCGGGTGCCCGCCATCGGTGCCGGCATCCCAGGCAAGCACGCCGCGGTCCCCGCCCGGCTCGGCGGTCAGCACCACCGCCCCGGCGCCATCCCCGAACAGGATGGCGGTGGACCGGTCCTCGTAGTTGGTCGCCGCTGTCATCCGATCGACCCCGACCACGATGGCGGCCCGATGGCCGGCCCCGAGCATGGCATGAGCGGTGACCAGTCCGTAGGAGAACCCGGCGCAGGCGGCGTTGAGATCGAACGCCCCGCACTCCAGACCGAGGGCGTGCTGGACCCCGGCCGCCGTCGACGGGCAGAGGTCGTCCGGGGTCTGGGTGGCGACGATGACCAGGTCGACGAGGTCCCGGTCGATCCCGGACCGTTCCAGGGCCGACCTCGCCGCCCCGATCGCCAGGTCGGTCGTCGTCCCACCGACCCGCCGCTCGGCGATCCCGGTCCGGGACCGGATCCAGGCGTCGTCGGTGTCCATCATCTCCTCGAAGTCGGCATTGGTCAGCACCCCGTCCGGGAGGGCGGTCCCGACGGACAGGATCCGGCTGCCGCCACCGGACGGCTCGGCGTTGGTCTGACCAGCCGGTGCGGTCAAGGGGTTGGTGGTGATGGTCATCGTTGTGCTCCTCCCGTCGTGACCAGTCCTGGGGTTGCGGTTCGATCGGTTTCTGGTACGGCGGCGGCATCGGTCTCCGGCGGCGTCATGGCCGGTGCGGCGCCACCGGGCGCCCACCAGTTCCATCGTCCGGCCATGGCCATGACCGCCGGGACCAGGAAGGTCCGGACCAGGGCGGCGTCGGCCAGGATGGCGAGCGCAAGCCCGATCCCGACCATCTGGATGAACGTGACCTGACCGGTGGCGAACGACAGGAACACCACCGCCATCAGCACCGCGGCGGCGGTGATGATCCCGCCGGTCCGCTGCAGCCCGACCGCAACCGAGTGCTCGGCGTCGCCGGTCCGGTCCCACTCCTCCTTGATCCGGGACAGCAGGAAGACCTCGTAGTCCATCGACAGCCCGAAGGCGATGCACAGGATCAGCACCGGGGTCTGGGCGTCGGTCAGCCCGGTCGGAGTGAAGCCGAGCACGCCGGCGAACCGACCGTCCTGGAAGATCCAGACGATGGCCCCGAATGCCGCGGTCAGGCTCAACAGGTTGAGGACGATGGCCTTGACCGGGACCAGCACGCTGCGGAAGCTCCGGTACAGCAGGACACCGACGACGACGACAACCCAGGCCAGGACCGGCAACAGCTTGGTCCCGATCTCGGCCTTGTTGTCGACCAGGCGGGCCGACTCGCCGCCGAGCCGGAACAGGTCGGCGGACGGCAAGGCCCGGATGTCGGCCACCATGGCCTCGGCCTCGATCGAGATCGGCTCCAGGTCTGGGATCACAGACAGCCAGGCCCGGTCCCCGGCGCGGAACCGGTCGGCGTCCAAGTCCACGTCCACGTCGGCGTCGGCGACCACCGGCGATCCGTCGAGATAGCGGCCGGTTGCGGTCTCCACCGCCCCGACCCCCTCGATCAGGCTGACCGCCCGGGCGTGGGCGTCGAGCGTTGCATCGTCGATCGCCTCGATGCTCACGGCGGCCAGGGCGCCGAACCGTCGCCCGTCGAAGTCGGCCCGGATGGCGTCCGCCACCTGGCGGGACCCGACCTCGGCCGGCAACGCCCGATCGTCCGGCACCGCGAACTGGGCCCGGAGGAACGGGGTGCCGAGCAGCAACAGCAGGCCGGTGACCGCAACCGCGGTGACCAGGGGCCGCCGCATGACCAGCCGAGCGATGCGATACCACCGCCCGTCCTCGACAGCGACCGTGCCGGCAGCGGTGCCGGTGGTGGTCGAGCGGCGGCCGGGGAGTTGCCACCGCTCGACCCGGTCACCGAGCACGGCGATCGTTGCCGGTAGCGCCACCAGCGCACCGACGGTGGCCAGCAGGACAACGGCGAACCCGGCGTAGGCCAGCGACCGCAACAACGGGTAGTCGAACAGCAGCAGGGCAGCCAGGGTGGCGGCGGTGGTCATCCCGCTGAACAGGACCGAACGGCCGGCCCGGAGGATCGTGGTACGCAACGCCTCGTCCGGCGACGCGCCGGCGGCCCGTTCCTCCCGCCATCGGGAGATCGTGAACAGGCTGAAGTCCACCCCCATCCCGAGGCCGAGAGCGGTGGTCAGGTTGAGGGCGAAGATCGACACCAGGGTCACGTCCGACAGACCCTTGAGCACCGCTGCGGTCCCGGTGACCGCCACTGCGCTCACCACCAGCGGCAACAGGGCGGCGACCACGCTGCGGAACACCAGCAACATGATCACGGTGGTGATCGGGATGGCGAGCAGCTCGGCCCGGATCAGGTCCCGCTCCGACTCCTCGACGATCTCCAGGTTGGCCATCGCGCTCCCGCCGAGGCGGACCGACAGCACGCCCCGGGGGCCGGCCAGTTCGTCTCGGAGCGCCTCGGCCCGGTCGTAGATCGCTTCCTCGTCGGCAACGATCCGGGCCGGGATCAGCGCCGCCGATCCGTCGAGAGCCAACAGCTCCGGCGCCGGGGTCGACCAGTAGGCGATCACGTCCGCGACATCCGGCTCGGCGGCCAGCTGCTCGGCCAGCGCCAACCCGTCGGCGGCGGCCGCAACCCCGGTGATCCCGTCCGGATCATCGGTCGTCACCAGCAGGACGAGGTTGGCCGGTCCGGTGTCGAAGTCGTTCGCCAGCTGCTCGAGGGCGATGGTCGACTCGCTGCCGATCACCTCGTACCCGGCCGGCGAGAGCGTGGTTGCGGCGTCGAACCCGTACAAGCCGGCGGCCACCACCAGCGCCCCGCAGACCGCAAGGATCCGCCTGGGAGCGGCAAGTACCAGGTCGGCGAGCCCGCTCAGCACGGGAACGCCCCGTCCAGGGCGGCGCCGGCCTCCTGCCAGTCGTCAAGGGCATCGTCGTCGTGGTCCGGCGCCGGCTCCGGGACAGGGACCGAGGTCGACATCGTGACAGACAGCTCGCCGATCACGGCGCCGTCGGCCAGGGCCTCCCCGGTGACCCGGTGGCCGCCCCGGACCGGTTCGGCGTAGCGAGTCCGGAGCACCAGGTGCTGGCCGGCCTGGGCCAGACCGGTGGCCTGGACGTGCCCCTCCTCGATCCGGTACCGGAGATCTGGGATCTGCAGGTGGCGGGCCAGCCCGTGGCCGGCGGCCCGACACAGCTCGCCCATCACGATCGCCACCGGGGCGGCCGGATGGTCCGGGAAGTGCCCGGCACAGAGGTCCACCGGGATCGGCCCGCAGTCGACGGTGACCCCGTCGTCACCGCCGACAACGTCGAACCGGAGGGGCCCGGCGTCCGGGGCGGCGGCCGCCGTCTCGCACGGCGGGTTGAGCCTGGCGAACATCCGGGGCGCAAGCACCGTGTACTCGACGTCGAGGACGTTCAGCGCCTCGCCGGCTGCGGTGGTCAGCTTGACCAGCGCCCGGGCGGTCCGGCGGTCGACCCAGGAGGCGATGGCCTCGGCCCGCAAGGGCTCGTCCACCGCAGGCCGGGCATTCGACACCCGGCTGTAGTGGGCCCTGGTGGCCAGGTAGTGATGGCGGGCGTCGTCGTCCCTGCTGAGCGCGGCGGCGCAGGAGCCGAGGATGGCCAGGTGCCTGGCGACCTGTGCTGCCTCCATCGGCCCGGTCTCCGGGGCAACGGTCGGGGCCGGGGGCACGGTCGCGGCAACGATCCCCTGCCCCAGCTCGACCAGATCGGTCAGGTCAAAATACGGCGCGGTCACGCTGATGCGGGCGAGCGCTCGATCGGTGGTCGTCGGTTCCGGTCCCTGGTCGGCGGCGTCGGTCTCGGGGCTCATCACATCGGTCATTGGTCCTCCCTCAGGTCGTGCCGCCATCGTCACCGCCGGCCCGCAACAGGAACGCACTCACGACGTATCGGGCAGACGACCTCGGATGGAGGTGTCGGTTAGACGCGCCGATCGGCCGCCTGATACCAACCGGTCGTCAGCGGGCCGGGCGCGACGGAACGGCGACCCGGTCGGGGGTCACCGTTTCGTCGCCCGATTCGGTCTCGGCGGCGGAGGATGGAGCGGGGCGACGTGGCACCCCGCTCGGGATCAGCTGATGATCAGCAGCCGGTCGGGAGGCGCCAGTCGTTGGTCATCCGGCCGTCGTAGGCACCACCGGTGGACTCGTTGACCGCGGACCGGAAGTCACACAGCGCCTGGGTGGCGTTGGTGGCGTCCGGCTTGGCTGCCATGTTGTGCAGGGTCTGGATGAACGTGTCGGTCCCACGCTCCTGCAGGATCTTGACCAGGATGCCCATCTGGATGTCGGCCGGGATGTCCTGGCTGTCGAGGGACGGCTTGGCCGGGTCGTACTCCCACGCGGTCAGGCTTCGGAGGAAGTCCCCGGGGACGTCCCGCTCCAGACCGGCCGGCCCGCCGATCTCATAGAACGCAAGGGCGGCCATCATGTGGGGCAGGATCAGCCCGCCCTGATGGGTGTTCGGCCAGGTGGCCCGAGCGTAGAAGTTCGGCGTGGGGCCGCCCCGGTTCATCTCGTAGAACATGACCCAGTGGTACATCCAGTTGCTCGGGTCCTCGATGATCCAGTCCTTGAACCCAAGGATCTCGGCCTGCTGCTTGCTCCCGCAGCTGCACCTGCCGATGTCGATGATCGCCGTGACCTTCTTCCTGCCGTGGTTCGGGTCATTCGCCCGGTACACGCTGTCGAAGTTGTCCTGGTTCCAGACCCGCCGGTGCAGCCCGTCCATGTGGGAGTACCAGGCCAGGTACTCCCGGGCCTGGTCCTGGGAGATGTCGCCCGGCGGGGCGTAGAAGGCGATGTCGCCGTAGGTCCAGGAGTCCATCGGGTAGGCGCCCTCGTGGAAGCTGTTGAAGTTCAGGGTCCCGTGGAACGTTGCGTTCACCGGGGTCATCGACCGATCCCGGGCCATCACGCCGGCGGCGAAGTTGTCGCTGAAGAGCTGCGAACGATCGTCGGTCGGGTTGCACAGCGCCTGGACGAACCGGTTGTCCGGTCCCCGGGAGATGCACAGGTCGGTGGCCCGGCTCCGCAACATGGCCGAGGTCTGGCTCCACCGCCAGTCGGTCGGCACCCACTGGAACTCGGTGCCGGTCCCACAGTTGTCGACCACCACCGGGGCGCCCAGGGCGTCAGATCGGGCGACCAGGCAGTACGAACCGAACTGGACCTGGCCGTAGCCGTGGTCACCGAGCCGGACGAACCGGCCGTCGGTTGCGTTGCCCGAGTCACACGGGTGGTCGACCAGCTGCGCACCGGCGGCCGGCTGCCCACCCTCGAACCCGAGGCAGGTGTTGAAGTTGTAGACCGAGATCTGACTCCACGGACCGGCTTGTGCGCCAACCGGCTCCGGGGCCGGCGGCTTGGTCGGCGGCGGCGCTGGGGGCGCCGTCGTCGGTGGAGTGGTCGTTGGCGGCGGGGCCGTCGTCGGCGGGGCGGTCGGCTCCGGCGCGGGGGCGGGCGGGGCCGTGGTCGGCGGGGTGGTCGGCTCCGGCGCCGGCGGGGTTTCCTCCGGCTGGGGTGCCGGGTCGACGATCACGACGCTGCCGGCCCGCTGGCCGTAGAGCTCGAACTCCCAGGGCGATACACCCCAGCCGGTCCCGCGCTCGACACCGACGAGCCGGACGTAGCGGCCGGCTCCGGACAGTCCGGAGATCTCATCGACGCCGCCGTCGGAGGTTGCGGTGGTGTAGATCTCGGACCAGGTTTCCCGATCGTTTGACACCTCGATCCGGTAGGCCCTGGCGTAGGCCACCTCCCAGTGGATCACGGCCCGGCCGATGTCGTACCGGTCGCCGAGGTCCACCTCCAGCCACTCGCCATCTGCGTAGTCGCTCGACCACCGGGTGCCGGGGTCGCCGTCGACCGCGCCGGCGCCGACCAGGTGGGCGTAGTCCTCGAACAGCCCCTCGACCGAGGAGGTCTGCGTCGGCTTGCCGAGCGCAAGGTTGGCGTTGGTGTCGACCGGGGCGGCCGGGCCGTAGACCTCGAACTCCCAGGGCGACACACCCCACTGGGTCCCCCGCTGCACGCCGACCAGTCGGATGTAGCGGCCGGCCCCGGACAGCCCGACGATGGCGTCCAGCTCACCATCGGACCCGGCGGTGGCGTAGATCTCGGACCAGACCTCCCGGTCGTCAGACACCTCGATCCGGTAGGACCTGGCGTAGGCCACCTCCCAGTGGATCATGACCCGACCGATGTCGTAGCGCTGGCCGAGGTCCACCTCAAGCCACTCGCCGTCCGCGTAGTTGCTCGACCACCGGGTGCCGAGGTCGCCGTCGACCGCACCGGCGGCGGCGAAGACCGGCAGGTCGAACTCGATCGATGAGACGATGGCCGGCTTGCCGAGGGCCAGGTTCGGGCCGAGGTCGGCCTCCGCCCGTTCCGGTGAGCCGCTGCCGGCCAACACCGCGGCCGCAGCCACGGCCAGGGCCATGACGGCCATGCCGAGGATGACCCGCCTGGTGACCAGTCTCGCCAGCCATCCGAGGCCGCTCCCGACCTCCAGATCCGGCTCGCCGAAGAACCCTCGCCGCTTCCGTAGTTCCGCCATGTGTCCGTGTTCCACCTGAGCCCGCCGAGGCTGCCCGCCCGCACGCCGGTGCCGTTCTTGGCACCTTCGGGTGCGCGGTGGCCCGCCGGCCATCACACGCTCCAGGGGTTCAGGTCACGCCGGCACCCGTTTTGTTACGACTCCCGCAAAAACTCAGGGCCCAGTAGCATGCGCCCCGTGACCGACTCCGCAGCCATGCAAGCCGCCGCCGCCATCACCGGGGGGCAGGCCATGGCCCGGCAACTGGTCGCCGAGGGGGTGACCCACGTGTTCGGGATCCCCGGCATCCAGCTGGACTACGCCTCCAACGGGCTGTCCGGCGTGTCCGACACGATCACGTTCATCAACGCCCGCCACGAGCAGACGACCACCTACGCCGCAGACGGCTACAGCCGGACCACGGGCCGCATCGGGGTGGCCATGGTGGTGCCGGGGCCGGGGATGCTCAACGCCGCCAGTGGTCTGGTCACCGCGTTGGCCAACTGGTCCCGGGTGCTGCTGATCTCCGGCCAGATCCCGACCCGGACGATCGGCCGGGGCCTCGGCATGCTCCACGAGATCCCGGACCAGTCCGGCATTCTCGCCTCACTGTGCCGGTCGGCGACGATCGCCGAGGATCCGGACCAGGTCGCCGGTCTGCTCCACGGCGCCATGGTCCAGCTCGGCCAGGGGGCGGGACCGGTGGCGGTCGAGATCCCACCGGATGTGCTGTCTGCCCGGACCGATGGGCCGGCGATCGGGGCCGAGGCCCCGGGCACGCCACCGCCGGGGGACGCTGCGGACCTGGCGGCGGCGGCCGAACGTCTGGTGGCGGCCGAACGGCCCCTGATCTATGTCGGTGGCGGCGCGGTCGGGGCCGGGACATGGACCGAGCTGACCGATCTGGCAACCACACTGGGCGCCCCGGTGGTGGCAAGCGTCAACGGCAAGGGGGCGTTCGACGAGAGCCACCCGATGGCGTTCCTCCCGTTGGAGGCCAGGGAGTTGCTGATGCGGGCCGACACCGTGCTGTTCGTCGGCAGCCGGGCGGTCGACGGGCGGGGCGGGGCCATGCCCCAGACCGCAGACGGCACCACCCTGATCGGCCTGAACAACGACCCGAACGCCTTCACCCCGCCCCGGAACTACGACGTGTCGATCCTGGGTGATGCCCGGACCGGGACCCAGGCCCTGCTCGACCTCCTCGACGGCGAGCGGGCCCCGTGGCTGACAGACGCCGAGGACGTCCGGGCCCGGGTCCGGGACGACATGGCACCATTGGCACCCCAGACCAGCTACAGCACGGCGCTCCGGGACGCGATGCCGGACGATGCGGTGCTGATCAACGAGCTGACCCAGGTCGGCTACATCGCCCGCTACACCTTCGACGTGCGCCACCCCCGGAGCTACGTCGGGTCCGGCTACCAGTGCACGCTCGGTTTCGGCTACCCGACCGCGATCGGCGCCGCGGTCGGCAACCCGGACCGCCCGGTCGTGTCGATCAACGGAGACGGTGGGTTCGGCTACGGCCTGGCCGAGCTGGCAACGGTCGCCCACTACGACATCCCGCTGGTCGGGGTGGTGTTCCGGGACGACGCCTACGGCAACGTCCAGCGGATGCAGCGGGAGGCGTTCGACGGGGACTCCCTGGGGACCGAGCTGACCAACCCGGACATGCTGGCCCTGGCCGCCTCGTTCGGGATCACCGGGTACCGGGCGGAGAGCCCGGAGGAGTTCCGGACCATGCTCGGCACCGCCATCGACGCCAGGGAGCCGTCCCTGATCGACGTCCCGCTCGGGGTCCTGCCGGATCCGTGGCGGATCGTGATGCGGCCCTGGCAGCCACCGGCGGCCAGCTGAGCGACTCAGTCGGCGAACACCGCAGTCACGTCCGCCAGGTCGACCGTCGATGCCAGCAACGATGCATCGTCCGGTACCGGGCGGGCGGTGACCGGGTCGGCGGCGAACACCGCCTCGATCGAACGGGCGGCAGACAATAGCCGCCGGTCGTCGTGGGCCCGGCCGATCACCTGGATCCCGAACGGGAGTCCGGCATCGTCCCGCCCGGCCGGCAGGGCGACGACCGGGTGGCCGATGACGGTGATCGCCGCGGTCAGCGTCAACCACGCCATGTAGTTGTCGACCGGGGCGCCGTCGACCTCGGTCGGGTACAGCTGGCGCCAGGGGAACGGGCTGACGCTCACACCGGGGCACAGGATCACGTCATACCGGTCGGTCAGCGACTGGACGGCCTGGATCAGCTCCATCTGGGCCCGGCGGGCTCGGGCGATCACCTCCATCGGGGTGGTGATCGCCGCATCGTAGGTGGCCCGGACGTTCGGATTGAACCCGGCGTCCCAGTCCTGGGCCTCTCGGTGGTACTGGGTCACGAACACATCGGACCGGAGCCGCCAGTCGACCTCGGTGGCCGCCCGCAGATCGATGGTGACGTCCTCGCACACGGCGACCCGGGAGGCCAGCCGCTCGACCCGATCCCGGAATGCGGCCCGGACCGGCCCCGAGACCAGCACGCCGCCCAGGTCCTCGCTCACCCCGATCCGCAGCGTGGCCGGATCGATGTCGTCCAGGGTGGCGAAGACGCCGGCGTCGAGCGGGTAGGCCATCGGGTCTCTGGTCTTCGGTCCGGTCATTGCGGTTGCCGCCGGGTCCCGTTCGGTGATGACGGACAGCAGCAGCGCCAGATCGTCGACGGTCCGGGCCATCGGCCCCTGGACCGAGTAGTAGGTCTGGGCCGTCGTCCGCTCCTCGAACGGCACGACGCCGGGGGTCGCCCGGAACCCGACCACCCCGCAGTAGCAGGCCGGGATCCGCAGGCTGCCACCGTGGTCGGAGCCGGTGGCCAGCGGCGCCATACGGGTGGCCAGGGCCACGGCGGAGCCACCGGACGACCCGCCACTGGTCCGGCTCGGGTCGAACGGGTTACCGGTGGCCCCGAACAACCGGTTGACCGTGTTGGCCCCGATGCTGCGCTCCGGGATGTTGGTCTTGCCGATCACGATGCCTCCGGCGGAGCGGACCCGGGCCACGATCCCGGCGTCGACGGTCGGCACGTGGTCGGCCAGGGCCTCGGCACCGAGCGTGGTCCGGATCCCAGCGGTGGCCTGGAGGTCCTTGATCGCCACCGGCAGGCCGGCAAGCGGACCGACGGGGCGGCCGGCCGATCGGTCGCCGTCGATCGCTGCGGCCTCGGACCGGGCCCGGTCGGCGGCCACCGTGACCATGGCGTTGACCTTCGGGTCGATCCGTTCGATCCGGGCCAGGCAGGCGTCGACCAACTCGGCTGCGGTCAGCGAACCGGCGGACAGCAGATCGATGGCGGCCCGAGCGGTCAGCTCGTGGCGTGCCGGCAGCCGGTCCCCAGCGCCGTCGTCAGCGGCCGTTGACCGACCAGTGCCAGGGCTCACTTGGCAGATTGTAGAGCCCGTACCGGCTGGCGTTCGCGGCCAGCCACTGGTAGCCGGGGCTGGAGCGGGTGCCGATCGTCCGGCCGTTGTAGGTGAAGTCGATCGCTTTGCCGAGCTCGTGCTGGGATTGGCCGGGCCGGGCGGTCGGCGGGCTGCAGGTCGACGACGGTTTCTGGTAGATGGCCCACTCGCTGGTCCCGCAGTGGGCCCGCCGGAGCCGGATCTGGGCCGAGTGGTCCCGGTAGCCCCAGCCGCCGAACGTGATGCCGTCGGCCTCGGCCGCGGCGAGCAGCGCCCGCAGGTCGTCTGCGATGTCGATGTGGACCCAGAACCCGCCGACCTGGGTGATCTCGTCCGCGGTCGGGAACTTCGGGTTGGACTGGGTCGACGGGGCGGGGTTGCGGCGGCGCCGAGCCAACTCGATCTGACGCTGGAGTTCCTCTTCGTTCTCGGTGATCTCGGCCGCGATCTCGCGGTCCCGCTCGGCCATCACCGCCGCCTCGGCCAGCTGGGCTTCCAGCCGGGCCTCGGCCTCATCGGTCAGCCGGAACTGATCGTCCCGGGCCGCCTCCAGGTCCCGCAGCTCGCTCTCGATCGTCGCCCGGAACGTCTCGGCGTCCCCGGCCGCATCGTTGGCCCGCCGCTCCTCGAACGCCAGATCCTCCCTGGCCACCCGGAGCTGCTCGGCCACGTCGACCTCCTGGCGGGTCACCGACTGGACCAGGCCCCGCATCCGGACCGCTCGGTTGGGATCGACGGCCTCCAGGACCGGGGTGGAGCCAATGTTCTGGTCGACGAAGGCCGAGATCGCCCGGGCCGAGACCTGGACCTCAAGCCGCTCGATCTCGGCCTCCTTGGCCAACACCGCCCGGTTGGCGGCGGCGAACCGGTCCTCGGCATCGCGAAGGCTCTGCTCGGCGGCGGCCAACTCGCCCTCCTGCTCGTTGACCGCGGCGTTCAAGACACCGAGCGCCTCGGCCAGTTCGGCGGCCTCGGCGGTGGCGGCGTCGATCGACCGGGCCTTGTTCTCCCGGTCCTGCTGCAACGCCTCCCGCTCCTCCTTGAGCTTGGCGATGTCGTCCTTGAGGTCGGCCTCGGTGGCTGGACCGCCGACCAACAGCGAGGTCAATGCGACGAACGCCAACACCACGGCCAACGCCCGGCCGGCGGCGCCTCGATGAGTATCGGCACGCCGATTGCCCCTCCCGCGGGGGCTCTTGGCGGCATTCAGGGAACGTGAAAAGAACATGCTGGTCCTGCCGCCTCGCCACCGGCGATCGTAGTTGGCCGACCACGGTTGGTGGTGCACCCCCGAACCGAATCGAGCCGGGCGGTGCACACCGGTAGATTGATCCCGTGGCAACGCTGAGAATCGCCCTGTGCCAGGTGGACGTGGTGGTCGGGGGCCTCGACGCCAACGTCGACCTGATCCTCGACGCCCTTCGGGAGGCCGAGGCCGCCGAGTGCGACGTCGCCGTCTTCGCCGAGTTGACCATTCCCGGCTACCCACCGGAGGACCTGGTCTACAAGCAGCGCTTCGTCGAGGAGAATCGGGCGGCCCTGGATCGGGTGGCGGCGGCAACCGGCAACTGTGCCGCCGTGCTCGGGTTCCTCGACATCGACGAGGACACCGACCCGTTCGCCCCCGGCGCCCCCTACCCGCCGGTGGTCTACAACGCCGCCGCGGTCTGCGCCGAGGGTGAGGTCAAGGGCATCTACCGCAAGCACGAGCTCCCCAACTACGACGTCTTCGACGAGAAGCGTTACTACACCCCGGGGACCGAGTTCCCGCTGTGGTCGATCGCCGGCATCACCGTCGGCGTCTCGATCTGTGAGGACCTGTGGATCGATGGCGGGCCGGTCAACGTCCTGGCCGACGGCGGGGCCCGGATGGTCATCAACCTGAACGCCTCGCCGTACCACCAGACCAAGGTCGCAGCCCGGGCCGAAGTGCTCGGCCGCCGGGTGGCCGAGACCTCGACCCCGATGGCCTACGTCAACCTGGTCGGCGGCCAGGACGATCTGGTGTTCGACGGCGGCTCGGTGGTGCTTGACGCCGCGGGGGTCATGGTGGCCCGAGCCGGCCAGTTCGTGGAACAGGTCCACGTCGCAGACTTCGAGGTGGCCCCGGAAAAGCCGGTGAGCCTGCCGGTCACCCCGGTCACCGCCGGCCCGTCGGTCTCCACCGGCGGGCTGCCCCCGGTGCTTGAGCCGAAGCTTGAACCGCTGGCCGAGATCTGGGAGGCCCTGGTCCTCGGTGCCCGGGACTACGTCCACAACAACGGCTTCACCGACATCTGTTTCGGTCTGTCCGGCGGGATCGACTCCGCCGTCACCGCGGCGATCGCCGCAGACGCCCTCGGCCCGGACCATGTCCACGCGGTGATGATGCCGTCGCGGTTCTCGTCGACCCATTCGATCACCGACTCCGAGAAGCTGTGCAGCAACCTGGGCATCGACGTTCGGACGATCGCCATCGAACCCGGCCACCAGGCGTTCCTCGACATGCTGGCCCCGTCGTTCGAGGGCCGGGAGCAGGGCCTGACCGAGGAGAACCTGCAGAGTCGGATCCGGGGCGTGCTGCTGATGGCCCTGGCCAACAAGTTCGGCTGGCTGGTCCTGACCACCGGCAACAAGAGCGAGCTGGCGGTCGGCTACTCCACCCTCTACGGGGACACCGCCGGCGCCTATGCGGTGATCAAGGACGTGTGGAAGCTCCAGGTCTATGCGCTTGCCGAGGACTACAACCGGCGGGCCGGGGCCGAGGTGATACCGACCTCCATCCTGACCAAGGCCCCGTCGGCCGAGCTGCGGCCGGACCAGCGGGACGACCAGAGCCTCCCGCCATACGAGGTCCTCGACCCGATGCTGATCGAGCTGGTGGAGCGCAACCGGACCGCGGCCGAACTGATCGAGGCCGGTGGGGATCCCGAGGTCGTGACCCGGATCGCCCGACTGGTCGACATCGCCGAGTTCAAGCGACGGCAGAGCCCGCTCGGCACCCGGATCACGCCCCGGGGGTTCGACCGGGACCGGCGGATGCCGATCACCAACCGCTACCGGGGCATCTGAACCCGGGCCCGGGGCCGGCCGCCCGCCGGGCGCGCCGCAGCCCCGGCGGAGGGGGTCGCCGGGACTGCGGGGTGTTGGAGGAACGAGGTGTTGGTGGATCGGGATGGTTCCCGGTGATCAGGCGCTCGTGCCCTCGACCGCACCATCGGCCGGAGCCTCGGCCGGGCCCTGCCCGCCACCGAAGCGGGGGCCGCTACGGCCACGACCGAAGCCGCGGCCCTCACGCTCGGGCAGCTCGCCGTCGAGCACGCCGTCGATCCGCTCCTCGAGTTCGGCCTTGAGCTCGTCGGCCCGGTTGGCATCGATCTTGCCGTCCTCGACCGCACCGTCGATCCGCTCGGTGGCCTCGGCCACCATGGCGGCGGCCAGGTCCTCGGCGTCGACGCCCTGGGCCTCGGCCAGATCGGACAGGGTCTGGCCCTCGGACAGGGCCTCCCGGATCTCCTCGGCGGACAGGCCGAGGGTCTCGGTGATCACGTCGCTTGCGAAGCCCTTGCCGGGACCGCCGTGGCCGCCGCGACCACCACGACCCTTCCGCTCGAACTCCGACGGATCCTTGGTCATCAACTCGCTGACCCGCTCCTCGATGTCTGCCCGCTTCTCGGCGGCCTCGGCCTCGTCGATCCGGCCGTTCTCGACCGCCTCGTCGAGGCGCTCGTTGGCGGCGGCGACCAGGGCGGCCTCGACGTCTGCGACGTCGACACCCTGCTCGGCGGCCAGGTCGGCAATCGTGTTGCCGTCCTGGAACCCGTCACGGATCTCCTCGGCGGTCAGGCCGAGGGCCTCGGTCAGGGCCTCACTCTTCATGCCACGCTTGCCTGGACCGCGGCGGCCGTCCCGCTCACCGTCCTCTGCTGGGGCTTCTTCGGTCGTGGCGTCGCTCTCGGCGTCGGACTCTGCGTCCTGGGCGGCCGCCAGCCCGATCGGGGCGAACAGCGACCCGACGGTCACGCCACCCACGAGAACGGAGGCGGGGATACCGAATCGCTTGAGGTTCGAACTGGTCATGGAAGGAACTCTTTCTCCTGTTGTTGCTGTTGGGGAATGACTTCATGATCGGGTCGCCGTGTTAGGGATCTGTGATGAGCAAGGCAACGCTCGATCAAGAATGACGACGTAAAATTCGGTGGTGATCGTCACCGTCGTCCGCTTTCGCGCCCCCACCGAACCCGGCCCCGCCCTCACCGTCGACCAGGCCCGAGAACGGTTCGGGGCGAACGCCACCTCCTATCTGGACGTCCCGGGCCTACTGTGGAAGGCCTACCTGCTTGCCGAGGACGGCCGGACGGTCGGCGGGACGTACTGGTGGGTGGACCGGGCCAGTGCCGAGGCCAAGTTCAACGACGGCTGGCGGGCCGGGGTGACCGAGAAGTACGGGGCTGCGCCAACGATCGAGTGGTTCGAGGCCCCGGTCGTGGTCGACGCCAGGTTCGACATGGTCCGGGTCGAGGCGCCACCGGCCCGGGTCGCTACCACCACCGAGCCTGAGGGCTGATCCCCGAAGATGGCCGATCTCCGGACCGAGATCACCGAGATCACGACCGGGTTGGCCATGCTCGGGTATCGGGAGCTGGACCACGCTCTCGGGGTCCGGCCTCGGCTGGTCACCCATGTCACCGAGGCCCACTTCGATCGCCTGGTCGCGGCCCGAGACGATGGCCGCCACGACCAGGAGTTCGAGACCGCCTGGGCCAACGGGCAACGATTCGCCTTCTCCCAGGAGGGGCTGCGGGGCCGGGCCCCGTGGTGGGTGGAATGGAAGGGTCCCCACCGGCCGCCGGCCTACGAGCAGATCCCGGCCGATCTCCGGGTCGACCACGTCTACCTGATCAGCTGCAAGTACGGCTCGGACATCCTGATGAATGCCGGGCCGACCCATCTGTTCGACCGGCTGCTGACCGATCGCCGGACCGGGGGTGCCAGCGACTGGTTCGCAACGGTCTCGCCTGTGGCCTACCAGGAGCTGTGGGCGGCCTGCCGGGGCGAGCTTGCCACCCCCGGTGCACCACTCCCGGACCGAGCGGAGCAGCTGACCCCGGCCGACCGCAAGCTGGTCAAGCAGGGGTTCAAGCGGTTCGGCCGGGCCTGGCCGAGCGACGCCGCGACCGAGGCCTACCGATGGCTGGCCGTCGACGTCTCAAACCGGTCGGCCGCCCGGTGGCGGGAGAAGCTGGAACGGTCGCCGGAGGAGATGTTGTGGCGGCTGCTCCGGTTCGCCCCGTCCCCGTACTTCGTGCTCGGCCGATCCTCGGACGGGCGCCCCCTCCACTACCGGGTGGCGACGCCGTGGGACTTCCGCCAGCGCTACGACCTCAAGGCGTTCGATGCCTGGGGCGACGCGGTCGGTCAGCCGCTGGTCCGGTGGCGGGCCGAGATCGTCGACACCGACGACGGCCGGACCGTCCCGGTGGACGGCCACGTCGAGGTCCGTTGGAGCCACGGACGGTTCGGCGGCATGCCGGAGGCCAAGATCTACCTCGATACCCCGCACCACGACGTGCCGGGCTACGTGCCCCTGACCGGCGACGGACCGGCGACCGAGAGGACCTGATAGGGGGAGGCGAATCCCGCCGATTCACCTCCCCCTATGCAGCAACCAACGAGTACCGCACCGGGCGGACCGTTCCCAGTCGGCCAGGAAGGTTCACCCAAAACGCCGAAGGCCCCCCGGGTCTCGGGGGGCCTTCGGTCGGACCGGGTCAGCGACCCGAACCGGATGATCAGGCAGCGCCGCAGACCGTGTTGGTCATCAACGCCGCAACGACGTAGGGGTCGGCATTGGCGTTTGGACGCCGATCCTCGATGTAGCCCTTGCCGTCACGGGCAACCTGCCACGGGATGCGGACCGAGGCGCCACGATCGGACACGCCGTAGCTGAACTGGTCATAGCGCTGGGTCTCGTGGTCGCCGGTGAGGCGATCCTCGATACCGACGCCGTAGCCGGCGAGGTGCTCTTCGGGCTTGCCGTCCGCCCCGAGGGCCTTGGCGGCGGCCTCGACTGCGTCGTAGCCCTCCCGCATGGCCTTGGTCGAGAAGTTGGTGTGCATCCCGGCGCCATTCCAGTCGCCCTTCATCGGCTTGGCGGCGATGGAGATCTCGACGTGGTGCTTCTCACCGACCCGGTACAGGAGATACCGGGCCATCCATAGGTGATCACCGACGGTCACGGTGTCTGCCGGGCCGATCTGGAACTCCCACTGGCCGGGCATGACCTCGGCGTTGGTGCCGGAGATGGCGAGCCCGGCCTCGATGCACAGGGTGGTGTGCTCCTCGACGATGTCCCGGCCGGCGATCTTCATGGCGCCGACGCCGCAGTAGTACGGGCCCTGGGGGCCGGGGAACCCGTTCGGCGGGAAGCCGTACGGCCACTTCGACTCCGGGTCGAGCATGGTGTACTCCTGCTCGAGACCGAACCACGGCTCCATCTCGCCGTACTTGTCGAGCGCCTCGCGGGCGGCGGCCCGAGTGTTGGTCGGGTGAGGCGCCAGATCCCCGGTCAGCTGTGTCTCGCACAGCACCAGGATGTTGTCGCCGCCACGGATCGGGTCCGGACACTGGAACACCGGCTCCAGCACGACATCGGAGTTGTCCCCGGTGGCCTGGTTGGTGCTCGACCCGTCGAACCCCCAGGTGCCCGGCGTGTCGCCATCGGCCAGGATCTTGGTCTTCGAACGGACCTCGGCCGTGGGTTCGGTGCCGTCGATCCAGATGTATTCAGCCCGGTAAGTCACGTGTTCTCCCGACTTGTGAGTGAGGTACAGAAGTTCACTTAACCGGGTGTGACACCTGGTCGCAATACATGGATTGTTAACGCCATGTGAATCCGGTCGAGACCGCTCAATCGGTGGGATCCGGGCCGGA
This sequence comes from Actinomycetota bacterium, assembly GCA_039029715.1. GTDB lineage: Bacteria > Actinomycetota > Acidimicrobiia > Acidimicrobiales > SZUA-35 > JAHELU01. The sequence goes on along the minus strand of JBCCFN010000019.1, from coordinate 6,621 downwards.
GGCGCCCCAACCCGCTTGTTCACGGTGCTTCCCGTGCCCGTGCCGGCAAACCGACGCGGACGGACACGCCCACCCGGGGGGTGTTGCCGGCGAGGAACCGTGTTAACAATCGGAACGTGGAACGCGAACAGGAATACGTTCTGCGGGCCGTCGAGGACCGCAACGTCAAACTGATCCGGCTGTGGTTCACCGACGTGCTCGGCAAGCTGAAGTCGGTTGCGATCTCCCCCGTCGAGTTGGAGACCGCCTTCGAGGAGGGGGTCCACTTCGACGGGTCGGCAATCGACGGGTTCAGCCGGATCCAGGAGTCTGACGTCCTGGCCAAGCCAGACCCCTCCACCTTCGAGCTGTTGCCCTGGACCGAGGGCGGGACCACGGCCCGGATGTTCTGCGACATCTACCTCCCGGATGGCAGCCCCTTCGGTGGCGACCCCCGACAGGTCCTCCGCCGCAACCTCCGGCGGGCCCAGGAGCTCGGGTTCAGCTTCTTCGTCGCCCCGGAGATGGAGTTCTTCTACTTCGCAGACTCCGAACCGAACCACCGGCCGGCCCTGCTGGACTCCGGCTCCTATTTCGACCTGACCACCAGCGATGTCGCCTCGGACCTCCGCCGCCGCACCATCTCGGTGTTGGAGTCGATGGGGATCCCGGTCGAGTACTCGTTCCACGAGGACGCGCCGTCCCAGCACGAGATCGACCTCCGCTACACCGACGCCATGTCGATGGCCGATCAGATCATGACGTTCCGCCTCGTCGTCCGGGAGCTGGCGTTGGAGCAGGGCCACGTCGCCTCGTTCATGCCGAAGCCACTGGAGGGGTTGCAGGGCTCGGGTATGCATCTCCACATGTCGCTGTTCGACAACGACGGCAACGCCTTCCACAACCCGACGACCGACGGGGCCATGGACGACCCGCTGTCCGACACGGCCAAGAAGTTCACCGCCGGCCTGCTCCGCCACGCCCCGGAGATCACCGCCGTGACCAACCAGCTGGTCAACTCCTACAAGCGGCTGGTTGTCGGCTACGAGGCCCCGGTCTGGGTGTCGTGGGCAAAGAACAACCGATCGGCCCTGATCCGGGTCCCGCTGACCAAGCCGGACAAGACGACCTCCACCCGGATCGAGTATCGGGCCCCGGACCCGGCCTGCAATCCGTATCTGACCTTCTCGGTCATCCTGGCCGCCGGGCTGGCCGGCATCGAGGGTGACTACGACCTGCCGGCCGAGACGACCCAGAATCTGTACGAGCTCTCCCATGAGGAGGTCGAGAAACTCGGGGTGACCCCGATCCCCCACTCGCTGTCCGAGGCCCTCGACCAGATGGAGGCCTCCGAGTTGGTCCAGGAGGCCCTCGGCGAGCACATCTTCGAGTGGTTCCTGCGGAACAAGCGAAGCGAGTGGAGCAGCTACAAGTCCCATGTGAGCCAGTGGGAGCTCGAGCGCTACCTGCCGACGTGGTGAGCGCCGAGATCCCGAAGAGACACGCCGAGCCATGACCGACCAGAGTCAGAACAACCCGACCGAAGCGTTCGCGGTCTTCCCCGATCCCCCGCCGACCGAGCTGGCCCGCTTCCTCGACATCGGCGGCTACAAGTGGACCGCAGCCGACCAGGCTGGCGACGTGGTGACCAACGGCGAGGGCGACGGCGACGCCGGGAGCTGGGCCGGTGCCCTGGTGGTGATCGACGAGCGGGCCGAGGACGCCTGGCGGTTCTGTCGGGAGCTGCGGAACCGGGATGCCCCGTTGGAACCGACGCTGATCCTGATCAGCGGCAGCCGGATCGACGAGCTCCAGACCAGGGACGACCTGTTCGACGACTTCATCATCACCCCGGTCCTCCCCCAGGAGCTCGAGGCCCGGGTCCAGCACCTGCTGTGGCAGACCGGCAAGGGCATCCGTCCGGAGCTGGTGACCTACGGACCACTCAGCCTCAACGTCGAGACCTACCAGGCGGTGCTGGAGGATCGGCCCCTCGATCTCACCTTCATGGAGTACGAGCTCCTGCGGTTCCTGGCCTCCAGTCCCGGCCAGGTCTTCACCCGAGAGGTCCTGCTCAGCCGGGTCTGGGGGTACGAGTACTTCGGCGGGGCCCGGACGGTCGACGTCCACATCCGTCGGTTGCGGGCCAAGATGGGCGAGGAACACGCCAGCCTCATCTCGACGGTCCGGGGCGTCGGCTACAAGCTCGGCCAGTCCCGCTGGCGCCAGTAGCCGGACGCGGACTCAGCGAGCGAGCGCGATGGCGGTCTTGATCGCCGCCGCCTCGATGATGTCCGCTCCCGACTCCGGGTTCCGACGCGGGAACCCCTCGGCCAGGGCCAGGATCTCCTCGTCCGGCTCGACCACGACCACCCTGGTTCCGGCGGCCCGCAGGGCGTCGGCCTCCCGGCGGAGCTGACGTCTGGCCCGGCTGCGGACCAACCCTCGCCCGGGCCGGGTCATCGGGCTGGAGATGAGGACGACCTCCAGGCCCTCGCCGATCAGCAGGTCGGCGTTGGTCGCCGACCGGACCGCACCGTCGACGAACCGCTGATCGCCGATCCGCTTCGGTTTGAACATGGCCGGCACCGCGGCGGTGGCCTCGATGGCATCGGCGATCGTGACGTCTGTCCGATCCCGACCGAACACGACCAGGCGACCGTCGTCGATGGCCACGCTCGGGATCCACAGCGGCGGTGGCCAACCGGCAGTGCCGTCGCTCGGGAACCGGCGGAGGGTCACGGTCGGGAAGACACCGGCCGGCAGCAGCCCGACCAGGGCGCCGACACCGACGTCTCCCCCGACCCGGAGCGCAAGGCCGGGCGCCGCCGGCCGCAACCATCGCCAGGGCCGCCGGAGCGACCCGGCCGCCTCCCGCATCTCGGCCATCTCCGCCTCGGACGGGCGGGTGGTCACCGCGGTCAGGATCTCCTCGTTCGATGCGCCGGCAAGCAGGCCGGCGGCAATCGCCCCACCGGCAGACGTGCCGACGATCCGGTCGGCGCCGGCCGGTTCGTGGCCGAGGGCCCGCCGGACCCCGTCCAACACGCCGAGGTGGTAGACCCACCCCAGCGGACCACCCGCACCGAGTACCAGACCGAACGCCACCGGGACAGGCTAGGCCAGTACCGGCGAGGCGATGGTCCTGTGCGAGACTGCAGCCACGTTCGAACACGAAGGGGAACCACCATGCAAAGCGTTGGCGACATCTGGGGGCAGGCGGCAGACAAGTGGGATGAGGTCATGGCCCAGGTCGGCGATGCCGACTGGGACAAGACGACCCCCTGCGAGGGCTGGACCGTCCGAGAGCTGGTCGATCACGCCATGTTCTGGCAGGGCCGGGGCGGCGGTGTGTTCGGGGCCGAGGTCCCAGAGGACGCCGATTGGGCGACGGTGCGGTCTGCCCTGGGGTCGGCGCTGGCCGATCCGGCAAACCTGGAGGGGTCGGCCGAGGCCATGGGCGGCATGCCGAAGCAGGCCGTCGCCGGGCTGATCACCGCCGACCTGCTGATCCACTCCTGGGACCTGGCCCGCTCGATCGATGCCGACGCCACCCTGCCCGAGGCCGCGGTGGAGTCCACCATGATGGGCCTGCAGCGCCTGCCGGACGAGATGCTGCGGAGCGAGCGGATGTTCGGCCCCGCCGTCGAGGTGGCAGAGGGCGCCAGTGCCCAGGATCAGCTGATCGGATTCGTTGGGCGGACCCCCTGAGCCCGGTGGGGCGGTGACCGCGGTGACCGCTGCGCAGCGGCGGGTGGTCGTCACCGGGGCCGGGCGAGGGCTCGGCCGAGCGTTGGCCACCGGCTTCATCGAAGGGGGCGCTGCGGTCTGGGGGACCAGCCGCGGCGATCAGCCGCTGCCCGGGGCCGCCGGGCACCTCCGACTGGATCTGCAGGACGAGGCATCGATCAAGGCCGCAGCCGATGCGTTCCGGGCCGAGACCGACGGGCTCGACCTGCTGGTGAACTGCGCCGGAACCGATGCCCGAGCGTTCGGGGCCGACGAGAACACCCGGGGCCCGTTCGACATCGACCCCGAGGTCTTCGGCGCAGTGCTCCAGGTCAACACCACCGGGCCGATGCTGACCACCCGGGCGTTCGTCGATCTGCTCCGGGCCGGGCAGGGTCCGATGATCGTCAACGTCACCTCCCAGCTCGGGTCGCTGCAGGTGGCGAGCCGGAAGGGCCGGGACATCGCATACGGGGCGTCGAAGGCGGCGCTCAACCTGGTGTCTGTCCGCACCGCCACTGCCCTGGCCGACGACGGCATCGGGGTGGTGATGCTCCATCCGGGTTGGATCAACACCGACATGGGCGGACCGAGCGCCGAGTTCGACCTCCCGGCGATTGCCCGAACGATCGTGACCACGATCGAGGCGTTGACGTTGGAGGACAGCGGTCGCTTCATCCGGTGGGACGGCTATGACCATCCCTGGTGAGGTCAACCAGCCGGCGCCACCTCGGACCGGACCGGCACCTGCCGGTGCCCGGGGGTGAGCGACAGCCGGCCCCGATCACCGATCGACGGGGTCATGTTGTGGTCCATCAGGACGTGGACCTCGGCACGGTCACCGCCACCGGCACCAGCACCGGCACCGGCCTCGCCTTCGGTCCCGGTGGCGGCCCGGATCCGCCAACCGCTCCCCTGGTATTCGATGCCGGTGATCCAGGCCGGACCGGTCTCGTCAAGGATGAAACCCACGTCGTCCGGGCGGACCATGGCCACCACCCCGTCCGGGTCATGACCGTCGAGGTCGATCGGCCCCAGCACGGTCGAGGCGTCAGTGGCGACCGGCAGGAAGCTGGCGTCGCCCATGAACGCCCCGACGAACCGGTCGACCGGGCGGTGGTAGACCGCGGCTGGCGAGTCCAGCTGCACGATCCGGCCGGCCCGCATCACGGCCACCCGATCGGCGATGGCCAGTGCCTCCTGCTGATCGTGGGTGACGAACACCGCCGGGGTCCCGGTGACCCGAAGGGTGGCGGCGACCTCCTGGCGGAGCTGGAGTCGGAGGTTGTGGTCGAGGCTGGCGAACGGTTCGTCGAACAGCATGAGCGACGGTTCGGGGGCGAGGGCCCGGGCCAGGGCGACCCGCTGTCGCTCGCCGCCGGAGAGCTCGTGGGGGAACCGACCGCTGTACCCCTCGAGGTCGACCAGGTCGAGCATCTCGTCGACCCTGGCCTGCCGGCCGCCGGCCGAGCCGTCCCGCAGCCCGAACTCGATGTTGTCTGCCACGGTGAGGTGGGGGAACAGGGCGTGCTCCTGGAACACCAGGCCGGTCGCTCGCCGCTCGGGCGGCAGCCGGTCGGTCCCGTCGTCGACCAGGGTCGAGCCGAGCCGGATCGAGCCGGCGTCGATGCCGTACAGCCCGGCGATCGACCGCAGCAGGGTCGACTTGCCACAGCCACTCGGGCCGACCAGAGCCAACAGCTCGCCCGGCTCCAGCTCGAGGTCGACACCGGCCACCGCCACGACGTCCTCGAAGCGCTTCACCACGCCTCGCAGCTCGAGCGGCGTCACCTCGCTCATGACCCGACACCGTCCCGTGACAGCTCGCGAGACAGCAGACCGACCGGAATCATCGCCACGATGATAATGGCGAGGGCCGGGAGGGCGGCCTGCTCGAACCGCGACTCGGTGGCGAGGTTGAAGGTCCAGATCGGCAGGGTGTTGAAGCCGATCGGCCGGAGTAGCAGTGCGATCGGGAGCTCCTTGAGCGAGTCGACCGCCACCAGGACCAGGCCGGTCAGGACGCTTGCCCTGGCCAGGGGGTTGTGGATCCGGCGGACGATCGTGGCCGGCCGGGCCCCCAGGCTCCGGGCCGAGGCCGTGACCTCCTCCGGGACCTGGGCCAGGCCGGCCTCGATGGCGTTGAGGCCGGGGGCCAGGAAGCGGATGCTGTAGGCATAGACCAGTCCGACGAGCGAACCGGTGGCCACCGCTCCGGGCAGACCGAGGCCGATGCCCTCGAGCAGATCGTCGAGCGCCACCAGTGCCAGGACGACGCCCATGGCCACCACCGGCCCGGGAACGGCGTACCCGACCGCGGTCAGCCGAGCGGCGATGCCGGTCGACCGGCCGGCGACGAATCGGGAGCCGTTTGCGATGAACACCGCTGCCACCACGCAGACCAGGCAGGTGAGGACGGCAAGCAGGGCCGAGTTGCCGAGGAACTCGAGGAACCGCTCGATGTTCGGGGTCCCCCGGGGGCCGGTCACCTCGGCGATGGCCCATGCCGTCAGCTGGATCGTCGGCAGGCCGAACGAGGCGAGCAGTACCACAGCGCAGGTGGCGAAGGCGGCCCACCCCTTCGGTCCGGTCAGCCGTCGGGGGGCGAGGCCGGCGGCGGCGCCGGCTGCCTCACCGAAGCGGGCCCGGCCCCGCAACACCCGCTCCAACCCGATAATCATCAGGGCGACGACCAGGACGAGGGTGGCGAACTCGGACGCTGCGTCCCGATCAAACGTGCCCCGCCAGATCCGGAACACCCCGACCGACACGGTGTCGACCCCGAAGTACTGGACGGTTGCGAAGTCGGTCAGGGTCTCCATCATCACCACCGCAACCCCGGCGGCGAGGGCCGGACGGCGCAGGGGGAGGTCGACCCGGCGGGCCGCTGCGAGCGGGCCGGCCCCGAGGGTG
>JBCCFN010000018.1:0-29611 GCA_039029715.1 Actinomycetota bacterium | reverse complement strand
TCGCCGCGCCGACCGGGTCTGGCAAGACGCTCGCCGGGTTCCTGATGGCCATCAACCAGCTGTACCTCGACCACGCCGCCGGCCGGCCGGTCGATGGGACGTCTGTGGTGTATGTCTCGCCACTCAAGGCGCTGGCGGTCGACATCGCCGAGAACCTGGAACGGCCGTTGGCTGAGATCCAGGCCGAGGCGGCTCGCCTCGGCCACGTTGCGCCGGCATTGACCATCGGTGTGCGAACCGGCGACACCACCCAGTCTGAACGGCAGTCGATGATCCGTCGGCCCCGCACCTTCGTGGTCACCACGCCGGAGTCGCTCTACCTCCTGGTCACCGCAGCCCGCAGCCGTGAGATGCTGACCACGGTCCGGACCATCATCGTCGATGAGATCCACGCCATGGCCCGGGACAAGCGGGGCGCCCACCTGGCGTTGACGTTGGAACGTGTGGCCCACGTGTGCCGGGACCGGCCGGCCCGCATCGGGCTGTCTGCCACCCAGCGACCGATCGACACGGTCGCTCGCCTCCTGGTCGGATCCAGGACCAGGCCGGACGGGTCGGTCGACTGCACGGTTGTCGACGCCGGTCATCAGCGAACCCTGGATCTGCAGCTGCAGCTGCCGGAGGCGGAGCTGGAGGCGGTGACCTCCCACAGCCAGATGGATCAGGTACTCGACGACATCGCCACCCAGGTCGCAAGCCACCGGACCACGCTGGTGTTCGTCAACACCCGTCGGCTGGCCGAGCGGCTCGCCCATGAGTTGGGGGAGCGACTGGGCGAGGATCACGTCGCAGCCCACCACGGCAGCCTCAGCAAGGACCGGAGGCATCTGGTCGAGCGCCGGCTGCGGGCCGGGGACCTGAAGGCGCTGGTTGCCACCGCATCGCTCGAGCTCGGGATCGATGTCGGGCCGGTGGAGCTGGTTTGTCAGATCGGCTCGCCCCGTTCGATCGCCACCTTCCTGCAGCGCGTCGGCCGGTCAAACCACACCCGCCACGGCACCCCGCGCGGCCGCCTGTACCCGCTGACCAGAGACGAGCTGGTGGAGTGCGCAGCCCTCCTGGCCGCCGTCCGGCGGGGCCGGCTTGACGCGGTGCTGCCACCGGTCGCCCCGCTTGACATCCTTGCTCAGCAGGTCGTGGCCGAGACCGCAGCCGAGGAGTGGTCCACCGACGCCCTGTTCGGGCTCGCCCGGCTGGCCCATCCCTACGCCGGGCTGTCTCGGGAGACCTTCGATGAGGTGGTGACGCTGGTATCGGAGGGGATCATGACCGGGCGGGGTCGCCGGGCGGCCTGGGTCCACCATGACGCCATCAATGGCGAGCTCCGGGGCCGGCGCGGCGCCCGATACGTCGCGTCCACGTCCGGTGGCGCGATCCCCGAGATCTACGACATGCGGGTCGTCGCTGAACCGGATGAGCTGTTCATCGGGACCGTCAACGAGGACTGGGCCATGGAGTCCTCGGCCGGTGACATCTTCCTTCTCGGTACCAACGCCTGGCGCATCCGTCGGGTCTCGGGGGGCGAGGTTCGGGTGACAGACGCCGGTGATGCACCGCCAACGGTCCCGTTCTGGACCGGTGAGGCACCGGCCCGGACCGCCGAGCTGTCGGCCGAGGTGTCCCGGCTGCGGTCCCGGGTCGACGAGATCCTCGGCGCCGCCGATGCTGCAGCGGCGACGGCCTGGCTGGTGGAGGAGGCCGGCATCCCTGCCGACGCCGGCTCACTGCTAGTCACCTACCTGGCGGCCGGCCGGGCTGCGCTCGGGGTGATGCCGACCGCCGAGCAGCTCGTGATGGAGCGCTTCTTCGATGACGCGGATGGGATGCAGCTGGTGATCCACTCGCCGCTCGGCGGCCGGATAAACCGCGCCATGGGCTATGCCCTTCGGAAGAAGTTCTGCGTCGGCTTCAACTTCGAGCTCCAGGCTGCGGCGTCCGACGATGCGGTCGTCATCTCCCTCGGTCCCCACCACTCGTTTCCCCTCGCTGACGTCCAGCGATTCCTCCGGCCGGACATCATTGCCGACACGCTGAGCCAGGCCGTCCTCGACCAGCCGGCGTTCCAGTCCCGTTGGCGGTGGAACCTGAACCGCTCGCTGATCGTGCTCCGGATGCGGAACGGGCGTCGCAATCCTCCGCCGATCCAACGGATGGAGAGCGACGATCTGCTGGCCGCCCTGTTCCCGGATGCCGCGGCCTGCCAGGAGAACGTGAGCGGCCCGGCTGTCATCCCCGATCACCCGGTGGTCCGCCAGACCATCCACGACACCTTGACCGAGGGGATGGATGTCGATGGCCTGATCGAGCTGTGGCGGGGTCTGGGGGAGGGCCGGGTGGCGATGCATCACGTCGATACCGTCGAGCCGTCGGTCCTGGCTCACGAGATCCTGACCGCCCGGCCATACGCGTTCCTCGACGAGGACGAGGTGCCGGACCGGCGGACCAATGCGGCCCCGATCCGTCGCGGTCTCCCGCTGGACCTGTCGAGCATCCCCTCGCTGGCCCCCGCTGCGATCGCCGAGGTCCGAGCGGAGCTGGCCCCGGATCCTCGAACGGCGGATGACCTCCACGATCTGCTGCGGGATGTGGTGTTGTTGCGGTGCCGGTCGGAGTGGCGGGCCCTGTTCGACGAGCTGTCCTCCCGGGGGCGGGCTTGCACCGTGCCACCATCGGACGACATGCCGGAGCGGTGGTACGCCGCCGAGCTTGCCACCGATGTCGAGGCGCTGCTGACCGACCGGGTGGTCGGCGATGCCGAACCGGAGCAGGTGGCGGCCGCCGTCCTCCGGGGCCACCTCGAGATGGCCTCACCGATCCGGGCCGATGAGCTGCAGGCCCTGACCGGTCTGCGGTCGACACCGTTCCGGGTCGGGTTGGCCTCGCTGGAAGCCGAAGGGTCGGCCATCCGGGGCCAGTTCACCGGGGCGGTCGAGCCGTCGGCTGCGCCGGGCGGTCCCTCGGGGCACGACGGCGAGGTCGAGTGGTGTGCACGGCGTCTCCTGGCCCGGATGCATGCCCGCTCCCGTTCGAGCCGGCGGCAGCGGGTCGAGGCCGCCACCCCCGAACAGTTCCTCCGCTTCCTGACCCGCTGGCAGCACGTCGCCCCGGGTACCCAGCTCGGTGGGCGGCGAGGTCTGGCTGCGGTCCTGTCCAAGCTCCAGGGTTGGCCGGCCGCAGTTGCAGCTTGGGAACCGCAGCTGCTGGCTGCCAGGGTCGAGGGCTATCACCCGGAGTGGATGGACCGACTCTGCCTGGATGGGGAGATCCAGTGGCTCAGGCTGGCCCCCCGCCCGGTCCGGGATCCGGAGCGGCGGGGCGTCGGCCCGTCCAAGGCCACCCCGATCAGCATCGTCTATCGGCAGGACCTGCCGTGGCTGCTCCGGGCCGCCCGAGGTGACGAGGCGGCGCCGGTTCCGGCCTCCGGAGCAGTTGCCGAGATCGCCGAGGTGCTCGGCGCCGAAGGGGCTCGGTTCGCCACCGAGCTGGCCACCGAGACCGCCCGGCTCCCGACCGATGTGGAGGCGGCGTTGTGGGATGGCGTTGCCCGGGGTCTGTTCACCGCAGACGGGTTCCAGGCCATCCGCGCATTGACCAGCGGTCGGCGGACCCCGTCGGCCCAGCAGCGGTCGTTGTCGCGACTCCGGCGGGCCCGGCCGCCGCGTTCAACCACTGCGGCCGCCGGGCGCTGGTCGCTGGTGGACCGGGTGTCGGCCGGCGGCACCGAGGAGCGCGACGACCTGGTCGAGGCGGTTGCCGACCAGCTGCTGCAGCGGTGGGGGGTGCTGTTCTACGACCTGGTGCGGGTAGAGGAGCTCGCAGTCCCGTGGCGAGAGCTCCAGTGGGCGCTCCGCCGGTTCGAGGATCGCGGTCTGGTCAGGGGCGGGCGGTTCGTCGGCGGATTCAGCGGCGAGCAGTTCGCCCTGCCCGAGGCGGCGGACGCTCTGGCCGATGCCAGGCGGGCGCCACCGTCCACGGATCGGGTCGTGGTCAGTGGTTCCGACCCGCTCAATCTGACCGGCGTGATCGTACCCGGATTGCGGATCCCGGCCAGGCGAACCGCAGCGGTCGAGCTGCCGGTTTGACCGCCATGGCCCCTCCGGCGTTGCCTGCGAACCGTCGACCGTGCAGCATGGTGTTCGTCCGAGCCCGGCGCATCCAGCCAGGGCCGACCGCGAGAGGATGGATCGATGCTGACCGATTGCCGGGGATGCCCGGTCAGTGCCACCGACCGGGCCGAGGTCGAGGAGCACGACGCTGCGCTCGAGCTGTTCCTCAACTACGAGAACTCGGCCGGCGGAGTGGTCAAGCAGGTTCTGGTCGACCATCCGTCCTCGGTGATGACCCTGGTCCTCCGGGGGGCAATGCTGATGATGTTGGAGGCGTCGGCCCTCCACCCCAAGGTCTCTGCGCTGGTCACCGCCACCGCAGACTCAGCCGATCACGCCAACGAACGGGAGCGAGGCCACCTCCGGGCGCTGGGGCAATGGGCCGCCGGCGATATCCGCGCTGCTACCCGAGAGTGGGACCTGCTGTTGGCCGCCGAGCCGACCGACCTGCTGGCCCTGAAGCTCCATCACTACACCACGTTCTGGACCGGCCGGGCCGGGGCGTTGCTCGGCACCGTGGACGGCGTGATCGATGCCTGGGACCAGACCACGCCCGGGGTGGATCACGTGCTCGGTATGCGATCGTTCGCCCTCAACGAGAACGGACGCTACGAGGCTGCGGAGGCGATCGGTCGCGAGGCGGTGGCAGCGAATCCGGAGGACCTGTGGTCGATCCATGCGGTGGCCCACGCACTCGAGATGCAGGGCGCAGGCCCGCGGGGCGACGCCTTCTTCGATGAGCTGGTGGCCGAGCGACCGGATCGTTGGGCCACCAAGAACCCGTTCCTCGGCCACATCTGGTGGCATGCCGCGCTGTTCCCGTGGGACGCGGGCCGCTACGACCGGGTGCTGCAGCTCTACGACGAGCGGCTCCGCCCGGCGAGTACCGACTTCTATCTCGACATCCAGAATCTGTCGTCGTTGCTGACCCGGCTGGAGCTGGCCGGCGTCGACGTCGGGGACCGTTGGGACGAGCTCGGTGAGCACGCCGCAGCCAGGGTCGGCGACCATGTCCTCGACTTCACCGACGTCCACTGCGCCCTGACGCTGGCCCGGACCGGTCGTCTCGATGATCTCGACCGCTTCGTTGCGTCGCTGGCCGACCGGCTCGCCGGTCTCCCGGAGGGGCTCGGCCAGCAGGGTCCGGCGATGGCACTGGCGGTGGCCGATGCGCTTGCCGCCGCCGGCCGGGGCGACCATGCCGGCGCCGCCGACCGCCTGGCGGCCATCCGACACGATCTCGCGCCAATCGGAGGCAGCCACGCCCAGCGGGACCTGTTCGACCTCCTCCTCGCCGACGAGATGCTGCAGGCGGAACGGTTCGAGGTTGCGCTCGGCCTGCTCCGGGCTCGGGCTCGACGTTGGCCGGACTCCGTACCGACGCAGCACAAGCTCGGCCAGGCCGTCGCCGGGGCGACGGCCGCAGCCTGAGCGCAGCCGAGCGGTCGGAGCAGCCGTTCCGATCGATCGTTGCCAGCTCGACACCATGGGGGGAGACTGGGCCGACCAGCTCCCAGAGACGAGAGGATCAACGATGATCGGCTTCTTTCCCTACCTGTACTTCGATGGCAACTGCCGAGAGGCATTCACCCTCTACCACGAGATCTTCGGAGGGGGCGACCTCATCATCATGTCCGGGTCGGATGCGCCGCCGGACGCCGGCATCCCGGAAGACAAGATGGACCAGGTCATGCATGCGTCGTTGAAGATCGGCAACGCCCTGCTCATGGCGTCCGACTCCTACGAAGAGGAGCCGCCGGACATGACCGGCATGTTCGTCCACTTCTCTACCCAGGACCTCGGTCAGGCCACATCGGTCTTCGCCGCCCTGTCGGAGGGTGGCGAGATTCTGCAGGAGGGTCGAGCGGAGTTCTGGACACCGTTCTTCGGCATCGTGATCGACCGGTTCGGCACCCCGTGGCATGTCAGCGCAGAGCCGTCCGAGGGCGACGGGTAGCCAACCGCCGCAGCGCGCCGCCGACCGCAAACCGGCCGGGCCTTTTGCGGCCCGGCCGGTGCGTCGGTTCAGGTCACCGCCGTGTCGGCTACTCGCCGTTCTCCAGGAGTTCGACCTCGGCCTTTGACCATCCTGAGCCATTCACGTCGAGGTCGCCGAGCAGCTCGATGGCAGCTTCGGCGAACTCGGTGGTGAACGCTGCGTCGTCTGGCGCCTCGGCAAGGACGCCCTCCGAGGTTGCCACGTCGATGGTCTGATCCCACAGGCCCTGGTCCATGACGCCCGCCCCACCGGGAGACGGCCAGATCAGGTTGCTGATCTCGTTGAGCTGCCAGGTCTGATGGGACCGACCGAGGGTCGGTCCGTTGTCGAGGACCACGTCGACGCAGGCCTCGGCGTTGTCCCGGCACCACGCCCACCCCTGGATGGATGCAGCGATGAACCGGGTGGTCTGGTCGTCGTAGTCTGCCTCGCCGACCTTGGTCCCGTCGGCCCAGATCGCATCCTGCAGCATCGCAGTCCCGACGTCATTCCAGTCGATGACGGTCAGGTCATCGGGCTGGTACAACTCGCCGGTGTCCGGATTAACCGTCTCCAGCACCTGGGCGTACTCGTTGTAGATCATCGCCTGGGCGGCATCGATCTCGCCGGAGATCAGGGCCTGCATGTCGAAGTTCTGCTGGACCACCTCGTAGTCCGCATCCGGCTCCAGCCCGACGGTCCGCCCGCCGGCCAGCAGCTCGAACTCGTTGCCGAAGCCCCAGCTCCCGATCTTGCGACCCTCGAAGTCGGCCGGCCCGCTGATCCCGGCATCGGCGAAGGACACCTGGAGGGTGCCAGAGCGCTGGAACACCTGGGCCACGTTGACCACATCGACGCCTTCGGACCGCGACACCAGGGCCCTCGGCACCCACGAGATCGCGTAGTCTGCAGCACCGGACGCCAGCTGCTGCTGGGGAACGATGTCGACCCCGCCCTCCAGAATGGTGACGTCGAGGCACTGATCGGCATAGAACCCCTGGTCGACGGCGGCGTAGTAGCCGGCGAACTGGGCCTGGGCGAACCACTGCAGCTGCAGTGCTACCTCGTCGGTCCCGTCACAGTCTGCAGCGCCGCCGGCAGTCGTGTCGTCGTCATCACCGCAGGCGGCGGCGATCATGGCCAACGCCGCGACGACGGCCAGTAGCCGCCACCACGCTCTGGGCCTCCCGGCCCTCTCCTTGGTTGGTTCACGCATCCTCAATCCTCCCTGTCCTGGTCAATGCGTCCATGCGGCGTGGCCAGCCACTCGAGGGCCACCGCCAACAGAAACAGTGCGAGCCCGATGCCGCTGGCAACCACGATGGCGGCCCAGGCGGCGTCGTAGCGGGCGAAACTCGCGTTCTGGGTGATCACCGGGCCCAGCCGGCTGGTCGGACCACCGAAGTACTCGGCCACGATGGCGGCGATCACGCTGAGCGGGGCGGCGATCCGCAGTGATGTGAGGAAGAACGGCAGGGCGTTCGGGATCCGGACCCGACGCAGGATCGTCAGCTCGGAGGCCGCATAGGACCGCATGAGCTCCAACTGGTCCGGGTGGACCTCGGTCAAACCTCGGGCGGTGTTGATGAACACCGGGAAGAAGACCACGACCAGAACGACCGCCTGATTGCTGAACGACCCGGTCAGGCCGAACCAGGCGTTGAAGATCGGAGCCAGAGCCACGATCGGGGTGGCATTGATCGCCACCGCAAACGGCGTGAATGCATCGCCGAGCCGGGTGAAGCGGACGGCGATCAGGGCCAGGACCACACCGAGCACCACTCCGAACAGCAGGCCGGTCACGGCGATGACCCCGGTGTTGAGCCCGGCCTCCCGCAGCGGCACCGTCCCCAGGGTGTCGGCGGTCGTCGACCACTGCTCGGCCAGCGAGGCGGCGATCGAACTGGGTCGGGGGAGCAGGAACTCCTGGACGTCGAACAACCGCACCAGGCCCTCCCACAGCCCGACCAGCACCGCGCCGACAACGACCGCAGGGACCAGGCTGCGAAGCCGGCCCGCCACGCTCACGCCCCGGCCTCCACGGCCCGGAGCGCCTCCCGGATCTCGGTCGCTTTCTTGAAGAACTCGGGATGCTCGCGGACCTCGGCGGTCCGGTTTCCGAGCGGCACGTCGACCACCGAGTGGATGCGGCCCGGCCGTGGTGACAGCACGACCACCCGGTCGGACAGGAACGCCGCTTCGGAGATGGAGTGGGTGACGAAGACGACCGTGGTGTCGAGCTCGGCGACGATCGACAGGAGCTCGTTCTGCATGTGCTCCCTGGTCATCTCGTCGAGGGCACCGAACGGCTCGTCCATCAGCAGGAGCCGGGGCCGGAACGACAGGGCCCTGGCGATCGCAACCCGCTGCTGCATCCCGCCGGACAGCTGCCGGGGGTACCGGCCGCCGAAGTCGTCGAGCTTGACCAGCGACAGCATCTCGGCCGAACGGGCGGCCCGGTCGGCCTTCGACCAGCCCATCAGCTCCAGGGGCAGTTCGATGTTGGCTGCAACCGACCGCCAGTCGAACAGCCCGGCGCTCTGGAACGCCATCCCGTAGTCCTGGTCGAGTCTTGCCGTGGCCGCCGACTTGCCGAACACCTCGATCTGGCCGGCCGAGGCCGGCAGGAGATCGGCGATCAGTCGGAGCAGGGTCGACTTGCCGCACCCCGATGGACCGATCAGCGAGACGAACTCGCCGGCCGCCACGTCGAGGTCGATGTCCTCCAGGGCCGTCAGTTCGTCCGCGGTCCCTCGATTGAAGACCTTGGTCACCCCGGCCAGCGTCACCGCCGGCTCTGTCACGTCGCCGCCGTCCGCCATCGTGCTACGCCACCTCCAGTCGGTCCGGGCCTTGGCCGTCGCCGGCACGGAATCCGAGCCGGCCCCGCTGGGAGAATCGCTCGGCCGCATTGGCCAGGGAGAACACGAACAGCCCGAGGAGACCGGCCGCGATTACCGCGGCGTAGAGCTTCTCCGGCCCGGTGGTGTAACGGCCGGCGAAGTCGAGGATCACCCGGCCAAGACCCCCGCGGACCCCGGCCGAGATCTCACCGACGATCGAGCCGACCACGCTGAGGGTGGCAGCCAGCTTGAACGCCGGGAACAGGAACGGCCTGGCCGCTGGTAGCCGGAGCTTGATCAACGTCTGCCACCACGAGGCCGCACACGACCGCATCAGCTCCACCGCCGCCGGATCCGGTGACTTCAACCCGGCCAGTCCGTTGACCGCCACCGGGAAGAACGTGAGGTATGCGGCGATCAGTGAGACCGCCTGGACGTCTGACAGGAACGTGGTTCGACCCCAGGTCACCACGATCGGGGCCAGCGCGATCAACGGCACGGTCTGGCTGATGTTGATCCACGGCACCAGACCACGGTCAAGGAACCGGGATCGCAGCATGACGATGGCCAACCCCAGGCCGACCAGCCCGCCGACCAGGAACCCGAGCGCAGCCTCCCGAAAGGTGAAGAACGCCGACTCCAGCAGGAACTGGGCCAGCGTCTCGTCCCGGCCCCGCTGGACCGGTTCGAAGAAGCTCCCGAGGATGTCCCACACGTGGGGCATCGTCAGATCGTCGGTCGCCACCGGCAGCCAGCCGACGTCCCCAACCGCGTCGCCGAGCGCCTTGTACCCCTCCCAGAGCGCCGCGACCACCACCAGGACCGCAGCGATCGACAGTGGGCGGGTGAGGCGGTTCATGAGCGGCCGATCATGCGATGTGGGGGATGATCCGCTGGCCGTAGGCGTTGAGGGTCTCGTCCTTCTGGTCGTGCATCAGATAGATGGCGAACTGGTCGACCCCGAGATCCCGAAGCTCCTCCAGTCGGGCGATGTGCTCGGCTTCGGAACCGAGGATGCAGAACCGGTCGACGATCTCGTCTGGGACGAAATCGGTGTGATCGTGGCCGGCCTTACCGTGGCCCGAGTAGTCGTAGCCCTTCCGGCCCTCGATGTAATCGGTCAGCGCCTTCGGGACCATCTCGGAGTCGGCCCCGTACCGTCCGACCAGGTCGGCCACGTGGTTGCCGACCATGCCGCCGAACCACCGGCACTGCTCACGCTGATGCTCGATGTCCTCACCGACGTAGGCCGGGGCGGCAACGCAGATGTGGAGCGAGTCCGGATCCCGGCCGGCCTCCTCGGCCGCGGCCTTGACCGCACCGATGGTCCAGGCTGCGATCTGGGGGTCGGCCAGCTGGAGGATGAAGCCGTCGGCCTGGGTGCCACACAGGTGCAGCGCCTTCGGACCGTAGGCCGCCATCAAGATGGGGAGGTTCGACGATCCAGCCCATGGGAAGTGCTGGGTCGTCCCGTTGAACTCGACCTCACCGCCTTCGGCCAACCCTTTGATGACCGCCATCGACTCCGACAGGGTCGCCAGGTTCGACGGTTTGTTGCCGATGACCCGCATCGCCGAGTCGCCCCGGCCGATGCCACAGATCGTCCGGTCACCGAACATGTCGTTCAGCGTGGCGAACAACGAGGCGGTGACCGTCCAGTCCCGGGTCCCGGGGTTGGTCACCATCGGACCGACGATCATGCGATTGGTCGCCGAGAGCATCTGTGAGTAGACGACGTATGGTTCCTGCCACAGGACGTGGCTGTCGAAGGTCCACCCGTACCGGAATCCAAGCGCCTCGGCGCGAGCAGCCAGGTCGACCACCCGCCAGGCCGGCGGATCGTTCTGCAGCACTACTCCGAAATCCATGTGCCCGTGCCCTCCTGGCGATCAGTCGTTGGTCGGGAACCCGAGGTCGACCGAACTGGTAGCCGGGTCCGGCCAGCGGCTGGTGATCACCTTGGCCTTGGTATAGAACCGGACCCCCTCGGGGCCGTACATCGTCGTGTCGCCGAACAGCGAGTCCTTCCAGCCGCCGAAGCTGTGGTAGGCCACCGGCACCGGGATCGGGACGTTGATGCCGACCATGCCGGCATCGGCCTCGTCCTGGAACCGCCGGGCGGCCCCGCCGTCACGGGTGAAGATGGCGGCCCCGTTGCCCCACGGGTTGTCCTTGATCAGGTCGACGGCCTGGGCGTAGGTGTCGACCCGAACCACCGACAGGACCGGACCGAAGATCTCGTCCCGGTAGACCGACATGTCCGTGGTGACCTCGTCGATCAGGCTGGCCCCGAGGAAGAAGCCGTCCCCGTCGAAACTCTGGTCACGACCATCGACGACGACCTTGGCCCCGGCGGTGGCCCCCGCGTCGACATAGCCGGCCACCCGGTCACGGGCTTCGGCGGTGATGAGCGGGCCCATCTCGGACGACGGTTGGTCGCCAGGCCCGATGACCAGCTTGTCCATCCGGGTCTGGATGGCCTCGACCAATGGGTCGGCGACGTCGCCGACCGCCACCGCGACCGAGATCGCCATGCACCGCTCGCCGGCCGACCCGAACGCGGCGGAGACTGCGGCATCTGCGGCCAGGTTGATATCGGCATCGGGCAGGACGATCATGTGGTTCTTGGCCCCGGCCAGGGCCTGGACCCGCTTGCTGTGCTCGTTCGCCGTGTCGAACACGTACTTGGCGATCGGGGTCGAGCCGACGAAGCTGACCGCCTTGACGTCCGGATGGGTCAGCAGCCGATCGACCGCCTCCTTGTCCCCGTTGACCAGGTTGAGCACGCCGGGAGGGAACCCGGCCTCGAGCGCAAGCTCGCAGATGAACATCGGGGCCGACGGGTCCCGTTCCGACGGCTTGAGGACGAAGGTGTTACCGGTAGCCAAGGCGTTTGGGATCATCCACAGCGGCACCATGGCCGGGAAGTTGAACGGGGTGATGCCGGCCACGACGCCGAGTGGCTGACGGACCGTGTACACGTCGACCCCGGTCGATGCGTGCTCGTTGTAGCCGCCCTTGAGGGTCTCGGCGATCCCGCAGGCGTACTCGATGTTCTCCAGGCCCCTTGCCACCTCGCCGAGCGCATCGGACTTGACCTTCCCGTGCTCGGCGGTCAGGAGATCGGCGATGGCATCGGCATTGCGGTCGACCAGGTCCCGGTAGGCGAACATCGCCTTGGTCCGCTGGGCGAGGCTGGAGCTGCGCCACGTCTCGAACGCCGCCTTGGCCGAGGCCACTGCGGCATCGACCTCTGCCACATTCGCCAGCGACAGCTCGGCGGTCTGGGCCCCGGTTGCCGGGTTGTAGACGGGCGACGTACGGCCCGAGGTCCCTGTGACCTCGGCACCGTCGATCAGGTGATGGATCTGCTTCATCGTTCGGGTTCCTTTCCGCGGCCTAGACGAGGTACTGGCTCAGGCCACGTCGAAGGTACTGTCCGTGACCGGCCTCGCCGTGGAAGGTGTCCTGCTCGAGAATCACCCGGCCTCGGGACAGGACGGTGTCGACCTTGCCCTGGACCTCGAACCCCTCGTAGGCGGAGTAGTCCATGTTCATGTGGTGGTTGTCCACGCTGATCGACCAGGTGGCCTGTGGGTCGTAGATGACGATGTCTGCATCGGCCCCCGGCTGGATCACTCCCTTGCGGGGATAGAGGCCGAACATCCGGGCCGGGGTGGTGGAGCACAACTCGACCCAGCGGGGCAGCGTGATCTCGCCCTGGACCACCCCCTGGTAGATCAGGTCCATCCGGTGCTCGACCCCGCCGATCCCGTTCGGGATGGCACGGAAGTCGTCGAGGCCGAGTTCCTTCTGGCCCTTCATGCAGAACGGGCAGTGGTCGGTGGCCACGACCGACAGATCGTTGGTCCGCAGTCCGTTCCACAGGTCGGCGTGATGATGCTCGTGCTTGCTCCGCAACGGCGTCGAGCAGACGTAGCCGGCCCCGGCGAACCCGGGCGCCCCGAGGTGGTCCTCCAGGTTCAGGTAGAGGTACTGGGGGCAGGTCTCGGCGAACACGTTGGCACCCTTGCCCCGAGCGATCGCCACCTGCTCCAGGGCCTCGCTGGCCGACAGGTGGACGATGTAGAGCGGTGCGGCCCCGACCTTGGCCAGCTGGATGGCCCGGTGGGTCGCCTCGCCCTCGAGCTCGGACCGGCGAACATAGCCGTGGTGGACGGGGTCGGTTTCGCCCCGCTCGACCGCCTGCTCGGCAAGCAGGTCGATGGCGATGCCGTTCTCGGCGTGCATCATGATCATGCCGCCGTTCGACGATGCCTGCTGCATGGCCCGCAGGATCTGCCGATCGTCGGACAGGAACACGCCCGGGTAGGCCATGAACAGCTTGAAGCTGGTGATGCCCTCGTCGACCAGGACGTCCATGGCCTTGAGCGACGCATCGTTCACGTCACCGATGATCATGTGGAACGCATAGTCGACGGCGCAGTTGCCCTCGGCCTTGCCGAACCAGGTGTCGAGGCTCTCCTGGACGTTCTCCCCGAAGGTCTGGACCGCGAAGTCGACGATGGTCGTCGTCCCGCCCCATGCCGCAGCGATGGTGCCGGTCTCGAAGGTGTCCGAGGCGAAGGTTCCACCGAACGGCAGCTCCATGTGGGTGTGGGCGTCGACTCCGCCCGGGATGACGTACTTGCCGGTCGCGTCGATCACCCGGTCCGCCCCGGCCGCAGCGCTGGTGGCCAGATCGCTGCCGGGCGTCAGCAGGGCGACGACCGTTTCCCCGTCAACGAGGACGTCGTAGGCATCGGCGCCGGTGGCGCTGACGACCGTTCCGCCGGTGATGAGCATGGTCATGGTCTATCCCCCTGATAGTTCTGGTCTGGGTCGACGATGTGTACAGATTGTTAACAGCCGGCAGGCGGCTGGTCTGGCCGGTTGGACGAGGTCAGTCGATGGCATCGACGGCATCGTTGAGGGCGGCCAGCCCCTCGTCGATCTCGTCATCGGTCACGTTGAGCATGGGCGCCATCCGGATCACATTGCCGTACAGCCCGCCCTTGCCGATCAGCAGGTTTCGGTCCTTGGTCGCCTCCAGCAGCTCCGCTGCGTGCGACGGCGACGGATCCAGACCGCCAGGCGAGACGGTCTCGAGCGCCTGCATCAGACCCTTGCCACGGACCTCGGCGATCCACCCGGTCCGGGCTGCGAGCTGGTCGAGGCCGGCCCGGAACCGCTCGCCCCTGGCCTTCGCATTGGCCTGGAGGTCGTTGTCGAGCACGTAGTCGATCGTGGCCGCGCCGGCAGCCGCCGACAGGGGATTGCCGCCGAAGGTCGAGAAGTTGAGGGCCGTGATCGACTCCATGATCTCAGCCCGGGCCACCACACCGGCCAGCGCCAGGCCGTTGCCGACCCCCTTGGCGAAGGTGAGCATGTCCGGCACGATCCCGTGGGCCTGGTAGCCCCAGAAGTTGTCGCCGGTCCGACCCCACCCGGTCTGGACCTCGTCCGAGATGAACAGGATGCCGCTGTTCGACAGTTCCTTGTGCATCGCACCGAAGAAGCCGTCCGGCGGGGTGGCGAATCCACCGACGCCCTGGATCGGCTCGGCGATCATGGCGGCGACGTCACCGGCGGAGGTCATGGTCAGCAGCTGGCTGAGGTCGTCGACACAGGCGTTGGTGAAGCCCTCGTCGTCGAGGGAGCCGAACGGGCTACGGAGCCGGTACGGGCCCTGGACGAAGGTGACCTGGAGCCCGGAGTAGGAGCTGTTCGACCACGAGCTGTGGGACGTGATTGCCTGCGCCGCGAAGGTCCGACCGTGGTAGCTGTTCCGCATGGCCAGGATCTGGTTCGACTTGCGATGGACCGTGGCCAGGAGCAGGGCGGCGTCGTTGGCCTCGGTCCCGGACGGCGTCAGGAACACCCGGGCGTCCGGTATGCCGGACAGCGCTGCGATCTTCTCGGCCAGGGCGATCATCGGCTCCGACAGGTACAGGGTCGAGGTGTGGATCACCTTGGCCGCCTGAGCCTGGACCGCGGCGGTGACGCTGGGGTTGTTGTGGCCGACCATCGTGGTCAGGATCCCGCCGAAGAAGTCGAGGTATCGGGTGCCGTCCAGGTCCCAGACGTACCCGCCCTCACCACGATCGATGGCGATCGGGGTGCCGTAGAGCGGACTGACGAACGGGGGGAGGACCCGCCGGTACCGTTCGTGGAGGTCCGCCGCCTTCGTGGTGGTCACGTCGGTCATCTACGCCTCCCTCAGTCGGCGACCAACGGGCCGTACATGTCCGGCCGGCGGTCCCGGTAGAACGCCCACTGCTCTCTGACCTCACGGATCATGTCGAAGTCGAGCTCGCGAACGACCAGCTCCTCGTCCTGGTCTGACGCCGGCTCGCCGACGAACTGCCCCCTGGGGGTGGCGAAGTAGCTGGTGCCGTAGAAGTCGTTGTCTCCGAGCGGCTCGATGCCGACCCGGTTGATGGCACCGACGAAGTACATGTTGGCCGCCGCCGATGCGGTCTGCTCCAGCTTCCAGAGGTACGAGCTGAGGCCCCGGCTGGTGGCGGACGGATTGAACACGATCTCGGCCCCGTTCAGGCCGAGGGCCCGCCACCCCTCCGGGAAGTGGCGGTCGTAGCAGATGTAGACCCCGACCTTGCCGACTGCGGTGTCGAACACCGGGTAGCCGAGGTTGCCTGGCCGGAAGTAGAACTTCTCCCAGAACCCCTTGACCTGGGGAATGTGGGTCTTGCGGAACTTGCCGACGTAGCTGCCGTCGGCGTCGATGACCGCCGCCGTGTTGTAGAGCAGCCCCTCCTGCTCCTTCTCGTACATCGGGAGGACCAGGACCATCTGGTGCTTGGCCGCCAGCGCTTGGAACCGCTCGGTGGTCGGCCCCGGGATCGACTCTGCGTACTCGTAGTACTCGGCTTCCTGGACCTGGCAGAAGTACGGACCGTAGAACAGCTCCTGGAAGCACATGACCTGCGTGCCCTGGGCCGCCGCCTGCTCCACGTAGTCCTCGTGGAGCTTGATCATGGACTCCTTGTCGCCGGTCCATGCCGTCTGCACGATCGCTGCGGTCACGGTGTTGGACATCGTCGGTCCTTTCCTGAGCGGGACGCTCGCCTTGGGATCATGGAACCGACACGGGTTTGCCGGCGCCGGCGTTCCCGTACAGTATTGATTGGGAATCGCTGGAACAAGGGCCTCTTTGTTGTTCACAAAACAACTGCAACAGCTCCGGGACGAAGCGGGCGACGCCTCCGAGCCATGGGATCAGACGCGCATCGCCCAGGCGTTCGGGGCCTTGATCGCCAGGGGCACGATCGAGGCCGGGGACAAGTTGGCCCCGATCCGGACCGTTGCCCGCGAGCTGGGGGTCAGTACCGCGACCGTTGCCGACGCCTGGTCGATCCTCCGGTCCCATGGCTTGATCTCGACCGACCGCCGCCGGGGGACGACGGTCCGGGCCGATCCGGGCCACGGCCGGTCACGCTACTGGCGGGTCCCGATGGCACCGGGGCAGCTCGACCTCGACCTCAGCACCGGCACCCCGGACCCGGCACTCCTGCCCGACCTGACCCCGATCCTGGCCGGTATCCAGGGCGACCTGGACGTGACCTCCTATCTGGAGCCGCCGATCGTTCCCGAGCTCGGCGAGGAGCTCCGCCGCCGCTGGCCCTACGACCCGCCGGCCCTGATGGTGCTCGACGGGGCCAACGACGGACTGGATCGGGTGGCCCAGGCGTTGCTCCGGCTCGGAGACGTCGCCGTGGTCGAAGATCCGACCTACCCGCTGCTGCTCGACCAGCTGGAGACGCTCGGCGTCGAGATCGTCGGGGTACCGATGGACGAGGACGGCCCGGACCTCGTGGCCCTCGGGGCGGCGCTCGCCAGGGACCCGAGAGCGCTGTTCCTCCAGACCGGAGCCCAAAACCCGACGGGCATCGCCCTCAGCCCGGCCCGAGCCGCTGCCATCGCCGATTTGGTCGCCGACCTGGGAACCACCGTCATCGAGGACCACTCCGGCCTGCCGGGGCCCCGGTCCGAGGTGACGATCGGGACCCGGTTGCCGGATCGGGTGGTACGGATCCACAGCTTCTCGAAGACCCATGGCCCCGACCTCCGGATCGCGGCCATGGCCGGCCCGACCGACCTGATCGACGAGGTCGAGCGGCGGCGTCAGCTCGGTCCCGGCTGGACCAGCCGGCTGATCCAGCGGGTACTGCTCGAGATGTTGCGACGGCCAGAGGTCGACGCCCAGGTGGCGACCGCCTCGGCGATCTACCGTGACCGCCGAGCGGCGCTGGCCGATGCGCTCGGCGACCACGGCCTGACCACGGCGCCCGGCGGCGGGCTCAATCTCTGGGTTCCGGTGGCCCATGAGCACATCGCCACCGTGTCGTTGACGGCCAACGGGATCGGGGTCGCGCCCGGGGAGCCGTTCCGGGTGACCGACCGCACCCAACACATCCGGGTGACCTCGGCCAGGGTCGCTGCGGAGGTCGAGGCGGTTGCGGCGACCATCGCCGCCGCGGCTGCGGTTCCGGCCGGCTGAGGGTCGGTCTCAGACCGGGCGACGATCCAACCGTGGCCCCAGGTCGCAGACGACCTCGTTGCTGATCGTCCCGACCTCGGCCGCCACCTCTTCGACGGTGATCGCTGCGTCGCCCTGCCGGCCGATCAGCACCACCTCGTCGCCCCGGGCGACCTCGTCGTTGCCGCAGTCGAGGACGATCTGATCCATGCTGACCCGGCCCAGGAACGGCCGGGCGACACCACCGACCAGGGCTCGCCCGCCACGGTTCCACCACGACCGGCGGATCCCATCGGCGTAGCCGATCGGTATGGTCGCAGCCAGACTCGGCCCGGTGACCGACCCGGCACAGCCGTAGCCGACCCGATCGTCCGGACCGATCTTCTTCACGTAGGTCACCGCCGTGGCCAGGCGAAGCGCCGGTCGGAGGTCTGCCATGCCGGACATCTCCGGGCTCGGTTCGATCCCATAGAGCGACAGGCCGGGCCGGATCACGTCGTGATGGGACCGGGGGACCCCGACCGAGGCCCCCGAGTTCGCGGCGTGCCGGAGTGGGACCTCGACCCCGGCCCGAGCGATCGCCGCCAGGGCCTCGTCGTAACGGTCGAGCTGGACTTCGGTGAAGGAGTGGTCCGGTTCGTCGGCAACCGCCAGGTGGGTCCAGACCGAGCCGAGCCGCAACCGAGGGTCCCGATCGATCCTGACCGACAGATCAGCGACGTCTGTCCAACGCCGACCGCTCCGGTTCATACCGGTGTCGGCCAGGACGTGCACCGTCATCGGGCCGCCGGCGGTCGCCGCTGCGGCCGCCAGTCCGGCATCGGAGTAGATCGCAGGCTCCAGGTCGTGGTTGGCCGCCGTCGCGAACTCATGATCGGCCGGCTCAGACAGGACCCAGATCGGCAGGTCGAACCCGGCCTGTCTGAGCTGGACCCCCTCGGCCACCTGAGCCACCGCCAGATAGTCGGCGCCACCGTCGATGCAGCCCCGGGCGGCAAGCTCGGCGCCGTGCCCGTAGCCGTTGGCCTTGACCACGCCACAGAGTGCGGCCCCGCCGGCCGCTGCGGTCAGCGTCCGGGCGTTGTGGGCAATGGCCCCGATGTCGACGTCGATCCAGGCCCGACTCACCGCCGCAACGGTAGCGGCCGGCCACCCGCCCCCGGGTGACACGGGGTGAGGACCGACCGCTCGGTGCCGCGTCCTCGGCCGGAGGGGTGACCGAGCCCGTTGCGGCGGTGAGTCCGGCCGGGTGTGGTGTTGGTTCGAACCTACCGCCGGGTGCCGGGGCCAACTGGACGGCAACCGGACGCCTGGGGGGCGACCGATGGACGCCCGGTCGTTGGCGCCGCGGCCGCCGTTGGAGCAGTATCGAGTCGACCGGGTTCCGGTAGCCCCCGGTCCTCGACGCCAGGCTGCCGTGAGGAGTGATCGATCGTGTTTCGTTTCGCAAACGTGTCCGGCCGCGCCGCCCTGGTCGATGACGACGGCTGGTACGACCTGGCCAACCTGACCGACGGTGCGGTCCCGCCGGACCCCATGGCTGCGCTCGCAGAGACTGCGGCACTGCACGCCGCGGCCGAGCGGTTGGTAGACGCCACCCCGGATGGGTCGCTCGACGGCGCAGATCTCGGGCCTCCGGTCCCTGCGGCCCAAAACGTCTTCGGCGTCGGCCTGAACTACGCCGAGCACGCAAAGGAGTCGAACATGGAGCCGCCGGAGCGGCCCCTGGTGTTCGGCAAGTTCGCCAGCTGCATCGTCGGCCCGGACGCCGAGGTCGAGTTGCGATCGGACACCGCCGACTGGGAGGTCGAGCTGGTCGCGGTCATCGGAACCCCCGGTCGGGACATCTCGGTCGACGACGCCTGGGACCATGTCATGGGGCTCACGGTCGGCCAGGACATCAGCGACCGGGTCCTGCAGTTCGCCGCATCACCGCCCCACTTCGACCTGGGCAAGTCGCGGGACGGGTACGGCCCGATCGGTCCGGTCCTGGTCTCGACCGACAGCTTCGCCGACCCGACCGACCTGGCGATCAGCTGCGACATCAACGGTGACCGACGCCAGGAGGACCGGACCAGCGGGCTCATCTTCTCGGTGGCCGAGCTGGTGGCCTATCTGTCGACCGTGCTGACCCTCGGCGCCGGCGACCTGATCTTCACCGGAACCCCGGCCGGGGTCGGAGCACCGACCCGCACGTTCCTCGAGCCGGGAGACGTGATCACATCCACCGTCGAGGGGATCGGCACGCTGACAACCCACTGCCGGTGACCGACGTCGACGTCGCCATCGTCGGCGGCGGCCCGGTCGGGGTTGCTGCAGGGCTGCTGCTGGCCCGTCGCGGCCGGTCGGTCCGGGTGTTCGAACGGCAGGTGCCGATCCACGACCTTCCCCGGGCCGTCGGTATGGACGCCGAGATCCAGCGGGTGTTCCAGGGATGTGGACTCCGGGAGGAGCTGGCGGCCATCACCACCCCGTTGGCCGGGGCGGAGTTCCTGTCGGTCGATGGCCGTCGCATCGTCGGCCACGACTTCTCACCGGATGACATCTATCCGCTCGGTCACCACCCCGGCGTGATGTTCCACCAGCCGGAGCTCGAGGCCTTGCTCCGGGATCGGGCGGTGGCGGCCGGCGTCGACCTCCGGCTCGGCGTCGAGGTGGCCGAGGTGATCGACCACGGCGATGCCGCGACCGTCGACGCGGGCGACGAGGTCACCGCGGCGTCGTGGGTCATCGCCGCCGACGGGGCCGGCAGCGAGGTTCGCAAGGCACTCCGGATCCCGTTCGTCGATCAGGGATTCGACCAGGACTGGCTGGTCTTCGACGTTCGGCTCCATCGGCCGAACACGACGCTCACCAGGCACGCCCAGCAGATCTGCGACCCGGCCAGACCGGCGACCGTCATTCCCGGTCATCCGCCCTATCGCCGGTGGGAGTTCCAGCTCCAGCCGGGGGAGTCAGCGGAGGAGATGACCGCACCGGACCGGGTGTGGTCGCTGATCGAGCCGTGGCTGACGCCAGACGACGGTGAGCTGCAGCGGGCCGTCGTCTACCGGTTCCATGCCACCGTGGCCGGCCGGTTCCGGGCCGGCCGGATCCTGCTCGCCGGCGATGCCGCCCACCAGATGCCGCCGTTCCTGGGGCAGGGACTGTGTTCCGGGATCCGCGACGCGGTCGACCTCGGCTGGAAGCTGGACCTCGTCCTGGCCGGGACGTCCAGCGAGCGTCTCCTCGACACCTACGACGAGGAGCGTCGGCCCCATGCCGAGCAGATGGTGGCTCATGCGGTCGACACCGGTCGGCTGATCGACCAGCTCGCCGGGCGGGGGGATGGAGTCGGGCTCGAGGCCGGGTACGGGGGTGGCCGCCCGTTTCCCTCTCTCCGGTCCGGTATCCGGTTCGGCGATCATGGCGCCGTCGGGAAGCCACTACCCCAGCCGGTGGAGGACGGTCGATGGTTCGATGACCGGCTCGGCGACGGCTTCGCGGTCCTGGTCGGTTCGGAGGGCCCCGTCGACGCGGTCGCCCTCGATCGGTGGACCGGTCTTGGTGCCACCGTGGTCCGGATCGGGCCCGGGGACGGACCGCTTGCCGCCCTCGTCCCGCCCGAGGGGGCCGTCGTGGTCCGCCCCGATCGCTACGTCGCTGCCGTTGTCGAGGACGGCGGAGCCTTCGACCGGGCGACCGCAACGCTGTTCGAGCTGGCCGCGGTGGTCTGATCGCCACCGGGCTCAGCCCGGACAGGGGCTCCAGTGGACCCGGCCGGCCAGCTCGGCGGCGAGGTCCTGGATCGCTGACTCGACCGCAGACATCAGCCGGGTGGTGGCCCGATTGTCCGGCCTGGCCGTCAGCAGCTGGCGGGAGATCGAGGGGTCGACGATCGGGCACGCGGCGAGGCGACCCTCGGCAACGAACCGCTGCACGCCGGCGAAACTCATGATGGAGAACGCCCGACCGGAACCGACCAGTTCGATGATCGCATCCTCGGCGTCGACCTCCAGGACCACGTCCGGCCGGAGCTGTCGCTGGCCGAATGCCGCATCGATCAGCGCCCGCAGGCCCGGTTGGATCGCCGGAAGAACCAGGGGATAGGTCGACAGCCGGTCGACCGTGATCGGCCCGGCCGGGATCGGTGGCAGGTCCCGGGACGCAGCAGAGGTCGGTCCCGGGCCGACCAGTTGCAGCTCCTCGTCGACCAGCGGCGTGGCCACCATGCGTTCTCCTCGATGGGCGCTCGAGATGACCCCGATATCGGCGTCTCCGTCCCTGACCGCCCGCGGCACGCTGTTGGGGTGGAGGGCCATCACCCGCAGCTCCACGTCCGGATGGGCGGTGGCGAACCGATCGATCAGCGGGATGAACAACGTGTGGCCGATCGTGTCCGGCATGGCGACACAGATCTTGCCGACCAGCCGCCCATCGAGGGAGCGGATCTCGTCTGAGACCTCCTCGAGCGCCTGGAGTACATCGTTGGCGGCGGCCACGAACCGGACCCCGGCCTCGGTCGGGGTGGCCCCGGTCTGGCTCCGCTCGAACAGCGGGTGGCCGAGGTCGCTCTCGATCCGCGACAGCATCCGGCTGACCGTCGGCTGGGTCAGACCGAGCTCGACCGCGGCGTGCGAGATGTTCGCCCGCTCGGCGATCGTGACCACCGCTCGCAGCTGCCGGGCCGTCCACTCCATGCCGGACGACCGTACCGGAGCAATCGGCGGCGTGCCATGTCACGACGCTATGACGAACATGCGTCGCATGCATTCGTCGACATAGTCCCGAGCGCGTTGTACGTTGATCGACGATGAGCGGTCAAGGAATGGCAACACCGGCCGTCGGGGGAAGTCAGAGCGTCCCGGATCGGGCGCAGGTGGTGATCGTCGGCGGGGGCATCGTCGGCTGCTCGATCGCCTACCACCTGACCCACCGCGGCGTCGACGACGTCGTCGTGCTCGAGCAGAATCAGCTCACCGCCGGCACGACCTGGCACGCTGCCGGCCTGGTGTCGCAGCTCAAGTCCAGCCACAGCTTGACCCGACTGGCCACCTATTCGGCCGAGCTGTTCGCTTCGCTCGAGGCCGAGACCGGCCAGGCCACCGGGTTCCGGACCCCCGGGTCGGTGTCGGTGGCCTCGGACGAGGAACGGTGGGAGGAGCTGCTCCGGGGCAAGTCGATGGCCTCGACGGTCGGGGTCGAGATCGAGGAGATCACCCCGGAGGAGGCGCTGGAGCGCCACCCGTTCCTCAACATCGATGACGTGATCGGGGCGCTGTGGATCCCCTATGACGGGATCACCTCTCCGGTCGACACCACCATGGCCCTTGCCAAGGGAGCCAAGGCCCGGGGCGCCAGGGTCATCGAAGGGGTGGCGGTGACCTCGCTGACGGTTGCCGACGAGCGCATTACCGGCGTGGTCACCGAGCGGGGCACGATCGAGGCCGAGACGGTGGTCCTGACCGGGGGGATGTGGACCAGGCAGCTGGCCGCAGACGCCGGCATCAACGTCCCGCTCCAGGCCTGCGAGCACTTCTACATCGTCACCGAGGCCATCGACGGCCTGGCCAGGGACACCCCGACCATCCGGGATCCGACCAACTACACCTACTTCAAGGAGGAGACCGGCAAGTTGATGGCCGGCTTCTTCGAGCCTCGGGGCAAGGTCTGGAACCTCAACGGCATCCCCCGGGACTTCAGCTTCGGCACCCTGCCGGAGGACTGGGACCACGTCGGCCCGATCTTCGAGCGGGCCATCCACCGCATGCCGATCCTCGGCGAGGTCGGCCTCCAGCTGTTCTTCAACGGTCCGGAGGCGTTCACGCCGGACGGGGTGTACTACCTCGGCGAGTCGCCAGAGGTCGACGGCTGTTTCGTTGCCGCCGGGTTCAATTCGGTCGGGATCCAGTCCGCCGGCGGCGTCGGCTGGGTGATCGCCGATTGGATCGTCGACGGGCAACCACCGATGGACCTGTCGGCCGTCGATCTCCGGCGGGCGATGCCGTTCCAGTCCGAGGCCGGCTACCTCGACCGGCGGATCCCTGAGAGCCTTGGCCTGCTGTATGCCATGCACTGGCCCTTCCGGCAGTACGAGTCGGCTCGAAACATCCGAATCTCCCCGCTCCATGAGCGGTTCGAGCAGGCCGGCGCCGTGTTCGGCGAGCTCGCCGGGTGGGAGCGGCCGAACTGGATCGCCCTGCCGGACCAGAAGCGGGAGTACCAGTACTCCTGGGGCAAGCAGAACTGGTTCGAGGCCTCCGGCGAGGAGTGCCGGGCGGTCCGGGAGGCGGTCGGGATCTTCGACCAGACGTCGTTCGTCAAGCTCGAGGTCGAGGGGCCGGACGCGCTGGCGGTGCTCAACTGGGTGTCGGCCAACGAGGTCGACGTGCCGGTCGGCAAGACGGTCTACACCCAGTGGTGCAACGACCGGGGTGGCATCGAGGCTGATCTGACCATCGCCCGAACCGGTGAGTCCCAGTTCTTCGTCGTGACCGCAGCGGCCGCCGGGGTCAGGGATGGTGCCTGGCTGCGTCGGGCGGCCCGAGGTCGAGACGTCACGATCACCGACGTCACCGAGTCGGTGGCGATGTTGAGTGTGATGGGCCCGAAGGCCCGGGACGTGCTCGCCCCGATCACAGTCGGCGACCTGTCGAACGACGGCTTCCCGTTCGGGACCGGAGCCACGATCACGGTGGCCGGCATCGACGTCTTCGCCAACCGGATGACCTACGTGGGCGAACTTGGCTGGGAGCTGTACGTCGATGCCGATCGGGCCGTCGAGCTCCACGACGCCATCGTCGAGGCCGGTCGGCCCCACGGGATCCGCCACTGTGGCTACCACGCCATGAACTCGCTCCGGCTCGAGGCCGGTTATCGCCACTGGGGTCACGACATCACCGACGAGGACACCCCGATCGAGGCCGGTCTCGGCTTCGCCATCGCCTGGGACGCCGAGGGCGGGTTCCGCGGTCGGGACGCGCTGCTGGCTCAGAAGGGCGCCCCCCGGATGAAGCGGCTGATCCAGTTCCGGCTCGAGGACCCGGATCGGCTGGCCCACCACGACGAGCCGATCTTCCGAGACGGGGCCCTCGTCGGCCGGACGACCGGCGGGATGTGGAGTTACACCGAGGACCGGTGCCTGACCATGGCCTACCTGACTCCGGCCGCCGACGATCCAACCGGGACGGACGGCGTCACCAAGGCCTGGCTGGAGGCCGGCGATTTCGAGATCGAGATCGCTGCGGTCCGGATCCCGGCCACGCCGTCCATCCGTTCGTTCTACGACCCTCGAAATGAGCGGGTCCGCCTGTAGGCCGACCCGTCGCCGACCCTGTCCCTCGAGCCGACCGGAGACCTAGACATGCGAGACGAAGCCCAGGCCGTGATCATCGGAGGCGGTGCCATGGGCGCCGGCCTCATGTACCACCTGGCCCACGAGGGCTGGACCGACATCGTGCTGGTCGAGAAGGGGGAGTTGTCCTCCGGGTCGACCTGGCACGCGGCCGGTCTGATCCCGCACTTCAACGGCAGCCTCAACATGATGAAGTGCCACGCGGTCGCCCCCGAGCTGTACGCCGCCATCGAGGAGGAGACCGGGCTCTTCGGCGGCTGGCACGGCACCGGGGCGATCCGGCTGGCGGTGACAGACGAGCAGGTCGACTGGTTCCGC
Source organism: Actinomycetota bacterium (assembly GCA_039029715.1). GTDB lineage: Bacteria > Actinomycetota > Acidimicrobiia > Acidimicrobiales > SZUA-35 > JAHELU01. The sequence continues at coordinate 4,533 of JBCCFN010000018.1, read as the reverse complement.
TACATCCAGGGGATGATGGACCTGATCGGGATCGAGGGGCACCTGATCTCGCCGGCAGAGATCCTCGACTACTGGCCGTTCATGGACGTCTCGGACGTGAAGCTCGGCTTCCACACCCCGAACGATGGCTGGTCGGATCCGTCCCAGGCCACGTCGGCCATGGTCAAGGGGGCCCGCCAACTCGGCGCCGAGCTGGCGAAGAACACCCTGGTCACGGCGACCAACAAACTGCCGGATGGCCGCTGGGAAGTGCTGACCGAGAAGGGTGGCGAGGCCGGGCGCATCGTCTGCGATCACCTGGTGAACGCCGCGGGCTGCTACGCCCCCCAGGTCGGGGCCATGGCCGGGGTCGAGGTCCCGATCGTGTCGGTGATCCACCAGTACCTGGTGACCGAGCCACTACCGGCGATGATGGCCCTCGACTACGACCCGCCGATCGTCCGGGACCCCAGGGTCTCGTCCTACTACCGGCGCGAGATCGACAGCCTCCTCGTCGGCCCGTACGAGACCAAGAACGCCCAGATCTACGGGGTCGAGGGCATCGAGTGGGACAAGCACTTCTACCTGACCCCACCGGATCTCGATCAGATCATGGACCACCTGGTCGATGCCGGTGACCGGATCCCGCCGTTCCAGGAGGCGGGGATCAAGAACGTGATCTCCGGGCCGATCACCCACACGCCTGACTCCGGCTACCTGATGGGCCCGGCGCCCGGGCATGACAACTACTGGATGTGCGCCGGTGCCTCGATCGGGATCACCCAGGGGCCGGGGGCGGGCAAGTATCTGGCCCAGTGGATGGTCCATGGCCAGACCGAGATCAATGTGGCCGAGATGGACCCCCGCCGATTCGGTGATCACTGCGGGCCGACCGGCCGCTACGCCATCGACAAGGCGATCGACGAGTACCACGAGATGTACGTGACCCGGCTGCCGGGCGAGCAGCGGTTCGCCGGTCGGCCCCAGAAGACCGATCCGATCTACGAGCGGCTGAAGGCCCGGGACGCCCAGTGGCAGGAGATCTTCGGCTGGGAACGGCCCCAGTACTTCGGTCCGGCCGAGGCCCACAGCCATCGTCGATCCAACGCCTTCGACGTGGTGGGGGAGGAGTGCCGGGCGGTCCGGGAGCGGGCCGGCGTCGCCGACCTGACCGCGTTCAGCAAGTTCGAGGTCACCGGCGCCGACGCCGCGGCGCTCCTGGACCGGCTGACCGCCAACCGGATGCCGGCCACCGACGGTGGCATGCGGTTGACGCACTTCCTGACCTCGCTCGGGGGGATCGAGGCCGAGATGACGATCACCCGGCTCGGCCCGGAGCGGTTCTATGTCAACTCCGGGATCACGGCCCAGTTCCACGACCGGGACTGGCTCCGCCATCACATCGAGCCCGGGGAGGACGTGACCGTCGCCGACGTCACCGAGGAGCTGGCCATCCTGGCGGTCTCCGGACCGCGGGCCCGTGACATCCTGGCCCCCCTGACCGAGGCCGACCTGACCAACGACGGCTTCCGCTGGCTGACCGGCCAGGAGATCACCGTCGCCGGCGTGCCCTGTATCGCCCTGCGGGTCAGCTACGTCGGTGAGCTCGGCTGGGAGCTCCACCACCCGATCGATCGCCAGCCCGAGCTGTACGACGCCATCGTCGAGGCCGGTGCGCCCCACGACATGGTCCACTACGGCGCCTACGCCATGAACGCCATGCGGATCGAGAAGGGCTACAAGGCCATGGGGCACGAGCTGACGACCGAGATCACACCGGTCGAAGCCGACCTCGGCCGCTTCGTCGACACCTCGACCGACTTCCTGGGCCGAGACGTCGTGCTCGACCGGGCCGATCGGGTCGACGAGCTGTCAATGTTCCTGGTCTACTGCGAGGTCGAGGAGGCGGCGAGCGCGCCGGCCTCCGATCCCGAGGCCGCGACGCCGCGAACCTCGGACAGCTCGATGCCGGGCCACGACTGTCGAGGCAACGAGCCGGTACTCGACGGTGACCGGATCATCGGCATCACCACGTCCGGCACCTGGGGCCACAGCGTCGGCAAGGGGCTGGCCTTCGCCTACGTCGAGCCCCGGTTCCGGGAGCCAGGCACCGTCTTCGACATCCAGCTGCTCGGTGAGCGACGAGCGGCTCGGGTGCTCGCCGAACCGGCCTACGACCCGAAGAACGAGAAGCCGAGGGCCTGAGGTGGCGCGACGGTCTGGCGGCCGAGCGGCGAGGGTTGCGAAGCGGCAGGCACCACCGGTCGACGCCCCCCGGGCGATCCGACCGGGCATGATCGGCGGGGCCTACCGGCCCCTCAGTGACGGCCAGATGACCGACATGGTCGACGCGGCCCTCGGGCTGCTCGAGGAGCTTGGGATGGGCCAGGCCACCCCGGAGTTCATCGAGCTGGTGACCGCGGCCGGCGGCACGATGGGCGATGACGGCCGGCTCCGGTTTCCTCGTCAGGTGGTGCTGCGGGCCATCGACACCGCGGCCAAGGAGTTCGTGCTCCACGGATTCGACGACGATTCCGGCATCGAGATCGGTGGCGACCGCGTCCACTTCGCCACCGGCGGCGCTGCGGTCATGATCCTCGATCACCGGTCCGGCCGGTTCCGCGAGAGCACCCTCCGGGACCTCTACGACCTGGCCCGGCTGGCCGACACGCTCGACAACATCCACCTGTTCGTCAGACCGGTGGTGACCAGGGACCTCGAGTCGGCCCGGGACGTGGATCTGAACACCGCCTTCGTCACGATGCTCGGGACCTCAAAGCCGATCGGGACATCGATGTTCGAGCCCCGCCACGTCCACGAGGTGGCCGCCATGTTCGACCTGGCGCTCGGGGGTGAGGGCGAGTTCCGGAAGCGGCCGTTCTGCAAGGCCAACAACACCTTCGTCGTACCGCCGCTCCGGTTCGCCGAGGATTCGGCGCTGTGCCTCGCCGAGCAGGTCCGGGTCGGCATGCCGATCAACCTGCTGTCGGCCGGGCAGGCCGGCGCCACCTCGCCGGCCGCACTCGCCGGCTCGCTGGTCCAGGCGTTGGCCGAGTGCCTGGCCGGGCTGACCTGCGTCAACCTGTTGTCACCCGGTCACCCCTGCGTGATGGGCCTGTGGCCGTTCGTCTCCGATCTGCGGACCGGGGCGATGTCCGGCGGGAGCGGGGAGGAGGCGGTCCTCAACGCCGCCGCGGCCCAGCTGGCCAATCATCTCGGGCTCCCGTCCGGGGTGGCGGCCGGGATGGCGGACAGCAAGATCCCGGACGCCCAGGCCGGGTACGAGAAGGGGCAGACCGTGGCCCTGGCGGCCAACGCCGGGGCCAATCTGGTGTACGAGTCGGCCGGGATGCTGGCCAGCATCATGGCCTGCTCCCCGGAGATGATGGTGATCGACAACGACCTGCTCGGCTCGGTCAACCGCACCGTCAGAGGCATCGAGGTCACCCCGGAGACGATGTCGACCAGCGCGATCGCCGAGGTCATCGGCGGCGAGGGCCACTTCCTCGGCCATCCCCAGACGCTGGCCATGATGCAGACCGAGTACGTCTACCCCGAGGTCGGCGACCGGTTGAGTCCAGACGACTGGATCGATGCCGGTGCAAGCGCGGCCGCCGACCGGGCCAATGGCCGCGTCGAGGCCGTGCTCTCGTCCCACGTGCCGTCCCATGTGCCGGCCGATCGAATCGCCAGGATCTGCGACGCGTTCCCGATCCGGCTGGAGGTGCCGGCCCGATGATCGGAACCGGCGTATCCGGGCCCGATTGGTCGAGCAATCATCCGGTAAGGAGAACGTCATCGTTGGGCCACCAAGGTGAGAAACCCCACTTCCCCAGCTGGTTTTCCCGGTTCGAGAACCGGTCTCATCTGCGGTCACCGGTCGGCCATCCCCGTCTTTGGATCGACAGGGAGTACGCTCTACGACTTACGTGCTGGCCCGTCGCGGCACGGCATACAGAGTGAAATCCAAGGGAGAGACACAATGACCCAATCGAAGTGGTTCCGCCTCTTGGCGCTGCTGTTCGCAACGGCGATGTTCGCCGCGGCGTGCGGTGCCAGTGAGACGGACGAAGAAGGTGCCGAGGACGACACCGACTCCACCGAGGAGACCGCCGAGGACTCCTCGGATGACGACGACGCCGCCGATGGCGACGACGACGAGGACACCACGGTCGAGCTGACCCAGGGCGGCAGCATCCTGGCCACGGTCCAGGACCGCGGCACCCTCAATTGCGGCGTCTCCGGCGCTGCGGTTGCCTTCTCGTTCACCCAGGCCGATGGTTCGGTCACCGGGATCGACGCCGATTACTGCCGGGCGGTCGCCGCTGCGGTCCTCGGTGATTCCGAGGCCGTCGAGTTCGTGCCGCTGACTGCGGCCGAGCGGTTCACCGCCGTCTCGACCGGCGACGTCGACCTCCTGATGCGGAACAGCACCTGGACCCAGTCCCGTGACACCGTGGTCGGCATGGACTTCGGCCCGACCACCTACTACGACGGTCAGCAGCTGATGGCCCGGGCCATCAGCTGCTGACCGTCGTAGTAGGTGGTCGGGCC
>JBCCFN010000017.1:0-29890 GCA_039029715.1 Actinomycetota bacterium | reverse complement strand
GTCGGGGTCGATCAGGTAGGCGATCCGCTGCGGGTAGTCGGCGAACGGGTCATCGGCGTCCCGTAGGACGTCGTATGCGGTGCCGACCGACTTGTCGATGTCGCTCAGCAGGGCGAACGGGAAGTCGTTGTCCTCCCGGAAGGGTCGGTTGTCCTCCGGGGTGTCGAACGAGATCCCGAGGACCGTGCAGCCGGCCTCGACGAACTGTTGAGCCTGATCACGCAGGCTCTGGCCCTGGAGGGTTCAACCGGGGGTACCGGCCTTGGGGTACCACCACAGCAGTACCCAGCCGCCGTGGAGGGCCGAGAGGGTGGTCGGCGAGCCGTCGTGATCGGGCACGGTGAAGTCCGGCGCAGCGGTTCCTGGTGTCAGCACGGGCGCAACCCTACCCTCCGGCGGACGGGTCCGGGACCGGCACGGGGCCGGTCCGAGCCGGCTGGTGGTTGGCCCGGTGGGCGAAACCGGCGAAGATGGGATCATGTCGGAGCTGGAGACCCTGCCCGTGATCGACCCGATCATCGACCCCTCGGTCGACGATCCGATGCTGGAGGACGGCGACCACGAGCGGTTCGCCCACTACGTCCGCAAGAACGCCATCCTGCCCAGCGCCATCGAGGGCACCCCGGTGATCGCCCTGTGCGGCAAGAAATGGGTGCCGAGCCGCGATCCAGGCAAGTTCCCGGTCTGCCCCTCCTGCAAGGAGATCTTCGACAAGCTCAACGACCCGGACTGATCGGCGCCTCCCGGTGACCCGGCCCCGTCTCCTGGTCGACTGCGACCCCGGCCTCGACGACGCGGTCGCCCTGGTGGCGGCCGCCCACCTCGGTGACCTGGTCGCCATCACCACCGTCGGGGGGAACGCCCCCCTCCGGGACGTCACCACCAACGCCCTGCTGACCTGCCAGCTCTTCGGCATCGACGTCGAGGTCCATGCCGGGGCGGCCCGCCCGTTGGTGGCCGAGCCCCGCCACGCCCCCGAGATCCACGGCGTCAGTGGATTCGCCGGGCCGGACCTGCCGCCACTGGAGCGGGAGCCGGCATCGACAGACGGGATCGAGTTCCTGATCGAGACGATCCGGGCCGAGGACGGGCTGTGGCTGGTTCCGATCGGGCCGATGACCAACGTCGCCCTGGCGTTCCGGGCCGCCCCCGACCTCCCCGGTCGGCTCGCCGGCGTCAGTTTCATGGGCGGCTCGGCCACGTTCGGCAACCACGGACCCGTCGCCGAGTTCAACATCCTGGTGGATCCGGAGGCCGCAGCGGTCGTCCTCGGCTCCGGCGCCCGGATCCACATGGCCGGACTCGACCTGACCCACCAGTTCCTGGTCGATGACGACCTGGCAAACGACATCGGCGTCCTCGGTGGGCGAGGGGCCCGGGTCCTGGCCGACCTGATGGGCAGCTACCTCGACCAGATCGAGAAGGTCCGAGGCCTCCGCCTCGGTGGCCTTCACGACCCGTGCGCGGTGCTGGCGGTCACCAACCCCGAGGTCATCGGCACCGAGGCCCGTCACGTCGACGTCGAGTTGACCGGCACCATCACCAGGGGGATGACCGTGGTCGACCAGCGGCCGGGCCGGAGCGACCGGCCGAACGTCAACCACGGCCACACGCTGGACCACGGGGCGGCCCGGCAGCTGATCCTCGACGCCATCGCCGCCCGGGATCGTGGATGAGTCCGGTGGCCGATTCGCCGGAGATCGTCGTCGTCGGCAGCATCAACCTCGACCTGTCGGTCACGGTCGACCGCTTCCCTGACCCCGGCGAGACACTGTTCGGCCACGACGTCCAGTGGGGTGGTGGCGGCAAGGGCGCGAATCAGGCGGTGGCGGCGGCCAGACTCGGCCGCCGGGTGGCCATGATCGGCAGGGTCGGAGACGACGAGGCCGGCCGGGAGCGACTGGCCGCCCTTGCCGCAGAGGGCATCGACGTTGACGGGGTGGCCGTGACCGACGGGGTGGCGTCCGGGTTGGCCGTGATCGAGGTCGAGACCTCCGGCGAGAACCGGATCGTGGTGGCGCCGGGAGCCAATGGGGCGGTCTCACCGGAGGATGTGTCGGCCTGGGCGGGCGCTGTTGCGGACGCACCGGTGGTCCTGGCCCAGCTCGAGGTGCCAACTGCGACGGTCGAGTCCCTGGCCGCCCTCCCTCGCCGGGGGCTGCTGCTGGTCAACCCGGCACCGGCCACCGCCGGGTACCGGGTCGAGGGCGTCGACGTGCTGGTCCCGAACCGGACCGAGCTGGCCCTGTTGGTCGATGCGCCGGTGGCCGGTTCGAACGATGAGGTGATCGACCAGGTCGTCGCTCTCGGGACGGCCACGGCGGGGCTGTCGGCCGTGGTGGCCACCCTCGGCGGTGACGGGGCCGTGGTGGTCGAGCGGCCAGGGGATGGCAGCCGATCGGTGACCCCGATCGCCGCCGTCCCGGTGACCCCGGTCGATACCACTGCGGCCGGCGACTCGTTCTGTGGTGCCCTGGCCGATGCGCTTTGCCTCGGCGCCGACCTGGTCGACTCGGCCGGTTGGGCGGCCAGGGTTGCGGCAGTGACCGTCACCCGCCGGGGGGCGCAGGCCTCGCTGCCGACCCGGGCCGACGTCGTGGCTTAGGGGCCGTCCGGCTGGTCGCTGCCGCCCGTGGCACCGTCGGCCTCGACGAAGCCGTCCGGGTTCTGTGACTGCCAGCGCCAGGCGTCTGCCAGCATCACCTCGATGCTGCGATCGGCCCGCCATTCCAGCTGCTCGTTGGCCTTTGACGGGTCGGCAAGCGAGGTGGCGATATCACCGTGGCGGCGGCCGACGACCTCGTAGGGGATGGCCTTGCCACTCACGTTCTCGGTGGTCTTTACGATGTCGAACACCGATGCCCCAGTCCCGGTACCGAGGTTGAACACCTCACAGCCATCGTCGATGTGGTCGAGGGCGGCCAGGTGGCCCATTGCCAGGTCGACGACGTGGATGTAGTCCCGGACACCGGTCCCGTCCGCGGTGTCCCAGTCGTCCCCGTAGACCTCTAGGTGCTCCCGGCGGCCGACGGCTACCTGCATCACGTACGGGACCAGGTTGTTCGGCCGGCCGGTCGGATCCTCGCCGATCTCACCGCTCGGGTGGGCGCCGACCGGATTGAAATACCGGAGCAGGCTGATCCGCCATCGCTGATCGGACGCCGCCACGTCCCGGCAGATGTCCTCGATCATCAACTTGGTGCGACCGTAGGGGTTGGTCGGCTGCAGCCGGGCCCCCTCGGGGATCGGCAGGGTCTCCGGGTCGCCGTAGACGGTGGCGGAGGAGGAGAACACCAGATCCCAGACCTCACTGGCCCGCATCTGCTCCAGCAGGTTGATGGTGGACAGCAGGTTGGTCCTGTAGTAGGCAAGCGGTTCCTCGACCGACTCGCCGACCGCCTTCAACCCTGCGAAGTGGATCACGGCATCGATCGCATGCTCGGCGAAGACCCCGGCCAGCGCCTCCTGGTCGAGCAGGTCGACCTCATGGAACGCAATGTCGCCGCCCGAGAGGGCCCGGACACGATCGACGGCGACCTCCGAGCTGTTGGCCAGGTTGTCTGCGATGACCACCCGGTGGCCTCGCTCGGCGAGCGCCACTGCGGTGTGGCTCCCGATGTAGCCGGCCCCGCCGGTGACAAGGATCGTTTCGTGCATGGCGGGTGGTCGCGCCCTTCAGTCGTGGTCCGGTGTTGGTTCGGCGGTCGGATCGACCTCGAATCCACGATAGGCGCCCCGGTCGGGTGGGACGTGGCGACCGCTGAAAACCTGGTTTTGGGTCGGTCGGTCTGATAGGAATGTGGCGACGGTTGAGGGCGGAAGTCTGACGGAACCAGCGAAGTCTGACTATGATCGCCCTTTCTCGAACGCACTGAGCTCGAGAGGGAGGAATACAGGGTGAGCGAAAGTCAGATGCAACCGGGGTGGTATTACGCGCAGGGTGACGCCCCCGGAACGCAGCGCTATTGGGACGGTACGCAGTGGGTCGGCGGACCGCAGCCGGTCGGCCAGGGCTCGGACGTGGCAGCCGGTGGCGGCCTCGGTCAATCGGTCGAGTTCGGCCCCCGAGCCACCGCATGGCTGATCGACGTGGGCCCGTACTGGCTCGCAGTCATCATCGGGTCGTTCACCGACCAGACCGTCAACATCCTCATCGGCCTCGTCGCCTTGGCGTACCTGCTGTACAACAAGGGCTTCAAGATGGGGACGAGCGGTCAGTCGTTCGGCAAGGGCTCCCAGGGGATCAAGCTGGTGTCGGAGAACACCGGCCAGCCCATCGGGGTCGGCATGGCGATTCTGCGCCTGTTCGTCTCGTGGCTGTTCCTGCTCCCGTGTCTGATCCCGCACATCCTGGATCACCTGTGGCCACTGTGGGACGGCGACAAGAAGCGTCTGCTCGACAAGATCTTCTCCACCAAGGTGGTGCAGGCCTAGCGGCTGCCGCGCCCGGGTCGCCAAGCGGCGCGGGCCGGGCCCAGGGTGCCCCCGGTCCCGGTAGACTGGGGACAACGTACCGTTCGAGGGAACGCCGGTCCTGCGGGGCCGGCGTGCCCATGATCCGCCAGAGGTGATGTCCGGTGGCCAGGCCCAAGGGAACCAGTCGGGTAACCGGTCCGGGGGGAACCAGCCCGGACGCACCATATGTCGAGCCGAAGTTCCCGAGCTTCCGGGAGCGCAAGCCCCTGATGTACTGGACGATCGTCATCGCCGTCCTGGCCATGGTGATCAGCACGGTGGGTTCGATCGCTCTGGCGTTCGCCTGAGCGGCCAGCGTGTGTTCCGATCGCTTTTACGCCATCATGAGTGCAGGCGGCGTGGAGGCAGTGGCCGGGCCCGTCAGGCCCGGAGTCGAGGAGAGCAATGACGTTCAAATCCGGTGATCGAGTTGTCTACCCCCACCATGGGGCGGCCGTCATCCAGCGGACCGAGACCCGAGAGCTCAACGGAGAGAAGAAGAAGTACTTCGTGCTGCAAGCGGTCCACGACAACCTGACCGTCCGGGTTCCGGTCGAGATGGCAGACGAGGTCGGCATGCGCCTCCCGATCAGCGAGGAGGACGTCGAAGATCTGTTCGTCCTGCTGTCGAAGCGGGACGTTCGTGAGCCGGCCAACTGGTCCCGGCGGTTCAAGAACCACCAGGAGAAGCTGCGGTCCGGTGACGTCTACCAGGTCGCCGAGGTCGTCAGGAATCTCCGGCTCCGTGAGAAGTCCAAGGGGCTCTCCGCCGGCGAGAAGACCATGTACAACAAGGCCCGGAAGGTCCTGGTGTCAGAGTTGTCGTTCGCCCTGAACGTCAGCGAGGAAGACGCCCTGGAGCGGGTCGAGGACCAGCTGGTCTAGGCGAAGCCGAGCAGGGCGAACATGGCTTGGGGTATCTCGTCGATCCCCCGATTCATGGCCGCCGCCCGCTCCACGTTCACCGCATCGAACCGTCGGTCGGTCCAGCGGTCCCACGGGCCGGCCGCCAGCCGGCCGAGATCACCGTCTGCGGCGATGCAGGCCTGCAGATAGCCGATCAGATCCGCCACGTCGGCTGCGCCCCCCGGCATGCCGTGGCCCGGGATGATCGTGGCACCCAGGGTGGCGAGCCGTTCCAGGCCATCGATCCAGGCCGCCAGATCGGCATCGTAGGCCAGGGGCGTGACCCCGAAGCTGGCCAGCGCACCGGCGAACACGGCGTTCGCCGACTCCACCCGCAGCGCCAGGTTGCCTGCCGACTCCCCGGGGATCGGTACCGCATGGGTTGCGCCGGTCAGCCAGGCGTCGCCGGAGATGGTGTGGGTGATCGGCCTGGTCGTGAACTCGTCGTCGTAGGCGGCGGCGAACTCCGGGAGCAGCCGCCGGAACGCCTCCGGGTTCGGCGGGGCATCGAGCTGCTCGCTCGTGACGTCTGTGCCGAAGAAGGCCGAGGCCCAGAACGGGTTGCCGCCGCCACTGAACGGGATCCTGCTGGAACTCAGCACCACCCGCTTGATCGGCAGCTCGAGGGCGGCCGTCAGCTCCAGGACCTCCTGGCGGACCCGCTCGCCCTGGTCTGGCGTGGCGGTGGTGTCGAACAGGGTGAGTCCATCGGCGTCGATCACCAGGCCGACGTTCGAACGGCCGAACCGGGGGCTGGGGTCGATGAAGGCGAACACCCCCTGGGCCAGCTCGACGAGGTTCATGGGGCGAGGGTAACCCGGGCCGCCTCGGCCGCCCCGAACTGAACGACCGACCGGGTCGCAACCTACAATCGATGACGTTCGCTCGACGGGACGAAAGTGACGAACCGTGACCAACTATGACCCTCCGATCGGAGACATCGACTTCGTGCTCCGCCACGTCATCGGCCTGGAGGACCTGCTGACCGCAGACGCCTTCGACGGGATCGATGCCGAGACCGTGTCGACGGTGGTGGCCGAGGTCGGCCGGTTCATGGCCGAGGTGGTGGCCCCGACCAACCGTGATGGCGACCAGATCGGCTCGGTCCGGACCGATGACGGTGAGGTCAGGACCCCGGACAGCTTCAAGCCGGCATACCACCAGTACGTGGCGTCCGGGTTCGGGGCCGTCCCGTTCGACCCGGAGTACGGGGGCGGCGGCTTCCCGTGGACGGTGGCCATCGCCATCCTGGTGGTCATGACCAGCGCCAACATGGCGTTCTCCCTCTGTCCGCTCCTGACCCAGGGGGCGATCGACGCTCTCCAGCACCACGGGTCGCCGGAGCAGCAGGCCATGTACCTGCCGAAGATGCTGACGGGGGAGTGGACCGGGACGATGAACCTGACCGAGCCGCAGGCCGGCTCCGACGTCGGTGCGCTGACCGCGAAGGCCGAGCCGGTCGGCGACGGGTCCTACCGCATCACCGGTCAGAAGATCTACATCACCTACGGCGAGCACGATCTGGCCGAGAACATCATCCACCTGGTCCTGGCCCGGACCCCCGGCTCACCGCCCGGGACCAAGGGCATCTCGATGTTCCTGGTCCCCAAGTTCTTCGTGAATCCAGACGGCTCGCTCGGGGACCGCAACGACGTCAGCTGCGTCTCGGTCGAGCACAAGCTCGGTATCCACGGCAGCCCGACGTGCGTGCTGAGTTACGGCGACGAGGGCGGGGCGATCGGCTGGCTGATCGGCGGCGAGGGTGCCGGGATGCGGAACATGTTCACCATGATGAACAACGCCCGGCTCTCGGTCGGCCTCCAGGGCCTGTCCCTGTCGGAGCGGGCCTATCAGCAGGCCCTGGCCTACGCCCAGGAGCGGCTCCAGGGCACGGCGATCGGGGCCGAGCCCGGCACCTCCAGCCCGATCATCGATCATCCAGACGTCCGGCGGCTGCTGATGACCCAGCGGGCCTGGATCGACGGGATGCGGTGCCTGATCTACGAGAACGCCGCCGCCATCGACCGGGCAAGCACCGGTGGCCCGGACGCCGAGGCGGCCAAGGAGTGGACCGACCTGCTGATCCCGCTGTCGAAGAGCCTCTGCACCGACCTCGGCAACGAGATGACCTCGCTGGCGGTCCAGGTCCACGGCGGTATGGGCTACGTCGAGGAGACCGGGGTCGCCCAGCACTACCGGGACGCCCGCATCGCCCCCATCTATGAGGGGACGAACGGGATCCAGGCCGCGGACCTGGTCGGTCGGAAGCTGCCGATGCGGGGCGGTGCGGTGGTCAACGAGCAGCTCGACATCGTTCAGGAGCGGGCGAAGCAGCTTGGCGCCCATGACGACCTGGCCACCTTCGGTGAGAACCTGGAGGTCGCGGTGGCGTCCACCAGACGGGCCACCGCCTGGTTGCTCGAGCACGGCGCCGCCAACCCGGCAGACGCCCTGGCCGGGTCCTCTCCCTACCTCCGGATGCTCGGGACCGTGGTCTGTGGTGGGCTCCTGGCCAAGGCGGCCCTGGCCGCTCGGGAACAAACCGAGGACCCGGACGGCTTCTATGCGGCAAAGGTTGTCTCGGCCAAGTTCTTCGGCGAGCAGCTACTCCCCGGCGCAACCGCGCTCGAGGGTCCGGCAACGGCGGGCGCGGCGGATCTGTTCGCCATCGGTCCGTCCCAACTCGGTTAGGAAGTGGTCGTGGTCCAACAGGTTCTGGCATCGATCCCCAGCCCCTCGTCAAGCAACCTGGAGCTCGGGCCAATCACGCTCAACTACTACGGGCTCTGCATCGGCATCGCCGTGGTGGTGGCCGTCGTGCTCGGCCAACGGCGCTGGTCGGCCCGCGGCGGCGATCCGGACGACATCGCCTACATCGCCACCTGGGCGGTGCCGGCCGGGCTGATCGGGTCCAGGATCTACCATCTGATCACCGACTGGCGGCCGCCGGAGGTCTGGTTCCGAATCTGGGAGGGTGGCCTCGGGATCCCCGGTGGGTTGGTCGCCGGCGTGGCGGTCGGCTACTGGGCGGCCAAGCGCCGGGGCCTCGACATCGGAAACGTGATCGACGCCGTCGTCCCAGGCATCCCGATCGCTCAGGCCATCGGCCGGCTCGGCAACTGGTTCAACCAGGAGATCTTCGGCGGCCCCAGCGACCTGCCGTGGGCGGTCGAGATCGACGAGCGGCATCGGCCGGCGGAGTTCATCGACGAGGAGACGTTCCACCCCGCCTTCCTCTACGAGGCGACCTGGAACCTGCTGCTCGCCGGCTTCCTGATCTGGATCGATCGGCGCGGGGTGCTCCGCAAGGGCATGATCCTGCCCCTCTACGTCGCCGGTTACGGCATCGGCCGATTCCTGGTTGAGGCGGTCCGGATCGATCCGGCGACCCTGATCCTCGGGATCCGGGTCAACCACTGGGTCAGCGGCAGCGCTATCGTCCTGTCGGTCATCGCCCTGGTGCTCCTGGCCCGGCGGGGTGTCCCGTCGTTCTACGCCACCGAGCGGTCCGAGGAGGACGAGCTCGAGGACTCGAAGGCCTGACCGAGCCGAGGGCGGTCGGCCCTCAGGTGATCACCAGGTCGAACCCGTCCGGAGGTGCAACGGCGGAGAAATAGTGGTTCTCGGCCTCCCGCCACCGGCCCTCCCAGCTGACCTGGTAGTCCTCGCCCTCACGATCACGGAGACGCCTGGCCCGGACCGGTTCCGGGGTGTCGAGCAGGACCCGGAGGTCGACCAGGTCGGCCAGTTCCGGACGGCCGCTGTAGGCGCCTTCGAGCATCACCACGGCGGTTGGTTCACATGACGTCGGTGCACCGAGGGGCGGGTCCGGCCCGTCCCACTCGTCGGCCGCCCAGTCGAACGGGCGCCAGTGGGCCGGGCGGCGCTCCCGGAGGTGCGACAGGACCGGGCGCTGGCGCCGCCAGTCGATCACGTGCCGGGCCTTGTCCTCCGGGGTCCGCTCATCCCACGCAATCGACGAGCCCCCGGCGTAGAAGTCATCACCCTCGATCACCGCAGCCGGCAGGCCTCGGGCCGCAAGCCGGTTCGCCGCCTCGGCGGCCAGGGTCGACTTGCCGGCTCCGCTCCGCCCGTCGATGGCGACGATCAACGGTCTCGACCCACCTCGCATGGCGTCGACCGCCTCCAGAATGGCTGCGACCAGCCGCTCCGCAGCGTCCGGTCGACGGCCGGTCAGGCGGACCCGTTCGGGACCTCGACCGTGGCCCGCTTGATGTCGAGGCCGAGGTCGGTGAAGTTGGCGATCGGCCGGTTGTAGCCCCGGTCCAGATGGTGGGTGCCGGTGATCGTGGTCGTGCCCTCGGCCGCTGCGGCGGCGAGCACGTAGGCGAACCCGCCCCGGATGTCCGGGACCACCACGTCGGTGCCGATCAGGGGCGTCTTGCCCCGGACGACGACCGAACAGGCCGTCGACGAGCCGACGAACCGGTTCTGGATGCTGCCGAGCGGGGTGTTGTATGGCTGGATCTGGGCCCCCATCTTGTTGAGCGCCGGGACGTAGGTGAACCGGTTCTCGTAGACGGTCTCGTACATGACGGACAGCCCGTCGCACTGGGTGAACAACGCCACCATCGGTGACTGCCAGTCGGTCATGAACCCCGGGTGGGTGTCGGTCTCGACCGCCCCGGCCTCCAGCCGGTCGGCCCGAGCCGCCACCGTCGTGTCCGTGATCTCGAACTCCGCCCCCATGCGGGACAGGGTGGAGATGGCGGTCACCAACCGGTCCTGGCTGCAGCCGTGGACCGTGACCTTGCCGCCGGTGATCAGCCCGGCGATCAGGTACGAGAAGGCCTCGATCCGGTCGCCTTTCAGGGTGTGGGCCGCCCCGGACAGGTTCGGCCGCCCGTCGATCACGAACCGGCGGTTGGGATGCATCTCGATGTGGGCCCCCATCCGCTGGAGGAACAGGGCCAGCTCGATGACCTCCGGCTCCAGGGCGGCGCCGTCGAGGACGGTCCGACCGTCGGCCCGGACGGCGGTCATCAGCACGGTCTCGGTCGCCCCGACCGAAGGGTATGGCAGCTCGATGTGGGCCCCCTTGAGCCGACCGGCCTTGGCCTCCAACCCGTCTGCCGTGATCTGGATCTCGGCCCCCATCCGCTCCAGGGCGTCGACGTGGAAGTCGACCGGCCGAGAGCCGATGTCGTCACCGCCGACCAGCGGGACGAAGGCCTCGCCGACCCGGTGGAGCAGCGGTCCGATCATCAGGATCGGGATCCGGTTCATGCCGCTGAAGGTCAGCGGGACCCGGCTGTTGTTGAGCGGCCGGGGATCGACGATCGCATCGCCGTTCGACCGGTCGACCTCGCACCCCAGCGCCTCGAGCATCTGGGTGGTGATGTCCACGTCACCGACGTTCGGGCAGTTCGAGATCTGCGATGGTGAGTCCCCGAGCAGCGCGGCCACCAGGTGCTTGGTGACGGCGTTCTTGGAGCCCCGGACGGCGACGTCGCCGACCAGTGGGCCGGTTGGATTGACGACCCAGGCCTCGGTGGTCGTCGTGGTTTCCGTTGGCGCGGAGTTGGTCACCCGGACAATCTAGTTTGCCGATCCGGCCGAAACGGTGCAGCAACGGACGTTTCGGCCGCCGCGTCGATTCGCAGCGCTCAGATCGAGGCCAGGCCGAGGTGATCGAGCAGCTCGGTGACGTGCCCGCCGGTGGCCACCACGCGGGCCAGGCGGTTGTAGGGGTGATAGCGGGTCAGGTGCTGCTTGTCCGCCGGCGGCGGGCTGTCGATGGTCGCTCGGACCTCGAACGCCAGGGCGTAGATGATCAGGCGCCTGGCCAGCCCCTGGGCCTGGAACAACTCCGGGTAGTCCTCGGCGATCCAGCTCGGCACCTCTGCGTAGTCGCCGGAACGCTGATGCCGCTCGGCCTCGGCCGAGACGTGGACCTCTGGCATGGCGAAGTACCGGCCAAGGATGTCGAGCTCCAGATCGGCCGGCGCCGGCCGACACCACTCGAGATCGATCACCGCAGTGATCTCGGTCCAGTCCCAGAGCACGTTCTCCAGCGTCAGGTCGCCGTGGATCAGTCCGGGTCGCCAGTCGGCCCGGACCGAGTCCGCCGCCTCCAGCGTCAGCATCTTGGCGTCTGCGACCAGACCCTGGTCGATGTGTGGCAGCTGGGCCAGCTGATCGAGCCCGCACAGCAGCGGGCCGACCGGATCCTGCCCGCCGAGGAGGTGGGGCGACTTGTCGATCACCGGCACCTGGTCGAGGGCCGGCGTCTGATGGAGGTCCCTGAGGAAGGCGCAGACCTGACCGATCGCCTTGCGGCGGGACTCCCGGCTCATCATCGGCCAGCACCGTGACAGCGACTCGCCGTTCCGCTTGGTCACGATCAGATAGTCCGATCCGGGGCGCCCGCCATAGGACTCGACTCGGGGCAACCACGATCGCCCGGGGAGCTGGCGATCGAGGTGGCTGCACAGCTCCGCTTCCCGCTCGAGCCGCCGATTCGGCTGCTGGTTGAACCGGATCACGTGATTGCAGGTGATGAACACCTCATTCGACGTGCTGTCGGCGCGGATCATCGGGCCGTCGTGGGGAAGGCCGGACTCCTGAAGGGCCTTCCTGGCCCGAAGCTCTGCAAGACCGTTCGACAAGGGCATTTTCCTCCGCTTGTCATTCTTCGGCGCAGGCGGCTGGTTTGTTTAGGCGGATCTGGCGTCGGCGACGACGGCGTCGGCCAGCGGGGGCCAGGCCTCGGCGGCCC
The DNA here is from genome assembly GCA_039029715.1 of Actinomycetota bacterium. Taxonomy (GTDB): domain Bacteria; phylum Actinomycetota; class Acidimicrobiia; order Acidimicrobiales; family SZUA-35; genus JAHELU01. Next base: position 17,790 of record JBCCFN010000017.1, on the reverse strand, counting down.
ACGGCCCGAAGTCCCGATCGGTCAGGACCACGCAGCATGCCGGGATCGACCGATCGACCCACAGGAACGTCCCGGACCGCCCGAAGTGGCCGAACGTCGCCGGATCGTTGGTCGAACCGGTCCAGTGCGGCGACTTCGTCCCCCGGATCTCGAACCCGAGACCCCACGGATTGGGGTCCTGACGCCCGAATCCTGGCAGCACGCCGGCCAACTCCGGGAGATGTGGCGTGGTCGCTGCCGCCACCGTCTCCGCCGAGAGCAGCGTCGGGCGGAGGAGCTCGGCCCCGAACCGGAGCAGATCGCTCACCGTCGAGACCGCCCCGTGGGCCGGCGAGCCCCGCAACTCGGTGCCCGTCATCCCGAGGGGGGCGCAGACCGCCTCATCGAGGTACTGGGCGCAGGTGAAGCCGGTGGTGGCCTCCAGGGCCCGACCCAGTTCCTCGAATCCGTGGTTGGAGTAGATCCGGCGGCTGCCGACCGGGGTCAGCGGCCCGGGCTCGGCCCCGGCCGGGGGAGCGTCCGGGCCCAGGCCCGCGCTGTGCGACAGCAGGTTCGCCACCGTCGATCCCGGTGGTCCGGCCGGTTGGTCGAGCGCCAGCGAGCCCTCCTCGACGGCGACCAGCACCGCAAAGGCCACCAGCGGCTTGGTCACAGACGCAAGGGGAAAGACCTGGTCGACGGGACCGATGCTTGTCGGTCCATCGTCGGGTCCTCGCCAACCGGCGGCTACGGTGGTAACCGGCCAGGTAGCGACGACGTTCAGCGAGTTCATGGCGACACGCTAGTCGGACCCCGGCCGAACCATGACCGTGGGAATCGCCGCGGCTGGGTACGCTCGAACGATCGGTAGCAGCGACTCCATGTCCATAGACGTCAACAGTGTCGAAGAGGATGGCCAGTCCGATGAGGTGGTCGCCACCTTCGCTGAGCTCGGGGTCGCCGAGGAGTTTGTCAAGGTCCTGGCGGACAAGGGCATCACCGAGGCGTTTCCGATCCAGCGGTTGACCATCGAGGACGCCCTGGCCGGTCGGGACGTCTGCGGCAAGGCGAAGACCGGGTCCGGCAAGACCCTGGCGTTCGGGATCCCGACCGTCCAGCGAATGGTCGACGGGCCCCGGGGCGAGGTCCGGGCCCTGATCCTGGTGCCGACCCGTGAGCTGGCGACCCAGGTCTTCGAGGAGCTCCAGCCCTTGGCCGCGTCGGTCGGCCTCCGGGCGCTCGCCGTGTACGGCGGCGCCGACATCGAGAAGCAGATCAAGACCCTCGGCAAGGGCGTCGAGTTGATCGTGGCCACCCCCGGCCGGATGATCGACCTGCTCGATCGGGGTGCGGCGTCGGTGACCAACGTGGTCAACGTCGTCGTCGACGAGGCGGACCGGATGGCTGACATGGGGTTCCTCCCCCAGGTGGAGTGGATCCTTCGCCGGATCGAGGGCGAACACCAGACCCTGCTGTTCTCCGCAACGCTCGACGGTGCGGTCGACTCGCTCGTCGCCCGCTACCAGAACGACCCCGTCCGCCACGAGGTGGTGGAGAAGGAGGTCACGGTCGAGCAGATGGCCCACCGGTTCCTCGCTGTCCACGAGATGGATCGGCGCAAGGTCGTTGCCGCCATCGTCAACGCGGCCGAGCGGACCATGGTCTTCTGCAACACCAAGCGGGCCTGCGATCGCCTGGCCTCGGAGCTCGACAAGTTGCGCGTCTCGGCCCAGCCGATCCACGGCGACCTGCGGCAACGGCAGCGGGAGAAGGCCCTGAAGCAGTTCACCGACGGTGACGTCCAGGCCCTCGTCGCCACCGACGTGGCCGCCCGGGGAATCCACGTCGACGACGTCGACGTCGTGATCCACTTCGATCCGCCGGACGACCACAAGACCTACCTCCACCGGTCCGGTCGTACCGCTCGGGCCGGCGGCTCCGGTGTCGCAGTGACCCTGGTGCTCTGGAACCAGGAGCTCGAGGTCAAGCGGATGCAGAAGCGCCTGGCGCTCGACATCCCGATCGTCGAGGTCTTCTCGAACGACCCCCGCCTGGCCGACCTGGCGGGATGGGACCCGACCGCAGACTGATTCGGGACCGGGCCGCTCGCCGGCCCGTCGGCCCCGACCGGCGGGTCTGGGCCCGTGCCCTGGTCGAGGCCAACCGGGGGCTCGATCCGCTCGACCTGGTTGCCGCAGTGGTCGCTGCTTCGGCCGCCGCCGTCGCCCGCACCGGCGCGGCCGACAGGGAGCTGCTCGGCCTCTCCGGCCCCGACCTACCGGCCGACCTGACTCCACCCGGCGGATGGGCCGACCCGTGGCTGCCGGGCTCGGTCCACGAGCAGGCGGTGTCGGCCGCCGACCGGACGGCCCGTGGCGCCTGGTACACCCCCGAGGAGGTGGTCACCGGCCTGGTCGAGCTTGCGCTCGGCCCAGGCGATTCGGCCGACGGGCCGATCGGACCCGGCGCGTTCGTGGTCGATCCGACCTGCGGTGGCGGTGCCTTCCTGCTCGCCGCCCTTGACCGGATGGAGGCGGCCGGGTCCTCGACGACCGAGGCGGTCGGCTCGGTCGCCGGTCGCGACATCGATCCTGGCGCGGTCCGGGTCAGCGGTTGGGCGGTCCGGCTGTGGGCGGCGATTCGGGGGGTCGTACTCGAAGATGGTGCGATCGACGTGGCGGTCGGCGACGCGCTGGACGGCCCGGCCCCGCACTGGCCGGACGTCCGGGCCGTCGTCGGGAACCCACCGTTCGCCACGCCGCTGCGGTCCGGCGCCCTCGATGAGCGGGCCGCCCGGTTCCGGGCCGAGCATCAGGACCTCCTCGGGCCATACGCAGACGTGGCGGCCATGCATCTCCTGGCGGCGGTGGACGGTGCGGCGCCCGGTTCGGTCGTGGCGCTGATCCAACCCCAGTCCGTGCTGGCCGGTCGGGACACCGCAGCCCTCCGTGACCACTTCGATCGGGAGGCGCCGCTGCAGGCGCTGTGGGCGGTTCGGGAGCCGGTCTTCGACGCCGGGGTCCGGGCCTGTGCCGTCGTGTTGGCGCCGGGCGGTGCGCCCCCGAGTCGGATTCGCCTGGCGGCCGGCCCGGCCGTCGATCCGGTGTCGCCGGTCGAGGACGGGCGAGATCCGGCCGACGGGCAGGTGCCGTCGTGGTCCGGGCTGGCGGCCAGGGCGCTGGGAGCGCCGGTTCTACCGCCGGCGCTGTCTCTGGTTGGCCCGGCGGCCTCCGGTCAGGGTCGCCTCGGCGATCTGATCGAGGCCACCGCCGGCTTCCGGGACGAGTACTACGGCCTGGTCGACGCCTGCCGGGAATGGGGCGATGACGAAACGCCGGCCCCGAACCGACTGCTGACGGTCGGGGCGGTCGAACCGCTCTCGACCAGGTGGGGGAGCGAACCGTCGACGCTCGGCCGCCGCCGCTGGCTTCGCCCGACGGTCGACCTCGACGTCCTCCCGCCGAAGGTCAGGGCCTGGACCGACCGCCAACTGACCCCGAAGGTGGTGCTGGCCACCCAGTCCCGGGTACTCGAGCCGGTGGTCGACCGGGCCGGACTGCTGATCCCCGGTACGCCCCTGGTGGCGGTCCACGGCGCCCCGTCCGACCTCGACCGGGTGGCCGCCGTCCTGCTGGCCCCGCCGGTGGTGGCCTGGGCCTGGCAGCGGTGGTTCGGATCGGCGCTGGCGGTCGATGCCCTGAAACTGGCGGCTCGGCAGGTCGCCGAGCTGCCGCTGCCGGTCGACCGGGGGGCCTGGGACGAGGCAACGGCGATGATCGCCGCGCTCGGCGATCAGATCGACCGGCGCCCGAGCGACGGCTGGGCCGCTGCGGTCGAGGTGGCCGAGGTCATGACCAGGGCCTATCGAGCCGATCCGGCCGTCACCGACTGGTGGCTTGGCCGGGCCAGGCGAGGTGTGGCTGCTGGCACCTCTGCGGCAGCCGTCAGCCCCGATGGGTAGTATCTGAGCCGTGTCCGCCTTCGCCCGTCGTCCGTTGGATCCGGAGCTCGACATCCCCGCAAGCGGCGGATGGCGCCCTGGCGACCCACCGGCGTGGCGCAAGTTCATGCAGGTCTGTGACGGCCGCTGCTTCGCCCTGGAGGGTGGCGGCCAGCTCGACCAGATCACCCTGGCCTACGAGACCTGGGGCACCCTGGACGCCGCAGCGTCGAATGCCATCCTGGTCTGCCATGCCCTGACCGGGGATGCCCATGCCGCCGGGCCGTCGGGGCCGGGGCAGCGCCAGGAGGGGTGGTGGAACGACCTGATCGGTCCCGGCCGGGCGCTCGACACCGATCGCTACTTCATCGTCTGCGCCAACGTCCTCGGTGGCTGCCAGGGCTCGACCGGGCCGATGTCACCGCACCCGGAGGACGGTCGGCCATACGGGGCCCGGTTCCCGGTGGTCTCGACCAGGGACATCGTTCGGACCCAGGCGTTGTTGGCCGATGGGCTCGGGATCGATCGGTGGCTGTCGGTCGTCGGCGGTTCGATGGGAGGCATGCAGGTCCTGGAATGGGCCGTGATGTATCCGGACCGGCTGGCCTCGTTCGTGTCGATGGCGTCCACCGCGGCCGCCAGCCCGCTCCAGGTCGGCTGGAGTCAGGCCGGCCGGCTGGCCATCGTCCAGGATCCCCGGTGGAACGGCGGCGACTACTACGACGCTGCGCCCGGCGAAGGCCCGCACCAGGGCCTGATGCTCGCCAGGCGCATCGCCCAGATCCACTACCGGAGCGACAAGTCGTTCCAGGATCGGTTCGACAGGGCCACCGTCAACCCGCTTGCCGAGTTCCGGATGTGGGATCGGTTCCAGATCGAGAGCTACCTCGACTATCACGGCCAGAAGCTGGCCCGCCGGTTCGATGCCAACAGTTACCTGCTGTTGAACAAGGTGATGGACCTCCACGACGTCGGGCGGGGTCGTGGCGGAATCCGCTCGGCGCTGGGCAGGGTGACCGCACCGTCGCTGGTGGTCACCATCGATTCGGACACCCTCTACACACCACGGCAGCAGGAGGCCCTGGTCGACGACCTGCGGGCCGGTGGAGCTGACGTGGACTACGTCGTCGTCAACTCGGACCACGGCCACGACGGGTTCCTCCTGGAGTTCGAGCAGTTGGCGCCGCTGCTCGGCGACTTCCTCTCGGAACAGGCCAAGTCCTGACCGGTGCCCGAGGGCGTCGAGATCGAGCTGTACCGGCGGCACGCCGAACGGGTGGTCGGTGAGACGATCGCCGAGGTCCATGCGCCGGACAGCTGGTTCAACAAAAACGGCACCACCGAAGCCGAGCTGGTTGCGGTCGGGGTCGGGGCCACGATCACGGGGACCGACCGGCGGGGCAAACTGCTGCTGCTCCAACTCTCGACCGGTGACCGGCTCGGCCTGCGGTTCGGCATGACCGGCCGGCTGATCGTCGGTGACGATGCCGCCATCGAGTACCTGGAGTACTCATCGCAGCGAAACGACCCCGCCTGGGACCGGTTCTGGCTGGTGTTCCGGTCCGGAATCGAGTTGCGGATACGCGATCCGAGACGCCTGGGCGGGGTGGAGCTGAACGCGGACGAGGAGCGGCTCGGCGTCGATGCGTTCGCCATCACGCCGTCCCAGCTCCGGGACCGGGTGCTCGTCGGCTCGATCGCCCTGAAGGCCCGGTTGCTCGATCAGGCGAGGATCGCCGGGGTCGGGAACCTGATCGCCGATGAGACCCTGTGGCGGGCCGGCCTCGACCCGGCCCGGCCAGCGGGGTCCCTGGACCACAACGAGGTCCGGCGGCTCCATCGCCACCTGCGGAAGGTGCTCGACGACTTCATGGCCGATGGCGGGTCCCACACCGGGCGGCTCCAGAGCTCACGGGTCCGTGGCGGTCACTGCCCGAGGGACGGGACCGAATTGCTTCGTCGGGAGATCGGCGGACGGACCACCTTCTCCTGCCCGGCCCACCAGCTATAGTCGCCGACGTGCCCGCCGCCCTGGAGTCGTCCGCCGCATGGCTGGTTTTCGGCTACCTCCAGGTCGTGGCGGCCGGTTCGGCCCGGGTCGTACAGGAGATCGTGTTCACGTCGGTCTCGGCACCGGTGGTCGACGAGGTCGATGCGACCAGGCAGACCATCACGCTGTTGGTCGTCTCGCTGGTTGCGATCGCCGTGCTGTTGGCCGTCCTCACCGTCTGGTACTGGCACTACACCTCGCCCAAGCGGCGGGCTCGGGAGCTGTTGATCGACCTGGACGGCATGGGCCGGACCGACGGGGACGGCCCGATGGCGATGCCGGCCGCCGGCGGGCCGGCAGACGGATCAGCGCCGGCACCGGGCAAGGCTGCCGTACGGGGCAATGCTGCCGAACCGGGTCCGACCGAATCGGTCGACGGCCCGATAGTGGTCCCGGTGGCACCCGCTGCCACACGGCCGGCCGTCAGGCCGGCTCGGGTCGTCCCATCCTCGACGCGGATCGACATCCCGTCTCGATCGCCCGCTCATGCCGCCAGGTCGGCTGCTGACCGGGCGATGGCCGGAGTCAACGCCGATCGAGCGGCCGCCATCGTCGAGTCGGTCCGTCGATCCGATGGTGGCGGACCGACCGACGGTGACCGCTCAGTGCCCGTGGCCCCCGTGACGGTGCCGAGTTCGTCCGCCCCGGTGCAGCCCGGACCGACCCCGGTCGTCCGGGACGAGGTGGCTGCGGCCAGGGCCCGCCGAGCCGATCCACCGGCCGGACAGCCGGCGGGCGAGGGGCTCAGCGACGACGACTGGGCCGCCGTCATGCGCTCCGCCTTCGACCGGCTGGACCGGTAGTCGTCGGTGTCCGACCGGCCGTCTATCGTGGCGGCCATGGCTGAAGCGTTCGACCCAGCAGCGATGATCGCCCGGTTCCGGGAGCGGGCCATGGCGGTCAAGAAGCGGAACCTCCCACCGGTCGGTGGCGACGAACGGCAGATGTTCATCCGCCAGGCCGAGGAGGACTTCATGGACTTCTCGATCATCGGTGATGCCGAGGTGGCCGTCGATGACGGGGTGCTGACCCTGACGATCGACCTCCGGCCGAAGGGCTGACCTGGCCGCCCGCCCGATCGGATGATTGTGCGGCGGACGGCGATCGATGCGCTAGAGTGACCCTGCACATGCGGACGTAGCTCAGTTGGTAGAGCATCACCTTGCCAAGGTGAGGGTCGCGGGTTCAAGTCTCGTCGTCCGCTCCAAGGCAACCCGGCGGGGTTGCAGCAGCTCGCAGAGCTGCCGAACACCAGGTCAGGCCCCATCCACGCGGTGGGGTCTTTCCATTGCCGGCCACGCCTGTCCATCACCTGTCCATCATTCGGACGTGAAACGTCAGGCTCGCTCACGTAGATGCCAGACGTAGGCCGCCTTGGTCGGTGCGATCGCCGGGTCTGCGTCACGGAGGCCCATCAGCGATCGCGATACGCATCGAGCCGGGACGCGTGGCCCCGCCTTCGGCGATGCGTAGCTCGAGTCATTGGGTTTGACAGCGTTAAATTAACAGTGTCAACTGTCGGAATGGCTCGACCGCCGAACTCCCGAGCGATGACCAACGCAACGCGGGAGCGGCTGCTCGATGTCGCTCAGGCGCTGTACGAGCAGGACGGCGCAGATGCCATGTCGTTTCGAGCGATCGCCAGTCTGGCGGGCTGCAGTCACACCAAGGCCTACTCCTACTTCACATCCAAGGCCGACATCATCGACGCGCTGCGGGTACGCGCCTACGAGTGGGTGTTGAGCACGCTCTCGACCGCCGCCGCTCTCCACGACGATCCGATGTGCGCACTCCGGGGCCTGGCCGAGGCCTATATCCGCGAGGGTGTGGCTCGGCCCCGTATGTACGAGCTGCTCTATACCGCGACCGGCGAGGCCGACGAAGAGGACCCTCGGCTGATGGAGGCGAAGACCGCTGCCCTCGGGGTCTGCGCCGACGTGATCGACGCTGCGGCAACCGAGGCCGGCGTCGAGTTCGTCGTCGACCCGCTGACCGCGGCCCATATCTTCTGGGCTGGCGCCCACGGTGTGGTCGACCTGGAGCTCGGCGGCTTCCTCGTCGTCGGCCGCTCGCTCGACGACCTGCTCCCCGTCGCGCTCTCCACTCTCATCTCCGGCCTGACCAAGGAGGCGTTGCCATGACCGCCATCGACTCGTACCGACCGATCGAGATACGCAAGGTGCCGTTCGACTTCCCGGACGATCTCGACCCGGTCTGGCACCCCGGCCATCACGAGTGGTCCCACATGATCAACGGGGCGTCGCTGACGATGCCGTATCTTGAACCCTTCTTGATCGCGACGCTTCGGGCGGCAGCGGCCGAGATCGACGACCCGGCGATACTGGAGGAGATCTCCGGATTCGTCGGGCAGGAGGCGCAACACTTCCGCACCCACCGTCGCTACAACGAGCTGCTAAAGGCCAACGGCTACCCCGAGCTGGCCGAGGTCGAGACGGCCATGAAGGCCTCGTACGACAAGCTCAAGACTCGGTCGTTGACGTTCCGGCTCGCGTACTCGGCCGGCTTCGAGTCGATGACCCTCGGTGTCACCAAGTGGCTGGTCGAGAACCGGGTCGAGCTCTTCGCCGGTTCGGACACACGAGTGGCAAGCTTCGCACTGTGGCACATGGTGGAAGAGGTGGAGCACAAGCGGGTGGCGTTCGACGCCTATCAGGCGGCGTGCGGTCACCGTCTGCACCGAGCGCTCGGTGTCTTCACCGGGTCGCTACATGTCTTCCTCTGGGCTCGAAAAGCCTGCGTCGTCATGCTGAAGAAGGATGGCCGATGGCGCAACCCCCGGTCCCGCCTCCGGCTGTGGCGGCGGACGGGTCAGTTCTTCGCCGCCATCGTCCCCGGAGCCCTCAGAAGCGCCATGCCCGGCCACGACCCGCGTGACGAACCGGATCCCGAGTGGGTCGAGCGGTGGATCGAGGGGTTCGCCACCTGGGACGACGCCGATGGGCCGCCCCTGATCGACACAAATGACGGGCGCTTGGACGTGCCGTTCGCAACGAGCGGAGCGACGTCATGAGCGACACGACCAGCGACGGCGGGTCGCCGCCCGACACGGCCGGGTACGCCGGGCGGATCCCGGTCACGAAGCGTGACTACGTGGTGGCCGTGTATCAGCGGAAGCTGCTCGGCCATGGCTCGCTGGTGTTGCTCTGGGGGTTCGTGGTTGGCTTCGGCTTCCTGTTCTGGCTGGTTGAGCGAGGCCTCGACGGGGGAGCGTCCGGCCATGCCCTGCTGTGGCCGATTCCGGGCAAGATCGAGGTCGGGATTCCTGGCACCTACGACGGTTGGCGGATGGCCCACATGGAGGGTGTGGTCAACGGCTTCGGACTTTGGATAGTGGCGATGATCCTGCCCATCCTCCCGTTCGGCGCCGCCGGGGTGAGACGAAGCGCCCAGGCGATGATGGTGGTGGCCTGGACGATCGTGGTCGCCTCGACGCTCGATCCCCTGTTCGAGAACTCCAGGGGTCTACGGATGGGCCTGAACGTCACGAACACCATGGCCTTCCTGCTCTTCTACGTCGGGGTGGGGGCGGTCTGTGTCCTGGTCGTGGTCATCGCCTGGAAGTCGCTCAGCACCGCCGTGCCGAAGCCTGTGCTCGACGACTGAGCTCCCGGCGGCAGCTCAGCGCTCGAGCTGCCGTGCGCCCGCTCAACCGGGTACGGCCGGTCGCGCGGTCGGGCGGCGACGGGGCGGGCCTCAGGTGGTTGAGACCTCGAGGATCCGCTTCAGTTCCTGGACCTGACCGTCCATCTCCCGCTTCAGTTGCCAGGCCCCGGCCCGATCGAGCAGCCGACCGGGGAGGTTCGATGGCCTCGATCGGCCGCTGAGGGTGAAGCGGCACCCACCACCCACCTCGTCGAGCCGGTAGTGGACGTCTATGTCCACCATGCCGTCGACGACCTCGTAGCCCAGCTCCTGGTTGTCGGTCACGGTCGTGATGCGCAGACGCCAGGACCAGTTGCGACCGAGTACCCGGCTCGTCGCACCGAACTCTGCGCCCACCGCCAGCGTCTCCGGCGGCTCGACCGTCGTGACGCTTGTCCGCCATCGGGGCGTCTCGGACAGATCGGTCACGAAGGCCCAGACGTCCGACACGGGCCGGTTGATGACGACGGTTGCGTGGTGTTCTGCGATCGTCTCGAGAGTAGTCGCTCGCGCCGGGAGCTGGACCTGGCAGCGCATGCCGGCAGCACGTGGCCCCCAAGTCGTTGACATGCAAGTGACGGCTTGCATATAGTGCCGCAGTGGCCGATGTGTTCAAGGCCCTGAGTGACGAGACACGGCGTCTGATCCTTGACGAACTGGCGGCCGGCGACGGCAAGACCCTGTTCGAGATCTGCTCACTGCTCGCGGGCAAGCACGGCGTCGGCTCGACCAGGCAGGCGATCTCCCAGCACCTGGCAGTGCTCGAGTCGGCTGGCCTCGTCACGACGGAACGTCGTGGTCGTTCCAAGTTCCATTTCTTCGACAGCGAACCGCTCGCTGCGATCATCCGGCGATGGCCCATCGCCGAGAAAGGCATGCCATGAAGATCGCCATCACCGGTGTCTACGTCGACGATCAGGCGTCAGCCCTTGCGTTCTACACCGACGTGCTCGGCTTCCAGCTCAAACACAACGTGCCGGTCGGCGAGCATGCGTGGATCACCGTCGTCTCACCGGCCGACCCAGACGGTCCCGAGTTGCTCCTGGAGCCGGCAGGTCATCCCGCGGTGAAGCCCTATCGGGATGCGCTCGTCCAGGACGGGATCCCGCTCGCTCAGTTCGGTGTCGACGACGTCGAAGCCGAGTATGAGCGTCTCACGGCGCAGGGGGTGACATTCACGCAACCACCGACGGTCTACGAGGATCTGCTCGTCGCAGTCTTCGACGACACCTGCGGCAATCTGATCATGATCCAATCCGGTCCGACCGCCACCTGACAGCGAATCCGTCTGGTGCAAACGCCCCGTGGCAGATCAGCACCTGAGGACGGACGTGGTGGCGATCGACATCGCCTAACAGCGACCTCGGCCAGTCATCACAATTCGCTGTCAACTAGCGTCAGTCCATGCTGTTCACAGATCCCACCAGCCCGCCACACAGACGCCGCGCTGGACGGCGTCTGGGCGCTCGGTTCGTCTGCTCGGTCATTGTGGGAGTCCTCCTGTTGGCGGCCTGCGGGAACGACGGAGATGACACCGCCTCGTCGAGCGAGGCCGGCGGGTCAGCGACCGAGGCTGCCGGCTCTTCGGCCGAGGCCGGTGCGTCCGAGGCCGCAGCGCCGGTCTCGGTGACGGATGGACTGGGGAGGACGGTCACATTGGACCAGCCGGCCGAGCGCATCGCCTGTCGTGACTCGGGGTGCTCACTGGTTCTCGCCGAACTGGGGCTGGTCCCGGTCGCCACCTTCTTCGAGCCGAACCGAGCTGCCTTCTACTACGGCGAGGAGTCGATTGGTGACATCACGTTCGCACCGGACGGGCCGGAGAACACCATTGCGACCGAGCCGGATCTGCTCGTGATCAACCTCAGGGAAGCCGATCTGAACCTGGAACAGTATGAGGTGCTGATTCCGACCTATGTGATCGATGACTCGGGCAATCTGGCAGAGAACGCTGCGAAGTTGACCGCAGACATCGCAGCCCTCAGCGACAGGGTGGTGGAGGGCGAGCAGTCGATCGCCGAGTGGGAGCGCTTCGTCGGTTCGCTCGCCGAGATCGAGATCTCGGGAGTCGAGGACGTCCGTCTGCTGCAGCTCTGGGGCGGAGCGCCCGACTCATATCAGGGGTGGATGAGCAACAGCGACTGGTGTGTACTGCTGGACGACCTGGACCTGGTCGGCCAATGCGTCTTCGACCCGCCGGTTCCTGGCTCAGACTTCTCCGAGTTCTCGGCCGAGGCGATCCTGGCCGAGCAGCCGACCCACATCTCCTATCTCCTCGAGTGGCAGTACGGCGGCGAGTTCCCGCAACCCGAGGACCGAACGGATCCGACCTGGAGTCAGCTCGATGCGGTGGCCGCCGGGAACGTCTATGTCGTCCCATCGACCGGTAACTTCGCCAACGCCTACCACGAGATCATCTACGAACTCGAGAACTACCTGTTCCACGTCTATGGGCCGGCGCAGGGGTTCGAGGATCCCGGCCCCTTCACCGAGTGGGACGGCCCGAGTCTGTAGCCGCCGATGCTGTGGACCTCCGACATGTGGTAGGGGGGGTTAACAAACCGACAAATCTTGGCGTACATTGTCGGACCATGCCAGCAGACTCCCGCCCCCACCTCCGCATCGTCGCTGCGATCGTCCTGGCCCTTGCGCTCGTGGCCGCCGCCTGCGGGGGCGATGCCGAAGACACCGCTGATGCAGATCCATCGGCCTCGGCATCCGGATCTTCGTCGGCCTCGGCCTCGGCCGATGAGCCGGTGTCCGAGCCCGAGGAGGATGCCGCCCCGGCCGAGGGCGATGGTGCGGCGGACGCCGAAGACCCTGCGGCCGATGAGGAGGCGACGACCGAGCAGGACCAGGCCGAGCAGGACCAGGTCGAGCCGCTGGCCGATCCGGAGCCGATCGAGCTCGGTCGGGTGATCGCCCTCGGCGAGGACTCCCTGCTTGCCGACCTGTTGGCCCTCGGGGTCACGCCGATCCTCTCGTCGACCAACGGCAGCGACGGATTCGTCGGCATCGAGCGGAGTACCGAGGGCATCGAGCCCATCCCATCGTTCCAGCTCAACGCCGAGATCCTGGCCGCGGCCGACCCGGACATGCTGATCACCACCCAGTCGTTCGTCGATCTGGCCGGCGATGACGACGGGCTGCTGGCCCAGCTTGCGCCGGCGTCGATCATTCTCCAGGAGGACGGCTGGCAGGAGCGGGTGGCCGAACTCGGCGAAGCGCTCGGGGTACCGGAGCGGGCCGAGGCGCTGCTGGCACAGTACGACGCAGCGATCGCCGCATCGCAGGGTGCGCTCGACCCGGCGTTGGTGGTCAGCGTGGCGACCGTCTACGACTTCGCCCTTGCGGCCTGGGTCGATGCGCCGGCTGCGGTCCCGGCCACCCTGCTCGACCTCGGCGTGACCGTGTCGCCCGGTGGCGGGGAGCTGGCGAACGAGTCGTTCGGTCGGGTTCGTCCGCTCTCGGACGAGCAGCTTCCGCTGCTCGATGGCGACCTGCTGGTCCTGCTCCAGAATCCGAGGCTCGAGTCAGAGGACGCTGCGCTGGAAGCAGCCAACGAGCAGCCGCTCTGGCAGTCGATCCCCGCCGTCGACGCCGGCAACGTGGTGGTCCTTGACCGCATCGGCTACCAGGGGGTCGAGGGCCGGATCCGGCTGATCGACGACCTCATCGCAGCCATCGACGGCCTCGGCTGATCTCATCCGCTCGCCGCCGGTCAGGGACGAAGGGTCCAGCCTCGCTCGTTCGTCGACAGCACTCGGAACCCCAGCTTGTGCAGTACGGCCAGATACTCGGGGGGATGAACGTCCTCTGCGTGGTAGTCGATCAACCGATCGATGCCGCCGAGCATCAGCCATTCCGCCGCCGCTGACAGCAGCGCCGGCATGACCACCTCGAGTTGGTCCGGCGCGGTGGCGAACAGGTTGCCGACATCGGTCCAGGTCGCCGCCGCGCTGCTTCTGGCCAACGACTGGTCGATCTCGCCGACCTCGATGTACCCGAGGGGGCCATCGGGGTGGACCAGGTCGAGCCTGGCCCCGAGCGCTCCAACCGTCCGGCGCACCTGCGCTCCCTCGATGCGGTGCCCGAGGAGATCCTCGCATCGGGCCGCCAGCACCGCCTCCGTCCTGGTCGGCCCGACGAAGCCGGCCGACGTGACCAGGGTGCGGATGTGGGGCCAGCTGTCCGGGATCCCGTAGCAGCCGGGGGCAGGGAGGAACCCGTCGAGGTGGATCACCGTCGGCTGCCACGCCCGGGCCCGCTCGACGGCGGCGGCCAACAGCTCGGTGCCGGTACTCGTCGACGATGGGGCGACAACCAGCCACCGGATCTCCGCTGCTGCCCGATACCCGTCGGCGATCTCGGGGCCGTCTCCGAATCGGAGGAGCAGCGTGGCGCCAACGATCGCGTCGTCATCGACGGCGACGAGACAGCACCGCTGGACGACCCACGGGTCGATGACCAGCTCGCCGGGCTCCCGTTCCAGCTGGCTCAGCACCACGTTGGTCGACAGCGCGACCCCGGGGAGTACGGATGCGACATGGAGATTGACCAGCGCGGTCAGCTGGTCACGGTCACTGCGGCGAAATTCCCGGACGACGGGTGGCATGGCGAAGCCTCCTGCAATGGACGAATGGCTTGTCGCCGCCTCCGGTGCGGTGCATCCAGGATCGTAGTCGACCGTCAGGGGTGCAGGTCCACGACGATTGCGCCGACGTGGTGCTTTCGCTCGAATGCGGCCTGGGCCGCCGCGATGTCGGCCAGCGGGTACACGGCATCGACCACCGGGGTGATCTCACCCCGATCGAGGTAGCCGATCAGGTCGGCGAAGACGCCGGGTTCGTAGATCGTGGCCCCGTACAGCTCCAGGTCGTTGAGGTAGAGGGTCCGGAGGTCGAGCGGGACGATCGGGCCGGCGATGGCGCCAGCGGTGACGTAGCGGCCGCCTCGGCGAAGGGCCTCGAACCAGCCCGCCACATCCGGGCCGCCGACCACGTCCGCCACCACGTCGATCGGACCGCCCGCAGCCTCGGCCGCGGCGGCCGGGATCTCGCCGGCATCTCGGGCCAGTACCGCATCGGCGCCAAGCGCGGCGACCCGATCCCGCTTCGCCGCACCGCAAATGGCGACGACCCGAGCCCCCCGCAGTTTGGCAAGCGCCACCAGGGCCGAGCCGACCCCGCCCGCGGCGCCGGTGATGACAGCGGTCTGGCCGTCGGACAGCCGGACCCGCTGGAGCATGTGCTCGGCTGTCGACCACGAGCAGGGGAGTGCAGCCAACGTGGCGTCCGGCAGGTCGGAGGAGTGGGGGTGCACGTTGACCGCCGGCACCACGCAGTACTCGGCATAGCCCCCGTCGATCTCACTCCCGAGGTAGCCGGCAAGGTCCCGATCCGACGGGTTGGCCGGGTCCCGGATCCACCCGTCGACCAGGACCCGGCGGCCGAGCAGCCCGTCGTCGACCCCGTCCCCGACCGCCACGATCGTCCCGCTCGGGTCCGCACCCTGGATCCGGGGGAATGTCAGCGACCGCCGGCCCCAGGTCGCATCCTCAGCGTCGACCTCGTCAAGCTCTTGGCCGGTCGTCCCGACGTCCACATTCCGGCTGTACCACCCGACCCGGGTGTTGATGTCGGTGTTGTTCATCCCGCAGGCCGCGACCTTGAGGAGCGCTTGCCCCGGCTCGGGCACCGGCACCGGCACGTCATCGCGGACCTGCAGCATCTCCGGCCCGCCTCGGCCGATCAGCAGTGCGGCCCGCATGGTGGACGGGATCGGCTCGATTGCGTTCATCGTGATTCGGCTCCGTAGTGGGCGATCGGTGGACCGAGGACCTCGACATCGACGACGGTGCCGACACCGGGAGCGGTCGGGGCGGTGGCGTATCCCCCGTCGTTGACCACGCCCTCCGGTACCGGGTCGACGGTGAGGTGGTCGAAGCACAGCCACGTCGCTCGACGGAACGGGGCGGGCGTCGCCTGGGCCAGATGGACCGCGGCGGTTGCCTGCAGCCTGGTCCCGCCGGTGTCTTCGATGTTCATCCGGATCCCGGCATCCAGGCAGAGGTCCCGGATCCGGCGGGCGACGGTCAACCCGCCGACCCGGCCGATCTTGAGGCCGACCACCTCGGCCGCACCGGTCTCGATGATCCGCCGCAGGTCGCCAAGCGATTGGAGCGACTCGTCGATGGCCAGCGGTTGGCCGACCTGGCGCCTGACCTGCAGGTGCTGGTCCAGGGTCTCGCACGGCTGCTCGATCACCCGGTTGAGGTCCCGGGTGGCGTTGAGTGCGGCGATGGCCTCGGCCGGTAGCCAGGCCCGGTTGACGTCGAAGGTGACCTCTTCGCCACCGGTCATCGCTGCGTCGAGGGTCCGCATCCGCTCGATGTCTGCATCCACGTCTGCCCCGACCTTGGCCGAGTGGAAGGTGTAGCCCTCGGCCCGGGCCAGGTCGATCTCGGCCAGCAACTCGGCCGGCGTGCCGGATGGGATCGACGAGTGGAGCCGGACGGCGCCGTCGGTCCGCCCGCCGAGGAGGTCGCACAGCGGCAGGCCGGCCGACTGGGCGGCGATGTCCCAGCACGCCAGGTCGATCGGCGACTTCACATAGGGGTGGCCAGGCAGGGCCAGGTCCATGGCCCGATAGACCACGTCGGTCCGGCGGGGATCGAGGCCCAGCACCGCTGGAGCCAGCTCCTCGATCCCGGCCCGGATCCCCCTGGCGAACGCCGGCAGGTACGTCGAGCCCCACGGGCAGCCCTCACCCCAACCACTGACACCAGCGTCGGTGTCGATCCGAACGATCGTCGAGTCCAGCCGATCGAACCGGAGTCGGCCGCCGGACAGCGAGTAGGGCCGGACCAGCGGGAGGTCGACGGCCCACACCGTGATCGCCTCGATCTTCATCCGACCGCCCCGTAGGTGGCCACCGGCGAGCCGAGCGCTCCCAGGTCCGGGGCCGTCCCGAGTCCGGGGTCGTCCTGGACGTGGAGCCGGCCGTCGGCCACCGGTGGCCCGACCGTGCCGGTGGAGGCGGTGACGTAGTGGTGCAGGTCGGTCGAGTTGACCAGGTACTCGGCCGGGGTGGAGGCGGCGAGGTGGGCCACGGTGGTGGTGGCGATCTCCGCTCCCCAGGTGTCCTCGACCACCACCGGGATCCGGTGATCGACCAGGAAGTCCCGAACCCGCCTGGCCTTCGACAGCCCGCCGAGGTTTGAGATCTTCAGACAGACCACCTCGGCGCTCCGGTCGTTCACGATCCGGCGGGCCACCCCGATGTCCGTCACGCACTCGTCGAGCTTCATCGGCAGGTCGGTGGCCCGCCGGACCTGCTGGCACTCCTCGTAGGTTCGGCATGGCTGTTCCAGGAGGTAGTCCAGGTCTGCGGTGGCCCGGGCGACCCGGATGGCATCGTCGACCCGCCACCCCTGGTTGGCGTCGGCGATGGCCTTCTCGCCCGGCTCCAGCAGCGGCACGGTGGCCCGGATCCGCTCGATGTCCGCCGCCCAGTCCGCCCCGACCTTGATCTGGAACTGCCGGTACCCGGCGGCTCGATGCCGGGCCAGCTCGGCGACCGTCTCCTCGGTGCTGCGCTGGGGCGCCACCCGATACATCGGCGCCCCGTCGGTCAGCTTCCCGCCGAGCAGCAGCCACACCGGCTGGCCGGTGGCCTGGCCGAGCAGGTCCCAGCACGCGGCGTCGAACGGTGCCTTGGCGTAGCCGTGGCCCTGGATCGTGTGGTCCATCAGCCGCTCGATCCGAGCGACCTGCTGCGGGTCCTGGCCGAGGAGCACCGGGGCCAGCAGCCGGGCCGCGGCCTCGACCCCCTCGGAGTGGGCGACCATGTAGTTCTCGCCGCAGGGGGTGAACTCGCCGCAGCCGACAAGCCCGACATCGGTGTGGAGCACCACCACCGATGCCACGGCCACCTCGATGGCGTTCCCGGCCCCCCAGAGGTAGGCCCCGTCGACGTAGGGCAGCGCCTGCTTGTGGACCGCAATACCGGTGATCCGCATCAGACCCGGATGCGGTGGGCCCGCAGGTGCTCGTAGTGCGGGAGCAGCTCGGCGTGGACGTCACGGACCCGCTGCGGGGCGTCTGCCAGGTCGATCGATGTCCGGGCCTGGGGCATGAGGCCGTTGGAGTTGCGGAGG
>JBCCFN010000016.1:0-30258 GCA_039029715.1 Actinomycetota bacterium | reverse complement strand
TTGCGACCGGCCTCGGTCAACACGGACGGGCTCGGGTGGATCGTCCCGCCGAAGGTCTCGATGAGCGCCTTGCGATAGGGCTTCTGGTCGTAGGAGGAGCGGACCTGCCAGACCTCGCACTCGATGTCGAAGAGGGCGCAGGCGAAGGCCAGCGCAGTCCCCCACTGCCCGGCCCCGGTCTCGGTGGTGAGCTTCTTGATACCTTCCTGGGCGTTGTAGAACGCCTGGGGGACCGCCGTGTTCGGCTTGTGGGAGCCGGCGGGGCTGACGCCCTCGTACTTGTAGTAGATCTTGGCCGGGGTACCGAGGGCCTGCTCCAGGCGGCGGGCCCGGTGGAGCGGGGATGGCCGCCACAGCTTGTAGACGTCCTGCACCGGCTCCGGGATGTCAATGTAGGAGTCGGTGCTGACCTCCTGCATGATGAGCGCCATCGGAAACAGCGGGGCCAGGTCGTCTGGGCCTACCGGCTCCCTCGTCCCGGGGTGCAGCGGTGGCGGGGGTGGCTCCGGCAGATCGGGGATGATGTTGTACCACTGGGTCGGCATCTCCGACTCGTCCAGCAGGATCTTTGTCAACTTCGAAGCATCGCTCGCCATGCGACGACGATAGCTGGTCGGGCCGATGGGGTCAGCCCGCGTGGGGTCAGCCGGCGGGGAGGGCCGGTGCCTCGACGAACTCGATGAAGATGCACTCGCCCGGGCACTCGGCCGCAGCGTCGACCACGTCCTTCTCGGCCGATCGTGGCACCACGGCCAACTCGGCGGCACCACCGGGGTCGTTGAACACCTTGTCGCCTTCCAGGCAGTAGGCGATGCCGTCTTCCAGGATGGTGAACACCGAGGGGGCATGGTCGGTGCAGATCCCGTCGCCGGTGCACAGGTCCTGGTCGATCCAGACCCGAAGTTCCGCCTGTTCCACCTGGCCCTGGGGCGGCGCCGGGGTCAGGGCCGACTGCTGGGTTCTAGCCATTGACTCGATCGTACCGGCCGGGCGGAGCGCAGACGGTATCAGGCGAGGATGGAACGCAGCAGTACGCTGGGGGCGTGTCCAGCTCCTTCGGCACCCTGTTCCGGCTCTCGACGTTCGGTGAATCCCACGGCCCGGCGGTCGGCGTGGTCGTCGATGGCTGCCCTCCTCGGCTGCCGCTCGACGTTGCCGAAATCCAGCACGATCTGGATCGTCGACGGCCGGGCCAGAGTCGACTGGTGACGCAGCGCAAGGAGGCGGACACGGTAGAGATCCTGAGCGGCGTCCACGACGGTCGGACCACCGGGACACCGATCGCCATGGTGGTCCACAACCGGGATCAGAATTCCGGGGCCTATGACCATCTGAGAGACGTGTATCGGCCGAGCCACGCCGACTTCGCCTACGACGCAAAGTACGGGTTCCGCGACCATCGGGGCGGTGGCCGGGCGTCGGCCAGGGAGACGATCGGTCGGGTGGCGGCTGCGGCGATCGCCCGCAAGCTGCTGACGGTCGGTGCGGGGGTCGAGGTACTCGGTTGGGTCAGTGCGGTCCGTGACATCCGGGCCGACGCGGATCCGGGGGCGGTGACGTTGGACGAGGTCGAGGCCGACCCGACCCGGTGCCCGGACCCGGTGGCGGCCGCCCGGATCACCGAGGCGATCGACGCAGCGAGACGGGACGGGGATTCGCTTGGCGGTGTGGTGACCGTGGTCGCCCGGGGCGTGCCGGCCGGTCTCGGTGAGCCGGTGTTCGACAAGCTGGACGCAGACCTGGCGAAGGGGATGCTGTCGCTACCGGCGGCCAAGGGGTTCGAGATCGGCTCGGGGTTCGGGGGGACCGAGCTGACGGGGCTCGCCCACAACGACCCGTTCCAGCCCGGACCGGACGGTCCGGTCACCACGACCAACCACTCCGGCGGCGTGCAAGGTGGCATCTCCAATGGGGCGGAGCTTCACTGCCGGGTGGCGTTCAAGCCGACGGCGACCATTGCCTCCGAACAGAAGACGGTCACCACCGACGGCGAGCCGACGATCCTGGCGGCCAAGGGTCGGCATGACCCGTGCGTGCTGCCCAGAGCGGTTCCCCTGGTCGAGGCGATGATGCTGCTGGTCCTGGCCGACCACTGGCTCCGCCAGCGGGCCGTCGACGTCCTGGCGCCCTAGCTGTCGTCCGGGTCGCAGCGGGCCCGGCGTTCCGCCCTGCGGGAGGGATGGGGGCGGTGCCCCCGGCTCCGGCCCGGTCCGTCGTTTTGCGCAGTGTTGTAGCGACAACGGCCGCAGTCGGGTGAGTTGTTGTGTCCGTGGCGGCTCGTTCGACCGCTCGCATCACAGCGACAAACCCCCAAGCCACCCGACCTCAACCCTCAACCACTCGCATCACAGCGACTAACCCCCAACCACCCACAACTGTCGCTCCAACGCGAACCGCAAGCCACCCACCGCACTCCCCCGAACCTCGAAAAGGGTTGTCGCTCCAACGCGAACTGCGAGATGCAACGGCCCTCCCTGACAGACTCGACGGTCGCCCTTCGACCGTCGCGCTCGGTATTGCCGGTTGTGCTGTGCTCTCGATCGGGCGTGGCCGCGACGACCTCGGCGGGCACGCGAGGTTTGTGGGGGCTGTCTCCACACACCTCAGGTCTTGGTCTCGAGACCGAGTTGTCGGGTGACGAAGGCGGCCTGGGAGGCTAATGCCCGCTGGCACATGTCGTCGTCGATGAGCATCGGGTAGACGTGGATGCCGCCCGGCTCGATGTGGAAGTCGGTTTCGACGCCTGCGGCCTGGAGCTTGTGGTGGAAGATCTCGATGTCGGGAAGGAAGATTTCGTCGGTCCCGACGACCATGTGCACCGGGGGTAGGTCGTCGAGGCGCATCTCGGTCGGTGACAGCTCGGGGTTGCTGTAGTCATGGCCGGGCGCGTAGACCGCTTTGCCCCGCTCCAGCATCTCGACGCTGATCGAGGGGTCTCTGGGGTCGAGGGCCGCGATGTCGGGATGCTCGAGGCGCATGTCCACGAACGGCGACGCCAACACCAAGCACGCCGGTGCGGGTCCGCCCCCGTCGATGAGGCGTCGGCAAGTGACGAGCGTCAACCCTCCGCCGGCGCTGTCGCCCATCAGGACGAACGGCACGTCGCCGCCGATCACGCCATCGGCGGCGAGCTGGCGGAGCACGGTTTCGCAGTCGTCGGGGGCGGCCGGGTATGACGCTTCGCCGGCCAGGCGGTAGTCGATCATGATGCCCGCCAGTCCGGTGCGCATGCACTGGTCGGCCAGCCAGTCCCACATGGCGGCGAATGGCCCCGAGGTGTAGCCACCGCCATGGATGTGCACGATCACTCCCCGCTTGGCGTTGTCCCGATTGAGCCAGCCGACCTCGACCCCGGCCAAGGTTTCAGCCGAGAACGAGTGCGTCTTCTGGATCTTGCGAGAGGGCCTCATCGTGATCTGCTGATCGAGGGTCCAGATGTAGAACCCGACGGGGAGGCGCTGGAACACCCCCAGGATTCGGCGCGCGGTAGAGACCTTCAACCTTCTACTCCTTGATGTCAGCGATCGCTTTACAACCTACGTAGGCGCCTCTATGTTGTCAACCAACTAGTTGGTAACTACCAGAGGCACGACCGGAGGAGACCTTGTGAAGAAGCCGCTTCGCGATGCAGAGGCGACCCGGCGACGCATTCTCGACGCAGCGACGGCGGAGTTCGCCACACACGGGCTCGCCGGCGCTCGGGTCGATCGGATCGCGGCGGCGTCGCAGTCGAACAAGTCGATGATCTACACCTACTACGGCAACAAGGACGGGCTGTTCGACGCCGTGATCGAGGCGTCGTTCGAACGTGTGGAGGAGAGCGTCGAGTTCCATGCCGGCGACCTCGTCGCCTATGCCGTCGACCTGTTCGACTACCTGCGGGCCAACCCCGACCATCTCCGCCTGGACGCCTGGCGGCGGCTGGAGCGACCCGAGCCGAGCGCCCTGGAGACCGAAAGCTACACCGCCAAGATCGACGCGCTCGCATCCCGGCATCGCAACTTCGGCAAAGGCGGACGGTTCACGGCCGCCGACATCATCGCCCTCGTCACCGCCCTCGCTGGGCTGTGGGAATCCACACCATTGCCAGTCGAACGCCTCGCCACCCAGGATCCCGATCTGCGTCGCTCACTCGTCGCCGGGTCCCTCGAAGTCCTCCTCCGTGTCCGAGCGAGACCCGAGTACCACCCCCACGAGAAACCGGCCAACGAGTAGCTCGCGATGCACCCCTTCGCCGACACGACCCAACAAGAACATGCCGCAGACCTCTGACAGCGCACGAGCAGAGTGTGAACGCCTCGTACACCACTACTGCGCCGCCTACGACCGACGAGACGCCACAGCCGTCCTCCGACTCGTTACCGACGACGTGCAGTTCGAGCTCGCCGGTGGCGAGTTGATCGACTCACTCGAACAGCTGGCGGCCCACGTCCAGGACGCGACCGAGGAAGGAACCCTCACCCATCACCACGTGACCACCTTCGCCTTCGAACACACAAGCGAAACCAACGCCACCGGCGACCTCTACATGCTCATCCCCTACCTCCGAAGTAGCGCCGAGCCACGCCGAACCGGATTCCTCAGCCGACGCTACGCCGACCGCTACCGCCTGGTCGACGGACAATGGCGCATCGCCCACCGGCGCTTCGTCGACCAGATCATCCACTAGCAGCCCAGGACCCCTGACCATGACCCGACTCACACCGAAAGACTGGAACAACGTCTCCCCGGCCCAACGCGAGATCTACGAGGCGCTGATGGAGCGCCGCGACCTCCGGACCGACGGAGACATCGGCGGCCCCTTCGACGCATGGATCCTCAACCCCGAACTCCACCGCCGGGCCGCCGGCCTCGGCCTCATGTTCGAACGACGAACCAGCTTCCCCTACCGCCTGGTCAAAGTCGTGATCCTCACCGTGGCCGCCCACTACCGGGCCAACTACCCCTGGGCCGTCCACTCCCGCTACGCCCTGGACCACGGGGTACCCCAAGCCGTCATCGACTCCATACACAACGGCACACCACCACCTTTCGACGACGACCACGACCGCATCGTCCACACCCTCGCCACCGAACTGCTCGAAACCCACGAGCTCTCCGACCAAACCTACGCCGAAGCCATCGCCGCGTTCGACGAGATCGGAGTCGCCGAACTCGCGAACCTCACCGGCTTCTACGTCATGGTCGCCATGACCCTCAACACCTTCCACGTCCCCGAGCCCGAGTGGGCCGAGTCCACCCCCTTTCCTCGGCCGTAGATCGAACCGGCGCTACACCAACGGAGCATCGATGACCCTTCAACGCCTCTTCCAAGCCATCAGCGTCCTGTTCACCGTGGTCATGCTGTACCTCGCCTACAGCTTCTGGACCGATTTCGACGCAGCCCTCGAAGCCACAGACCACACCCGAGACAACCTCGGACAAGTCCTCGCCGGGCGCTTCGTCGCCACCGCCGGGCTCGCCCTCTTCGCAGCCATCTATCCCGACCGGCGAGTCATGATCCTGGCCTTCGGCCTCTTCGCCTGGATGAGCTTCATCGACGGCTACATCTACTTCTCGGACGACCTACCCCACTGGCCCCACACCAGCACCGGCATCCTCTGCCTGCTCATCCTCGGCGGACTCCTGGCCTACCGCCAACGCCACCCCGATGCATTCAACATCACCCCAACAACGGGAGCCAGCCGATCGTGACCCCAGCCATGGACAACAACATCACCCGAGTCGCTCGCGGCCACTACACCATTCACACCGAGACGACGATCGACGCCCCCGTAGGACAGGTCTGGGACACCCTCACCGATTTCGACAATATGAGCAACTGGTCCAGCTCCCTCCAACACTTCGACGGCGACTTCCACCTCGGAGGCACCATCACCGTCACCCTCCGAGCCATGGGCATGACCAGAAAACTCGACCACGAACTCACCGAGTTCGACGCCGGGCGGCTCTTCGCCTGGTCCGACCCGTTCCTCCTCGGCATGACCGACTACCACCGCTTCCTCATCGAACCCATCGATGAGAATCAGAGCCGGTTCATCAACACCGACCAAGTCAAAGGTGGGGCCGCCTGGCTCATCGGACGACCCGTCGCCAACTCCACGATGAAGATCTATCAAGGATTCAACACCGAGCTGCAGGCCGAAGCCGAACGACGCCATCGCTCAGGCCGCTAACCCACGGTCGCACGAGCTGGTGAGCTGGCCTCCAGCTCGGTCCCGTGCCTGCGCGCGCTGGCCAAGATCACCGGATCCACGCCGCTGCAAGCCTTGACCTCATGTCAACCTGAGGTAACAAGGTGGTGTGATGCCTCCAATACATTCAGCTCGATTCTGGGACACGCCATGAGCCCCGGAAGCCTCGACATCGGCGAGGTCGTGAAGCGCTCCGGGTTCACCACCGCCTCGCTCCACCACTACGAGAAGCTCGGGCTGATCGAGCCGGTCGGCCGCCGCGGACTGCGACGTCAGTATTCGCCGGACGTTCTCGACCGACTGGCACTGATCGGATTGGGTCGGGCCGCTGGGTTCTCGCTGGCCGACCTTGCCCAGACCCTGCCGCTCGACCGACGCCCTGGGATCGATCGCGCTCGCCTGGTGGCGAAGGCCAGCGAGATCGACGAGGCGATCAACGCCCTGTCTGCGTTGCGGGAGACGCTCCTGCACGTGGCTGCCTGCCCCGAACCGGACCCGCTCATGTGCCCAGAGTTCCGAAAGCTCCTCGACGCCGAGACCCACCGCCGCACCACAGCCCGGGGAGGCGCCGACGATGCCTGAGCAGTACTACGACGACGCCACGGCGATGAGCCAAGCTCGCGTCGGAGCCACAGACGACATGGCGGACCAACGCCAGGCGGTCTGCGACCTGCTCTCGGTACAGGTCGGACAGGCAGTGCTCGACATCGGGTCTGGAAACGGTGAACTGGCAAATGACCTTGCGACTCTGGTGGGTCCGAGTGGGCGAGTCGTCGGGGTCGACGCCGCTCCGGCCATGGTCGCAAGCGCAGACCCGAGCGATTCGAACACCGTCTTCGTCACCGGCGATGCGCAGCAACTCCCGTTCGACGACGGCGACTTCGATGCTGCGACAGCGACGCAGGTCTTCTGCTTCGTTCCCGATCTCGATCGAGCGGTCGCAGAATTGTGGCGCGTTTTGCGGCCCGGGGGGAGGGCGGTGATCCTGGACACCGAGTGGGACTCGGTGGTCTGGCATTGCCGGGACGCGAGCCTCCGAGATCGGATTCTCACCGAGCTGACCAGCGGCTACGCCGCGAACCATGTGCCAGCACGGCTGACTCGGGCACTGACAACGAACGGGTTCGATATCGTGCAGCGGGTCTGCCACCCGATCGTGAACTGGGAGATGGGTGACAACTACTCGACCGGGCTGCTGGGGTTCCTGGCGGACACTGACGACGGTGCGGCGTGGCGTCGCGAGATGGATGCCGCCGTCGAGCGCGGCGAGTATCTGTTCTCGATCAGCCGGTACCTGTTCCTCGTCACGAAGTAGGCGGTGGCGTGTCTACCGGTCCATCCAGTTGTGGATTCGGCCCGTGATGTCGAGCACGGATGCGAGCCTGTCCGAAGCCGGGATGTCGTGCGCGTTGGCGGGGTCGATCAGGAACGCGGCCATGCCGACGGTGATCGGTCCGAGATAGTCGGCTGTGTAGCTGTCGCCAACGAACACGGCTTGCCCAGGATCGGTACAGCCGAGGAGGTCGAGCGCGGCGATGTAGATCGATGGGTGCGGCTTGAGCTTTCCATGGTCGACCGAGAGCACGACGGCCGAGACGTATTCGCTGACCCTCATCTCGGTCAGCATGCTCGGGACCATGTTGCTGTCGTGGGTGTTCGACACGACGGCAACGGCCAGCGTGCTCGCCAGCTGTTGGATCATGTCGGCAACGCCGGGGATCGGGTGGATCTGGCGGCTCCACTCCTGGACGTAGGCTCGCCCAAGTGCTGCTGCTTCGGTTGGCGTGATGTGGAGGTCGGCTGCGTCTGCGAACGCGATCGCCGCATCGGTCATCGAGAACTCTCGCAGCGTTACCCCAGACCTCTGCTCGAGGCCCTTGGAGGCATGGTCCCAAGCGCTCACGAAGTTGTCGTGGTCGCCGCCGAAGCCAAGAGATCGAGCGAGCTGATGGGTTTGGGGAGATGCAAGCTTGGCGCGGTCGGGCTGGTACTCGACCAGGGTTCCGAAGAAGTCGAAGAGGACCGCCCTCATCGAACAGATGCTGGTCAGTCCTGGGGGTTGTCGTCTGGCTGGACGTCGTCGTCGACCTGCACGTCCTCTTCCTCCGGGGCGGACTGCTGATCCCGCAGGAATGCCTCGAGCTCGGCCGCCAGGTCATCGCCACTCGGCAGGCGGTCCTCGGTGGAGTCCACCTGCCGCTCCAGCCGCTCGACATACTCCCGGCTCTCGTCGTCAGCCGAGACCGCCTGATCGACCCGGCTCATCCACTCCGAGACGTCACCGTCTAGCTCCTCGTACCCGGTCTCGACCCCGGTGGTCTGCTGCAGCCGTCGGAGCAGAGCCTGGGTCGCCTTCGGGTTCGGTGGGCCCGGGACATAGTGGGGCACCTCGACCCGTAGCGAGATGACCGGCACGTTCGACCGCTCAAGCCGTGTGTTGATGACCCCGACCACCCCGGTCGGCCCCTGATAGGACGGCCGGGAAAGGTTCAGCCGCCGAGCCAGATCCGGGTGGACGGCGCTCCCGGTCACCGAGAACGGGCGGGTGTGGGGCACCATCCCGATGAACGCGCCAACGGTCACCACCATCTCGCACCCACTCCGGCGGGCCACCTCCAGGACGTGATCGGCGAAGCTCGGCCAGCGCAGGTGGGGCTCGACCCCGGTCATGACCACCAGGTCACGGGGGGCGTCGGTCAGCACCGAGTAGATCTCGGTCGTCGGCCAGTCGATGACCCGCTCCCCCGTGTCGTCGATCCGGACCGTCGGCCGGGCCTCCTGGAAGTTGAAGAACGTCTCCGGATCGATCATGCCGACCGAGCTCGACTCGGTCCGGCCCCGGATCCAGTGCAGGGCCGAGGTCGCCGCCTCCGCAGCGTCGAACAGGCCTTCGAAGGCGACGAGCAGGAGGGGACGACGCAGGTCGGGCAGCTCGTACCAGGTCAGTTCGGCGCTCGACTCGGGCATCGGACCAGTGTGACACGTCGTCCGCAAAACCAGACCACCGAATCCGAAATGGGCGCAGCCGGGCCCACCGGGTAGCGTTTGGGCCGTGCCAACCGGACCCGTCACACCATGACCGCCCCGATCGTGGACTGGGGGGACGATCGGATCCGCCTGACCGACTCGGTCAGCGTGCTGCGAGGCGCCGAGAACGGGGCCTACCCGTCCGGCAATTCGGTCCTGGTCGAGGGTTCATCGGAGACTATGCTGATCGATCCGTCAGTCACGGTGGTGGCGCGGGGCGGCGCCCCGGTCCCGGTCGACGGGGTGATCAACTCCCATGGCCACGAGGACCACATGCCTGGCAACTCGCTGTTCGGCGACGCCCGGGTCCACATCCACAGCGAGGATCTTCCCGCGGCCAGATCGATCGAGGGATTGATGGATGTCTACGGGCTGAACGGGCAGGTCCGGGACGACTTCAGGGCCCAGATTCTGGCCGAGTTCTCCTACAAGGATCGCCCCGATGCCGAGGGCTTCGAGGAGGGGGACGTCTTCGACCTCGGTGGGGGTGTCCGGATCGAGGTCCTCCACCTACCGGGGCACACCAGAGGCCACTCGGGCTTGGTGATCGACAACGTCTTCTTCCTCTCAGACATCGATCTGACCGGCTTCGGCCCCTACTACGGCGACGCCTGGTCCGACCTGGACCAGTTCGACGCCAGCCTGACCCGGGCCCGGGAGATCGAGGCCGACTGGTACGTGACATTCCACCACAAGGGCATCATCGAGGGCCGCGAGCAGTTCCTGGAGATGATCGACGCCTTCCATGCCGTGATCGGCCGGCGTCATGACAACATGCTGGCCTTCCTGGCCGAGCCCCGCACCGTCGAGGAGATGGTGGCAAACCGGTTCGTGTACCGACCCCACGTCGAGCACGTGTTCGCCGACTCGGTCGAGCGGCGGACCGCCGAGCTCCATCTCGCCCGGATGTTCGAGCGGGGCGAAGCAGCCGAGGTCGAACCCGGCCGCTACCAGGCCATCTGAGGCGCCCGGGCTACAAGTACGTGGAGCCGGGCAGTTCGGCGGAGCTGAACCGTAGCTACACGTACGTGGAGCCCTACACGTACGTGGAGCCCTTGACCCCTTCGACGTCCTGGCGCATCTCGACGTTGACCAGGGCCGGCTTGCCGGCGGCGAAGGCTCGCTCCAGGGCCGGGCCGATGTCGTCCGGCTTTGTCACGTGCTCGCCGTGGCCGCCGAGGGCCTCGACCACCTTGTCGTAGCGGGTGTAGCTCAGCTCCGTGGCCACCAGGCGGTCCGAGCCGTACAGCATCGCCTGGGGCCGCATCATCTGCCCCCACGCCGCGTCGTTACCGACGATGCCAACGATCGGCAGACCGAACCGGACCGCGGTGTCGAACTCGAACCCGTTGAGTCCGAACGAACCGTCGCCGTAGATGATCAGCACCCGCTGCTCCGGGTGGGCCAGCTGGGCGGCGAGGGCGAACGGCATGCCCACCCCCAACGTGCCGAGCGGCCCAGGATCCATCCACACGCCCCGGGACGGGACCTTCAGGACCTTGGACGCCTGGGCCACGATGTCCCCGCCGTCACCGATCACGATCATCCGCTTGTCGGTTGCCACGAAATCCGCGATCTCCCGACACAGCCGCATCGGGTCGATCGGCACCTCGTCAGACGTCAGCTGCGCCGCGACGGCCGCCTCGGCTTCGTCCTCGATCCCTCGCAACTCGGCAGACCAGGACGAGAAGTCCAACACCGCCCCACCGGCCTTGTTCAACGCATCGAGGTTGACCCCGACGTTACCGACCAGCCCGACGTCGGCCGAACGGTTCTGGCCGATCAGCGTCTCATCCAGATCCAGCTGGATGATCTTGGCGTCCTCGGGGATCGACCGACCGAACTTCATCCGGAAGTCCAACGGCGTCCCGGCCAGGATCACCACGTCGGCCTCGGCCAGAGCGTGCTTCCGGGACCGGTTGAAGAACTGAGGGTGGTCCATCGGCAGCTGCCCCCGGCCCATCCCGTTGGTGAAGACCGGGATCTTGCTGGCCTCGGCGAACTGGCGAAGCGCCAGCGCCCCCTCCGACCATTTCAGCGCCGTGCCGGCCATCAACATCGGTCGGTCGGCTCGGGACAGGATCTGGATGGCCTTGGTCAGCAGCACCGGCGGTGCCGCCGACAGCACCCGATAGTCCCGGAACCGGGGCAACGGCACGGCCTCCAGGTCGACCGGCGCGTGGAGGACGTCCATCGGGATCTCGAGGAACGCCGGACCCGGCACACCGCTGAGCGCGGTCCGGACGGCCGACTCTATGTACTCCCCGATGCGGTCGGTCTGGTAGCAGGCGTCCGCCCACTTCGTGATCGGCTTCATCACCGACACGTGGTCCATCTCCTGGAGCGAACCCCGCCGGAGATTGTTGAACGGTCCCTGCCCACCGAAGACCAGGATCGGCGAGTTGGCCCGCCAGGCGTTGGCCACCCCGGTGACCCCGTCGGTCACGCCGGGACCGGCGGTCAGGATGGCGACCCCGACCTTGCCAGGATTCAGGCGGGCCCAGGCGTCTGCGGCGTGGACCGCCGCCTGTTCGTGGCGGACGTCGACCACCTTGATGCCCTCGTCAAGGCACCCGTCATAGATGCCCATGACATGGCCGCCGGACAGGGTGAAGACGCACTCGACCCCCGCTGCTTTCAGGGCCTTTGCCGCAAGTGTTCCCCCGTGAGACATGGCTACCATCTTGTCACGGGGCACCAAGGGGCGAAACCCGCCCGGCGGCACGGTTTGTCGACCGCCGGGCAGGCGTCACCATCAGGCGTAGAGTGCGTCGATCTCGTCGGCGTAGCGGGTGTGGATACCCCGCCGCTTGAGCTTCGACGTCGGGGTCAGCAGATCGGTGTCCGGCAGCCACTCCTCACCGAGCACCTTGACCTTCTTGACCCGCTCGGCGTTGTTGAAGTCGCTCATGACCTCGCCGAGGGCACCCTCGATCTGGGCAACGACCTGGGGATGCTCGGCCAGCTGCTCGAGCGACTCGTACTCGATGCCTTCCTTTGCGGCCCACTGCGGCGCGACGTCCGGGTCCAGGACGACCAGGGCCGAGACGAACGGCCGAGCGTCGCCGATGGCGATGGCCTGACCGACCAGCGGGATCATCTTGAGGGCCGCCTCCAGGTTGGACGGCGACAGGTTCTTGCCGCCGGCGGTGATGATCAGCTCCTTCTTGCGGTCGACGATCTTGAGGTAGCCGTCCTCGTCCAACTCGCCGATGTCACCGCTGCGGAACCACCCCTCGTCGTCGAGGACCTCGGCGGTCTTCTCCGGCTGGTTGAGGTAGCCCCGGAAGACGTTGCCGCCCCGACACATGACCTCGCCGTCCTCGTCGAGCTTGACCTCGACCCCCGGGCAGGCGTGGCCGACGTAGCCCGGCTTCACCTTGTATGGCGCCCAGGTCATCGGGCCGGAGGTCTCGGACAGGCCGTAGATCTCGGACAGCGGGACACCGATGGTCCGGAACCAGGCCAGCATCTCGGCCGGGATCGGTGCGGCGCCGGTGACGGCGGCGTCCAGCTGATCCAGGCCGACGAGACCCCGGATGGTCGAGAACGCGACCTCGTCGAGGAACTGGTAGGTGGCGATCTCCTCCTCGGTGGCGGTGCCCCACGTCATCTTCTCGGCGATCGGCCCGGCAGCGGCGACCCCGTCGGCCACCGCCTTCTCCTTCTCCGGATCGGCAGACAGGGCGGCCTGGACACCGCCGTAGATCTTCTCCCACACCCGGGGGACCCCGAACATGATGTTGGGGTGGACCTCGCCGGCGTAGGCGGCGAACTGCGTCGGGTCGGGGCAGCAGGTGACCTCATAGCCGAGGAACAGCGTCTGGTAGTGGCTCATCGCCCGC
Source organism: Actinomycetota bacterium (assembly GCA_039029715.1). GTDB lineage: Bacteria > Actinomycetota > Acidimicrobiia > Acidimicrobiales > SZUA-35 > JAHELU01. Next base: position 17,192 of record JBCCFN010000016.1, on the reverse strand, counting down.
TCGGCGATGTGGGCCATCGGCAGGTAGCTGACGATCCGCTTCCCCGCATAGTTGTCGAGATCGAACGCCTGCTTGAGACACTCGACGGTCCAGCAGACGTTGTAGTGGTCGAGCATCACGCCCTTGGACGGCCCGGTGGTCCCCGAGGTGTAGATCAGGGTGGCCAGATCCTCCGGCTTGACGATGTTGGCCGCCTCGGTCAGGTCGACCGGATCGGCGGCCAGCAGCTGGTCGTAGAGGAAGTCTGCGCCGAGGTCGTCTTCGCCGTCTGGGTGGATCAGACCGAGCTTCTCCAGCCCGGGCATGGACCCCCGGACCTTGGAGAACGCCTCATAGAAGCCCCGATCCTCGACGATGGCCATCTTGGCACCGGCGTCGTTCGTCAGGTACTCGATCTGCTCCGGGGAGGAGGAGTTGTAGATCGACACCGGGGTGGCGCCGACGAACAGCGCCGCCGCGTCCAGCACATGGAACTCGGGCTGGTTGCGGATCATCAACACGACCCGGTCCCCGTGGCCGAGGCCCTGGGCGGCGAGACCGCCGGCGGCCCGTGCCACCTTGTCCGCGTACTCCGAGAACGTCATCTCGTGCCAGGCGTCCTCTGCGTCCTTCCACCGGAAGGCGACCAGATCACCGTGGGCGGCCACGGTCTTGAGGAACTCCTTCGGGATGGTCTGGCCGTCGACGATGGCGTCGATCGCTGCCTTGTCGGTCATGGGACAACCTCACTTCGCGTCATCGGCCGACGTGGTGCCGGACCCTTCATCAACCGTACCTGGTGTGACCTCGGTAACGCTCACCGGACCGGCCGATTCGGACCGACTGCGGCGTCCGATGCGACACCGTCACAGGGCGCAGCTAGCCTTTTTGTTGTGAGCGACTGGGAGCCGTCAACCGATCTGCCGGAGCGGATCGACGCAGACGACGCGCCGGTCGTCTCGTCTGCGAAGAGTCGGGATGCGGAGATCCAGCACGGCCGCAAGCGGATGCTCCAGATCGCCCTGATCATCCTGACACTGGTCCTGCTCGCTGCGGACTTCAGCATCTTCCGGGTGCTGATCGCGGTTGGCCTGATGTACCTGCTGCTCCGGGGCGGATTCGCCATCGTCGGCGCATTCGCCCGGCCGGTGCCGGAGCCGCCGCCACCCGGCGAGCTGCGCAAGGTCAAGCTGACCTACCGGTGCAACCACTGTGGCGCAGAGCTGCGCATGACCTTGGCAAACGATGAGGTCCCGGAGCCGCCGCGGCACTGCACCGACGACATGGAGCTGATCGCCACCCGGGAAGACGGCCGCTGACACCCACCGCGGTGGCAGCACCACAGTTCCACACAGCCTGTGGGTAATCCTGTGTTGTGTTACCCCCGTGTCACCCTGACGACACCTGGCCAGTTCCCAAGGGGAGCTTGTTCAGACGGGGTCCTTGTTGCATCAACAAGCTGTGGATAACTTCTGTGGAAACCATGGGGACAAGCGTGGGAGCGCCCGAACGCCCCGAGGTGTGCCGCCGGGAACGGCCTCAGCGGTACTGGGTGGCGGCAATGATGCCCAACAGGATGAGCGACAGCCCGCCGAGGAGGTACCAGTTGCTCGGCGTGCCGATGATGTCCTCGGTCAGGTAGTTGAACAGGATCACCAGCGTGCCGAGGACCAACGACCCGAACATCACCACCGGGACGACGGCCGACGACGGACCATCGATGTTGACCGGGGTCCGGCCGACCCCGCTGGGGCCGACCCCTTCGTCGGTGCTTTCCGCCGGAGCGGTGCCCTTGGGGGTCACGCGGCCGGGCTTTGACTTGTCTTGTCGAACCACCCCGCCATACTACGCGCCGTTCTGGCGGCTCGAAATGGGAAGCGATCGGCGGGGCAGGGTCCTACCATCGGGGTGGTGAGCCGACGCGTCCTCGTCATCGACAACTTCGACTCGTTCGTCTACATCCTGGTCCAGTACCTGGGTGAGCTCGGCTGCGAGCCGATCGTCATCCGGAATGATGCGGCCACGCCGGCCGAACTGGATCAGCTGGACCCCGATGCGGTCCTGATCTCCCCCGGGCCGGGCACCCCGACCGACGCCGGGATCTCGAACAACGTGATCCGCCACTTCGCCGGGCGCCGACCGGTGCTCGGGGTCTGCCTCGGCCACCAGTGCATCGGTGAGGTCTACGGCGGGACCGTGATCCGGGCTCCCGAGCTCATGCACGGCAAGACCTCGCTGGTCCGCCACACCGACCGCGGGGTGTTCAGCGGGCTACCGAGCCCGCTCGAGGCGACCCGCTACCACTCGCTGATCGTCGACCGGGACGATCTGCCGGAGCATCTGGAGATCACGGCCGAGACCGACCGGGGGCTGATCATGGGTCTCCGGCACCGGGAGCTCGACGTGGAGGGAGTCCAGTTCCACCCCGAGTCGGTGTTGACCGTCGGGGGCAAGCAGCTCCTCACCAACTGGTTGGCCTCGGCCGAGCCGGCCAACGCCGCCTGACCGGTGACCGGCTAGCCGTCTCCGCCGCCGCCGTCTTCACCGCCGCCGTCACCACCGTCGCCGCCGTCTCCGGGGTTCTGGTCGTCCGGCTGGTCCGGGTTCTCGGGCGGGGTGACCTCTGGCGCTTCGACCCCGATCAGGACCTGCACCTCGCTGCCCTGGAGGATCTGGGATCCGGCCGGCGGGTTGGTTCCGAGCACCAGGCCGATCCGGGCATCGCCGGCCTGGAGTTGGACCTCGGTGAAGATCGGGATGAGGCGGACCTGGTCTGCGGACAACTGCTCCTCGGCCGCCTCCCGGGAGAGGTTGGTCAGATCCGGAATCGGCACGTTGACCGGCCCCTGGGACACGTAGACCTCGATGGTGCTGTCCACCGCCTCCCGCTGACCGGCCGGCGGTTCGCTCCGGGTCACCAGATCCGCCGCAACGTCGACCGATGGCTCCCGGACGAACGTCGGCGGGAACTGGAACCCGGCGGTCTCCAGTGCCTCGACCGCCTGGGGCTGGGTCAGGTTGCGGAGATCGGGGATCTCCACCTGGTCCGGGCCGCTCGAGATGATCAGCAGCACGACATCGCCGACGTTGACCTCGGCGTTCTCCCCCGGCTCGGTCCGGATGACCTGGTCCTCTGGCACGGTGTCCGAGAACTCGAACTCCCGATCGTTCCGCAGGCCGAGCTGGGTCAGCCGGGCCTCCGCCTCTTCGAGCGACAGACCCTCCAGGCGGGGGACGGTCTCGGTCTCGGCCGCCTTGGAAACGAAGATCGTGACCGTTGACTCCGCCTCGACCTCCTCACCGGGGGCCGGGTTCTGATCGAACACCTCGTTGGGTTCGACGCCCTCTCGTTCCTGCAGCTCTTCGACCACCTCGAAGCCGAGGATGCCGAGGTCGACGCGGGCATCGATGGCCGAGGAGCCGATCACGTCCGGGACGGCGATCAGGTCGGCTGCGACGACCTCCTCCTCGTCCGAGGAGTTCTCGAGCGTCTGGGAGATGTAGAGGATCAGCCCGACGAGGGCGGCGAGCAGGATGGCCAGCATGACGGCGAACACGCCGGTCCGGCTTGCCGGTTCGTAGTACTCCTCGACCGGTTCCTCCTGGCGAACCGCAGCCGAGGCCGGTACGGCCCGGGAGGTGTCGATCACGGCCCGCGACGTACCGGTGTCCTGCCCACGGGTCGGCATGGCCGCGGTGGCGGGGCCGACCGGCATGGCCATGGTGGCGTCGGTGGCCGGCGGCGCCGTCACGGTGGCCGGTGGCTGCCCGGCGCCGTTGGCGTTCGGCGGCACGGTGCCGGCAGCGCCGACACCGACCAGCGGCTGACCCTGGCGGAACCGGGTCAGCTCGGCCCGGACCTCCTCGGCCGCCGGGTAACGCTCCCGGGGATCCTTGCGGAGCAGCCGTTCGATCAGGCCGGCCATCGGCTCAGGGACGTTCGGGTTGCGGGTGGTGACCCGAGGCGGCGTCTCCTGGACGTGCTTGTAGGCGATGGCGACCGGTGAGTTACCGATGAACGGCGGCTCCCCGACCAGCATCTCGAACAGGACCACCCCGAGCGAGTACAGGTCACTGCGGGGGTCGACCGGCTTGCCCTGGGCCTGCTCCGGCGAGAAGTAGCTGGCGGTCCCCATCACCGACCCGGTCTGGGTCAGCTCGTCGTCCTCCCCGCCGAACGCCCTGGCGATCCCGAAGTCGGCCACCTTCACCTGGCCGCTCTGGTTGATCATGATGTTGCCCGGCTTGACGTCACGGTGGACGGTGCCGTTTCGATGGGCGAAGCCGAGCGCGGCAGCCACGTCGATCCCGATGGCGGCGGCCCGGTCTGCGGTCAGATGCCCCTCACCGGCGATCAGCTCGGCAAGCGTCTGGCCCTCCACGTACTCCATGACGATGAAGTAGGTGTCCTCGTGCTCGCCCCAGTCGTAGACCGCAACGATGCTCGGGTGGTTGAGGTTTGCGGCCGCCTGGGCCTCCCGCCGGAACCGGGCGACGAACGTCGGCTCGGCCGCGAACTGGGGGAACAGCACCTTGACCGCAACCGGGCGGTCGAGCAGCTGATCCTTGGCCAGGAACACGTCAGCCATGCCGCCTCGGGCGATTCGCCGATGCAGCTCGTACCGTCCGTTCAGGACATGACGCGCAGCCGAAGTCGTCACAGTGCCGACAATGGTACTGAACGCGCCGGTCCAATCGGCGGCGGAGCCGATTTAGTTGAAAAACTCGGCGAAGAGGGCCCGGGCGATCGGGGCAGCGACGGCGCCACCGGTCTGCTCGCTTGCGCCCGGCTGACCCTCCACCAGCACGGCGACCGCAAGCTCGGCCCGCTCGTTGGCCCGACCACCGAAGGCCACGATCCAGGCGTGGGAGGCCGGCGGGTCGGTCCCCAGCTGGGCCGTGCCGGTCTTGGACCCGATCACGACGCCGGACACCGCCGTGCCCTGACCGGAGCCCCGCTCGGTGACCTGGATCATCGCCTCGGTCAGCTGGGCCGCCGTGTCCTCGGACATCGCCTCGACCCAGGTCCCCGTGTCGAAGTCGTCGGTCTGTGCACCGGTTTCGTTGTCCTCGACCGCCAGCAGGACGTGGGGAATCGGAGCCGACCCGCCGTTGGCGACGGCCGCCGCCACCAGCGCCATCTGGAGCGGGGTTGCGGACACGTCGTTCTGGCCGATCGCCGACTGGGCCAACGCCGGGGTGTTCTCGAACAGGCCGGCCGGGAGACCGTCCGGGTTGTCGACGGCGGCGCCGAAGTCGGTCGGGAACTCGCTGGCCTCGGCCGCCGGCAGATCGATCGGCGGGACCTGGTTGAACCCGAACCGCTCGGCGCTGTCGATCAGCCGTTCCGGTCCGAGCAACTCGGCCCCGATCCTGGCGAAGCCGCTGTTGCACGACACGACAAGCATCTCAACCACGTTGCCACCGCAGGTGCTGCCACCGAAGTTGGAGATCGGGCGCTCGGTCAACGGCGGGAGGTAGCTGGTCTCCGGCTCGAACTCCGGTTCGGTCGGGGTCACCACCCCGTTCCCGAGCGCCGCCGCGGCGGTGATGACCTTGAACGTCGAACCGGGGAAGAAGATGTCCCGATAGGCGGCGGGGCGGAGCGGGTTGCCATCGGCCTCCAACAGTGCGGTCCGAGCCTCGGCATCGTTCTGGGCGATCAGGTTCGGGTCGAACGACGGCCAGGACCACATGGCATAGATCTCGCCGGTCGCCGGGTCGAGGGCCACCACCGACCCCTGACGCTCCCCGAGCTCGGCCCTTGCCACCCGCTGGAGATCGTCCCGCAGGGTCAGACGAACATCGCCGATCGGGTTCGACCCGCCGAGCAGGTCGGTGAGGCCGGACAGCTCCTGGGCCGCGGTCCGCCCGATCAGGGCATCGTTGTAGACCCGCTCCACCCCCTCGGCCCCGAAGGTGAACGACGTGTAGCCGGCCACGTGGGCGTACAGCTCACCCTGGGGGTAGGTCCGGCGCTCGGAGAACGGACCGCCGGGGTCGGGGATGGACTCGGCAACCACCACTCCGTCCCTGGTCAGGATCTGACCCCGGGGCCGGTCGAAGTCCCGCTGGATCGTCCGGGTGTTGGCCGGGTTGGCATCGAGCGCCTCGGCCTGGAACACCTGGACCCGGTTGAGCTGGACGAACAGCAGGGTGAAACAGCCGAGCAGGACCACGACGACGTGGCGGATCGGCCGACTCACGAGGCCGACACCGCCTTCCATCTGGACCGAGTCTTGGCCCCCACCCCGATCCGGCCCGGTTCGTCGTTTGTGATGTCCTCCAGTTCCTCGGCCGCCTGGGCCACCGAGTTGTGGGAGATGCGGACCAGGATGGCCAGGATGATGTAGTTGGAGATCAGCGAGGAGCCGCCGTAGGACACGAACGGCAGGGTCACCCCGGTCAGGGGCAGGACCCGGAGGATCCCACCGATGATGATGAACGCCTGGAACCCGAGCAGGGCGGTCAGCCCGGCCGCCAGCAGCGTCTCGAACGGGGAGCGGGCATTGGTCGCCACCCGAAACCCGGCGCCGACGAAGAACAGGAACGTGACCAGGATGGCGGTCGCCCCGAGGAGCCCGAGCTCCTCACCGAAGGCAGCGAAGATCATGTCGGTCGAGGCGAACGGGATCTTGCGAGGCGTGCCCTGGCCCAAGCCGGTTCCGGTCAGTCCCCCGTCGGCCAGGGCGAATGAGGCCTCTGCGATCTGGAACCCGGCCCCCTTGGCGTCGGCGTAGGGGTCGATCCAGATGTCGACCCGGCGCTGCACGTGGGAGAACAGCCGCCACGAGACCACGGCCCCGACCGAGAACATGACCAGACCGGTGAAGACGTAGGCGGTCCGCGACGTCGCCACGTAGAACATGACGACGAACAGGGTGAAGAACAGCAGCGACGAGCCGAGATCCCGCTGGGCGATCATCACCATCAGGGCCACGCCCCAGGCGGCGAGCAGCGGGCCGAAGTGGCGGGCATCCGGCATGTTGATCGGGCCGAGGCGGCGGGTCGACATGGTCAACAGCTCCCGCTTGTCGACCAGATAGCCGGCAAGGAACCCGGCCAACACGATCTTGGCGAACTCCCCGGGCTGGATGGAGAACGGGCCGACCCGGAGCCAGATCCGGGCCCCGTTGATCTCGACCCCGAGCCCGGGGACCAGCGGTAGCAGCAACAGCCCGACCCCGACCAGGGCCAGGGTGTAGCGGTAGGGCTCGAGCCGCTTCGGGTCCTGGAGCACCAGCAGGGTGCCGCTGAACGCGCCGAGGCCGATGAACGTCCACGCCGACTGGCTGGCGGCCAGCCCCTGGTCGAGCCGGGAGATCATCACATAGCCGAGCCCGTTCAACAGGGCCGCCATCGGCAACAACAAGCCGTCGGCCAGCGGGGCGAGCAACCGGACGATGACGTGGGCCGCGAGCAGCAGGACAAGCACGATCACCAGGAAGCCGGCGACGTCGCCCCGGAGGTCCAGGTCGCTGACCACATCGCCCCGCTCGGCCAAGACGACCATCACGTAGCCGACGCAGGTGATGATCGTTGCCAGGATCAGCAGGCCGAGCTCAACCGTCCTCGCCTTCATGGGGGATCAGTTCTCGTCCGTGGAGGTGTCTTCCTCCGTCGACCCCTCGTCGATCTCGAGGGTCGACGGTTCCGCCCCCGTGTCGTCCGCCTGCGTCGATTGCGACGAATCGGACGGCTGGTCAGACCCGGCGCTGGCGTCGGCGGTCTGCTGGGCCGCCTCCTCCACCTGCAGGTCCTTGATGCCGGCGATCACCTCGTTCGCCTCCTCCAGGGTGGAGACGTCTGTCAGCAGCAGCTCCTGCTCCGGAGTCAGCGGCTCGATCTCGACCGCGGTGTCTGCCAGGCGAACCGGGTCGAAGGTCAAGAAGCCACCCTCCCGGCCCTGGAACACGACCAGGTGGCCCGGCTCCTGGGCCACGTGGTAGCCGGATCGGGCGAAGGACCGGGCGAAATAGAACGCCCCGGCCAGGCCGCCGACGATCAGCACGGCGGCGAGGACGCTCAGCAGCCGGGACCGGGGGCGGACCGACAGCGGCGAGTCCAGCTCGGTCAGTTCGTTGGTCCGGATCACCTCGAGCTCGGTGGTGTCTACCAGTAGCTCCGGGTCCGAGCCGGAGGTCGAGTCACGCTGGTCCCCTTCCAGGACCAGGGTGCCGACCTGGGCGACCGCCTGGCCGGCGGCCGGTTCGGCCTCCTCCGGGATGGCGGACGGCGGCACCGGGTCATGCAGCTTCGACTTGGACACGACCGGCACCGGTGCGGTGATGGGCTTGGTGTTGCGGAGCCGGCTGTCCTGATCCTGCAGTGCCGGGTGATCGTCGTCGACCACGTCGACGACGGCGACGGTCACGTTGTCCCGGCACGGGGTCTGCAGTGCCGCATTGATCAGGGCGCTGGACGTCGGGGCGGGCGCACCGGCCTCGAGCAGGATCTCCAGGATCTCCTCCTCCGGCAACTCGTTGAACAGCCCGTCGCTGCACAGCAGGAAGCGGTCTCCGACCATCGGTTCGGGGATCGGGAACCGGTCCACCTCGACCTCGGCCCCGATCCCGACCGCCCGGGTCAGGATGTTCCGCTGAGGATGGTCTGCGGCGTCCTCGGGCCGGAGCCGACCCTGGCGGACCAGGTCTTCGACGAACGAATGGTCCTCGGTGACCTGTCCCATGTAGTCGCCCCGGAGCCAGTAGGCCCGGCTGTCACCGACGTTGGCCACCGTGATCGTTGCGTCATCGTGGAGGCTGAGGGCAACCAGGGTGGTGCCCATGCCCGGCAGCCCGTTGTCTGCGGCATGTCCGTGGACCTGACGGTTGGCGGCCATGATGACCTCGACCAGCTCACCCTCTGACAGGTCCTGGCCGGCGATCTCGAACTCCGCAATGGCCAGCTCGGCCGCCCGCTCGCCCCCCTGATGGCCCCCCATGCCGTCGGCCAGGGCGGCCACCATGCCGCCGAAGAAGACCCGGTCCTGATTCGCCTCGCGGACGTTGCCGACGTGGGAAGCAGTGGCGCCGAGCAGCCTCATCGAAGCTCCATCACGATCCCACCGAGCTGCAGCTGATCTCCGGACGCACCGAGCACCGGGGTGGTGACCCGCTGCCGGTTGAGGTACGTGCCATTGGTCGAGCCCAGATCTTCGATGACGACGCCGGCATCGGCCGGCGAGACGCGGGCGTGGAGCTGCGAGATGTAGGTGTCATCCAGCGAGATCTGGCAGCCCGCGGCCCGTCCTATCGTCATTTCCCCCATCACTTCGAAGTACCTACCGGCGTAGGTGGGCGGCTCAAGAACCACAAGGCTAAGCGCTGTCGGCGCGGGAACGTGCTTGTTGCGGCGATTTCTCGTCGTCCCGTTGCCGACCTTCCTGACCGCCACATTAGTGGTTGATCCGAACCACGTCGCCTGCAGCACCCGAAAGAAGAACAGGTACACCAAAGCCAGGAGGCACCACCTCAAGAGGGTCAGCAGCGCGTCGGACACGGAACCAGAGACTAGCGACGCCCAGCGGGGTCGGTGTAGAGGGGCGGGGACGAGGGGTCAGGGGCGACGGAACCGGAGCCGAATCGGCCCGAGCGTGATCTCATCCCCATCCTCCAACATCTGCCTGTCGATCCGCTTGCCGTTGACCTTGCACCCGTTGGTCGAGCCGAGATCGATCAACTGGTACGAGTCCCCGACCGGGTGGAGCTCGGCGTGTTGCCGAGACACGTTCTGGTCATCGATCACGATGTCCGAGCTGGACAGCCGACCGATGGTCATCACGCCGTTCTTCAGTTTGTAGTGCGCCCCGTTCGGACCTTCCAGCCAGCCATCGACCTCGGTGCCGGCGATGCGCTCGTCATAGGACGGGTGGAGCCGGAACACCCCGACCCGGAGCGACGGGTCGGCCTGGAACTCGATCGACACCCGACCGAGGAAGCTCAGCCCCTCCTGGGTGGCGTAGCCCCGGACGGTCGCGGTCAGCTCTGCCAGGAGAGACTCCTGGACCTGGGCGAACCGCTGGAAGTCCTCGACCGACACCCGGATGACGAACCGGTTGGGAGCGAGGGCCCGACCACCGACGTCTACGGTCCGGCTGGCCTCCATCTCCCGGACGAGCCGGCGGCCCACCTCGACCGGCTGTAGCCCACTCTTGAACGCACGCGAGAAGACCCCTTCGACCAGCCGTTCCAGACGGTCTTCGAGACTTCGGAGGACCATGCAATATACGGTACTCGCAGCAAGCCCACATTGGCTCCGCGCGCGCTATCATGCCGTGGTCACTCGCGCGAGTGGCGGAATTGGCAGACGCGCAGGATTCAGGTTCCTGTGTCCGAAAGGACGTGAGGGTTCAAGTCCCTCCTCGCGCACGGCAGCCCAGCAGGGCTGCGTCAAGTTCGCAAAGCGAACTTGCGTTTACGCCGCCGAGCGGCGCAACTCGAGTTTCGCCAAAGGCGAAACATCGGGAAGAACGGCCCGGCAGGGCTGCCTTGCGCACGCCGAGCGGCGCCGTCACCCCGGCGTCGGCAGGTCGATCCTCGGGAACCTCGGATCGGGTGCCCACGGCAGGACGTCCCCGGTCTCGACCATCCAGCGGAGCAGCGCATCCCGGAGATCGGACTCGACCGCAGCAGTCGACGCCTGCCCGGCCACGTTGTGGATCTCGTCCGGATCGGCTCGCCGATCGTAGAGCTCGGGCGGTTCGTAGAGCCGCCAGACATAGGTCCATTCCGCGGAGCGAACCGCCACCGCTTTACCGACGGTCTCAGGGTGGGACCGTTGGGCACCGGCCTTGCGGTCGTAGGGAAAGCCGGCCGTCTCGAGCAGATCGGCCTCCGATCGGAGAAAACCGCCCTCGGTGAATGCCAGCTCCCGGTGGCCGACCGCCGGGTCGGCCAGCATCGGCAGCAGGCTCCGGCCGAAGTGAGTGTGTCCGGGCGACACCCCGGCCAACTCCTGGATGGTCGGCACCAGGTCGATCAGCTCGACCAGATGATCGCGGACTGCGCCGGATGGGATCCCGGGGCCGGCAAGGATCAACGGGTTGCGAGCAAGACAGTCGTTGAGCCCGGACGGCCACTTCTCGATCAGGCCGTAGTCTCCGAGGTACTCGCCGTGATCGCTGCAGAACACCAGCACGGTGTCCTCGAGCCGGTCCGGGCCGAGGGCGGCCAGCAACCGGCCGACGTGCCAGTCCAACCGGGACACCATCCCGTGGTAGACCGCAGCGATCTCTCGCCACTGGGCATCGGCCAGCCGATCGGTTCCGTAGTCGGCTCGGAGCCGGGCCATGAACGACGGCTCATGCCCGGTGGTCACCGGTGGCCGCCGAACCGGCATCGCCGACCGGTCGTGGAGCGAGAACCAGGGATCGTCGACGGCGAACGGGCAGTGGGGAAACAGCAGCGGGACGTACAGGAACCAGGGCTGGTCGCTGGCACGATCCAGGGCCCGATCAGACAGCCAACGCTCGGCGGTTCGGACGCAGGCCTCGTCGAAGTCGTCGAGCGGTGCGTCCAGCCGACCGAGGTGGAAGGCGCGGACCATCGGATCGTCGCGATCGAGGTCAGCCATCAGGCCATGGGGGCTGACGGTCGGCGGATCGACCCAGCCGTACTCGTCGCAGCTGGCCTCGGTCGCCCCGGGGGCGAAGGTGTCCCCCCGTCGGCCGACGTGGGTGACGTGGTAGCCGGCCTCCCGGCAGCTCCGCAACAGGTTCGGGTCTTCGGGCCGTAGCAGGTGGGTGAGGCTCCGGTGGCCCCGGACATGGGGGTACCAGCCGGTCAGGAACGAGACCCGACTTGGCGAGCAGACCGTGTGCTGGACGAAGGCATTGGTGAACCGGGTCCCCTGCCCTGCCAGGGCGTCCAGGTTGGGTGTCGACGCCACCGGGCTCCCGAACGCTCCGACCGCATCGGCCCGGAGCTGGTCGGCGACGATGAACACGATGTTCGGGCGACGCCCAGGCTCTGCTTCGGTCACCAGGCCACGGTAGTTGCCGCCACACCTGGCCGCCCGGTGGGCTCAGCGGCCGAGCCGAATCACGAGCGCCGGGTCATGGCGGCTGGCTCGAGGTTGGCCGCTACGACGGGTCGTCCAAGGTCATCGGCAGATGGCAGTTGCGGAGCCGGATGCCGAGCGTCTCGTCGTCGATGACCAGCTCGGTCGGACCCCAGGCCGAGTCCTTCACGTCCCACAGGTTTGCCCCCCGGAACCCGACCACTTCCTCCCAGATGCAACCCTCGGGAACGGTCCAGGTGCCGTGGGCGAGATCACCGATCCAATAGTCGCCGTTCCCCGCCTCCTGGAGCGGTTCGGCCACCGGAGACCACGGGACCCAGTCACCACACTCGGGGGAGGAGACGAACCGGTCCGGCTCGATCCCGTTGATGTCGACCAGCAGCCGCCCCTCCGCCAGATGGTCCCGACCGATGACCTCTTCGACCCTGGTCCGCATGACCCGCCGGAGCTCGAAGCTGCACCCCTCGACCCCGAACGAGGTGCCGTATCGACCGGGGGCGAGGCTCCCCCGATCGTTCAGATCCTGCTCGTTCGGCTCGCGGAGGGTGTAGTCGGTGTCCTCGCTGTCCGGCAGATCGGCGATCCGGTAGGCCCCGGACGGGATGCCGATCGAGAACGCCAGGTAGCGCGGCGGCTCCTCGTCCGGGATCACGTCGTCGTCGACCGGCTCGCTCCCCAACGCCTCCGCACCGCTCGCATCGTCCGTCATGGCGTCGACCGCATCCTGATGGAACCCGATCGACCACCAGACAAGGCCGAACAGCCCGACGATGCCGAGGAGTCGCGTGAGATCGAAAGGACGGAGCCGCTCCATGAGGGTCCCATCGGCACCCGGGTCGAGCGATCAAGGCCGAACGACCCACCGTTGGGCCGCCAGGACCGCACCTCGGCCACGGGTACCATCGGCCGCATGTCGCCCGAGCCCCAGACCGATGACCTGCACCCTTCCGCTGCCCGGGTGGCCGAGTGGGCCCAGGCCCGCGGCCTGGAGCTGCAGATCCACGAGTACCCGGAGGATGGGGCCCGGACCGCACAGGACGCAGCAAACGCCGTCGGCGCCACCGTCGATCAGATCGTCAAATCGATGATTTTCGCCATCCCGCCGGCCGAGAACGAGCCCGAAGAGGACCGACCAGAGCTGGTCCTGGCCCTGACCGCCGGCTCCCACCGGGTCGACCCGGACCGGCTGGCCGCCATCGCCGAAGCCGAGCGCTGTGGCCGGGCGGACCCTCGGGACGTTCGGGACGCCACCGGCTACGCCATCGGCGGCGTCCCCCCGTTCGGTCACCGCCGGGAGCTGCGGACCTGGATCGACCCCCACCTGCTGACCCTCGATGAGCTCTGGGCCGCAGCCGGGACCCCTCGGCACGTGTTCCCGATCGACCCCGAGCGGCTGGTCGAGCTGACCGGGGCGACCGTCGCCGACTTCACCGCCGAGGGCTGAGCGCAGCGTGGGCGGAACGGCAGGGTCCGGGCCGGAGGAGATCGGGGTCGGGCCCCATCCCGAGCCGTGGCCGGACGACCCCCGGCTCGACCCGGCGCTGCTGGCCGATGGTGACCGCCGCAACGTCGTCGACCGGTACCGCTACTGGACCGTGGAGGCGATCGTCGCCGACCTCGATCCCCGCCGTCACCCGTTCCACATCGCCATCGAGAACTGGCAGCACGATCTCAACATCGGCACGGTGGTCCGGACCGCCAACGCGTTCCTGGCGGCCGAGATCCACATCGTCGGTCGTCGCCGCTGGAACCGACGGGGGGCGATGGTGACCGACCGCTACCAGCACGTCCGTCACCACCCGGAGCCGGAGGACTTGGCTGCTTGGGCTGAGGCCGCCGGACTGCCCCTGATCGGGATCGACAATCTTCCCGGCTCGGTGCCGCTCGGTCATGCGCCGCTGCCCGAACGCTGCGTGCTGGTGTTCGGCCAGGAGGGCCCGGGCTTGTCAGACCGGATGCGACCACAGCTGGCCGAGTGTCGATCGATTCCCCAGTTCGGTTCGACCCGGTCGATCAATGCCGGGGTGGCGGCCGGTATCGCCATGCACGCCTGGATTGCCGAGCACGTCGACCCGGCCCCGGGCGGTTGACCGCGGCCGGGGCGGCCGAAGGCCGAACGCTCCAGCCGCCGGGCAGCTCCTAGGAGATGATCCGGAACTCGATCCGCCGGTTCATCCGCTGGTCCTCCGGCGTCTCGTCCGGGTTCACCTTCAGTCGCCGCTCGCCGAACCCGACCGCAGACAGCTGGTTGGTCACGCCCCGAGCCTCCAGGGCGGCCTTGACCGCCTCGGCCCGGGCCTGGCTGAGCGACTCGTTGCCGGCGGCGTCCCCGACCGAGTCGGTATGGCCGCCGATCTCGATCACCAGGTCCGGGTTCTCGGTCAGGAAGGCGGCCGCCTGGTCCAGGATCGGCTCAGACGCCGGCTCGACCAGGGCGCTGCCGGAGGCGAACTGGATGGGCTCAAGGCTGTTGAGCGACGCCTCGACCTCGTCGGACTCCTCAAGCACGATGGTGGAGTCCGCGGACACTTCGACGCCGTCCAGGCCGTCGAAGGCGGTCAGCACCTGCTGGAAGAGGACCGGGTCGGTCATCGATCCCCCGATGGTGACAGTGGCCGGCGGTGCGGCCGCTGCGTCGACGACGAGCTGATCATCGACCTGGGCCTCGGAATAGACCGAGACCGCTCGATCGTAGATGGCGTTGCGGGTCGCCTCGTCCGGGACGATGCCCTCGAGCACGATCGAGACCTGGGCCGCGGTGACCGCGACCTCGGCCGCGACCGGCGCCTCGACCACCAGGCCGGTGGCGTCCACCGCATCCACGTTCGGCTGGCCCTCGACGAAGGCGATGACCGCGTTGCGGGTGTCATCGTCTGGGACGGTGCCGGTCACCACCACGGTGTTGCCGTCAGCGGCCAGCGCCAGCCCGGCGGCGGGAAGGCCCGCTTCGATGGCCGGCAGGTCCGGCAGCGCAGCCTCGACGTCCTCGGTCGGCTCGGCCGGGGCCTCGCCGGGCTCTTCCTCCTCCTCGACCGGGGCAGCGTCTTCGACCTCGGCCACCTCGGTGACAATGGCCCCGCCGTCGTCATTCTGGATCGACGGCCAGACGATCCCGATGGCCAGGATGGCCACGCCGACCGCAATGGCGAGCAGCGCCGGGAGCTCGTCCGGGGACTCATCGGCGAGCGCCACACCCCGGGATTGAGGGTTCGCAACCGCCGCCCTGCGTTCTTCCTCGTCCGTATTCACCTCTGCCATGGCGGACAAGTCTGCCAGGATTCGCGACCGAACCGACGGGTCAGAGGGCTCAGCCGACCGGGAGATCCCGATCCGACCGTGACCGAGCCTGCCGGCTGCGGCGGAAGCGGAGCACGATCTGCTCGATGGCGACCACCACGCCGATCACCAGCGCCATCAGCACCAGGGCGTTCATGAGCTGGCGGACGATCTCCGGCGTCTCCGGCTCCCTGGTCGAGGTCAGCTCGGTTGCGAACGCCTCGACGGCCCTGGCCGGGTCGGAGAACGCCCGGGCCGCCTCGGTGGCCCGGATCCGGGCCGAGGCCAGGTCGTCGATCACGTAGGTCTCGAGCCGGCCGTCCGGGGCGAAGATCAGGGCGGCGTCCGCATCGGTCTCCTCCTGGACCCGCCTGGCGAACGCCTTGGCGCTCGGCTGAGGGTCCCGAGGTGCGACCGCCACCAACCGGAGCCCGTCGAACCGGGCGTCCTCGACCGCGGCGACCAGTGCCTCCTCATCGATGTCCCGGCGCTGGAAGCCGATGTAGACCCCGTCGTCCTCCACCCCCTGGGCCACGGTCGATGGCGCCTCGGCCGCGGCCGGGCCGAACGGGAGAAGCGTCAGGATCGCCGCAACCACCATGGCCGCGCCGAGGCTGGCCGTTGCTCGGAGGCGTGGTCGTTGGCGGCGCACCGCCTCAGTGTCGCACGATTCGGCCCCGAATCGGCGGTCACCACCACCGGTCGAACCGACCGCAGGCCGCTAATCCAGGAGGAAGCCGCGGACCTTGTCCAGGTCGGGATCGGGGTTTGCGAAGAACTCGTCGAAGGCGATCCCGGTTGCGTCCTGGTCGTCGAAGACGTAGATGTTGCCGTCCGACCCACGCTCGGCCCCCTTGCGACGGCCCTTGCCCTTGCGGCCCCGCAGGCTGCGACGGCCGCGACCCTGCGTCGGCTCGACCTCGACCGCCGGCGTGACCTGGCGACCAAACGTCAGGTCCACCCCCTCGGTCAGGTCGCCGGACTCCGCCTCGGCCAACCGGCGCTTGGCCCGGTCGACCAGCCGCCGGAGCGAGGCGCTGTAGTCCTGCTCCTCGGCCAGCTCGGCCCGGACGGCATCCAGTTCGGCACCGAGGCGGGCCACCTCGGCTTCCAGTGCCTGCACGGCATCTGCGGACTGGGCTCGGGTCTCGCGTCGCGTCTTCACCACCAGACCCTTTCGGCCGGGCCGGCTGACGGTTGAGCGGATCGGGGTTACTGACCGAACATCATCATCCACTGCTCCACCGACTTCGGCCGGTAGACCACGTTCATGTTCCGGGTGTCACCCATCGACCGGGACGGCTCCGGCGAGTAGAGGTGGCCAGGGAACAGGATGGCGTCGTCCGGCACCTTGGCCAGCCTGGTGTTTAGCGAGTGGTACAGCTCCTCGGCATCACCGCCGGGCAGGTCGGTCCGGCCGCAGCCGTCCAGGAAGAGCGTGTCGCCGGCCACCAGATGGTTCTCGACCAGGAAGCACTGGCTCCCTGGGGTGTGACCCGGGGTGTGGATCAGCTCGATCTCGATCTCCCCGACCATGACCGAGTCCCCCGAGCCGTGGGCCACCAGCTGCTCCGGGCCGAGGCCGGTCGTCTTGGTCACGAACTCCAGCTCCGGGGCCTGGAGGTGGATCGGCACATCGGCATGTTCGAGCAGCTCGGCGATACCGGCGACCTGGAACCCCATCATGGAGCCGCCGATGTGGTCGGCGTGATAGTGGGTGCCGAGCACACCGGTCAGGGTCATCCCGTCCGCCTCCAGGATCGACAACAGACCCGGCACGTCGTAGGCCGGGTCGACGATCAGCGCCTCACCGGTGGCCCGATCCCCGATCATGTAGGCGAAGTTCACCATCTGACTGGCGACCATGTCGTCGGTGGCGAAGTCCCGGCCCGCAAGCAGCTGCCGGAAATAGAGAC
>JBCCFN010000015.1:0-31759 GCA_039029715.1 Actinomycetota bacterium | reverse complement strand
CGTCGAATGCGATCGTCAGCTTCATGCCCGGCGTCAGCAGCGACGGGAGCGGATCGTCGTCGATCGGGTTCAGCAGGGCGTCACGGATGGCCCCGTCCGGATCCTCGATGCCCCGAAGCGGCTCGCCGGGATAGACCACACGGCTGCGACCGACCGGGAGCTTCTCCAACCGGAACCCCTCGCCGTGATGAAACAGGATCTCGGGCGTCTGCCGGTCGACCTCGAGGACGAAGCCGGGCCGGGGGTTGTTTCTTGGTTTCTTCTTCACAGCTGGTTCTTCTCGGGGGTTGGAGGGATCGGGGGGTTCGGGTCGGACATCACCGCCGGCTCCGTTTGAGATGAGGGAGGGGGCCGAGCGGCAGCAGCTTGTCCGTGCCACCACCGGACTTGGCCCAATACTCGATCAGCCAGCCCCGCTTGGCCGCCATCGAGGCCAGCCGGGTCTCGGGGTTCACCGCGACGGGAAAGCCGACCGCATCGAGCAGCGGCAGGTCCGACGATGAGTCGGCGTAGGCCACCGACTCTGCGAGATCGAACCCGTTGGCGTCTGCGAAGTCACGGAGGGCCTGGGCCCGGACCTCGCCGGTCGGTGGGACCGACAGCAGCTCACCGGTGTAGCGCCCGTCCCGCTGCGACATCTCGGAGCAGATCACGTCGTCGAACAGCGGTCCAAGGGGATCGACGACGATGTTCAGCGCCCCGGTGATCAGTACCGTCCGGTGACCGAGCCGGCGATGCTCCCTGACCCGGCGGAGCGCAGCCGGGAAGGCCTTGGTCAGGATGTGGTCGGCGAGCAGCTCGGACCCGAGTCGGTCCATCTCGGCCACCGAGGCGCCGTCGTAGCGGCGGTAGAAGTGGCGGAGGAAGTCCGTCCGGTCCCGCTGGTCGAGGGCGAGCAGCCCCGGGGCCTCGGCCAGGGTCTTGGCCGTGAACCGGACCCGCTCCCGAGGCGGCAGGTTGCGGGTGGCAAGCCAGGCGTAGCTGAACACCACGTTGGAGGCGATGATCGTGTTCTCCAGGTCGAACGCGGCCAGGTGCCGCTCCGGGGCCAGGACCCGGCTGCGGAGCCTGGCGGTTCGGGCGTCGGGGTCCGACCGTTCCCCGGTGGTCTTGACCCGGGCGTGCTCGACCACCGACGGCAGGTGGACCTGGGTCACGTAGCGGTCCCAGTCGACGACGGCCGGGTCGCAGCAGAAGGCCTCCCGGTCGGCATCGTCGAGCCCGTCGTGCAGCTCGATCAGCCGCTCGACCCCGTACAGGGCTTCGCACTCGGCGTAGGCGCCATAGATCTTGACGTAGCCCATGGCCCGCCCGACCTGCTCCTTGCGGTCCTCGACCTCGGCGTTGATCATCGCCTGGCGGCCGCGGAGCGGGAGCAGCTTCAGCGCCTTGTCCGCCCGGTCCAGGTTCTTCTGCACCCGCTCCAACTGGCGCTCGACCGCCCCTCGGCCGGGGAAGGACCATTCCGGGACCGAGATCGGTTGGCCCTTGCGGTCATAGAGCGGGCGCTCGGTGAACCAGGTGCTTACCAGCTCGACCAGCCGCCGGTAGTGGAGGGGATTGCGGGTCCCGGAGGCCACCTGGGTCACCGGGACCGGCCGGTTGCCGGACTCGTCCGCGGCCGGGGGTCCGGCAGCGGCGACGTTGATGATGGCGGCGACGACCAGGTCGACCGGGATCACGTCGATCACGCCCTCGGGCACGCCAGGGAACTCCTTGAGGAGGCCCCGGGCGTAGCTGATGATGATCGGCTCGGCCATCCGGAAGCCCTTGATCCAGCCCGGGACCGGTTCGGCCCAGGCCGACTCGATGATCGAGGGGCGGACGATCGACACCGGCACGTCGCCCCGTCGCTCGTCGAGGGCCCGCTCGCCGAGGGCCTTGGTGTAGGCGTAGGCATCCGGCCAACCGAGGGAGGCGGCTCTGGCCCGCCCGGCCTCGACCAACTGGTCGGAGACCCAGCGCTGGCGGAGCTGCTCGGTCTTGGCCGACAGCAACGGCGTGCCGGCGGCGCCGAGTTCGTGGCGGGCCTCCCGGCGGAACTGCTCCAGCCGGTCGGCGGAGCGGGAGTCCGCATCAAAGTCCGCCCGGGCCCGCCTGGCGGCACGGACCTCGGCCTGCCAGTCGACGTCGATGTGGAACGGGCTGTCAGACAGGAGCTGCTCCGGTGCGCCGCCCCGGCGATTGCCGGCGACATAGCAGGTCGAGACGGCAACGAAGTGGGGGGAGACCCCGAGGTCCTGGAGCGTCTCGACGATCCGGGTCGGGCCGAGGAGGTTGACCTCGACCGCTCCGTCGAGCGGGGCGTCGAAGCTGACGGTCGCCGCAGAGTGGATGACGATGTCGCAGGACGCCATGGCGGCCCGGCCCTCGTCGTCGAGGCCGAGGCCGTCTCGACCGACGTCACCGGCGATCACCGTCACCCGCCGGTCGATCTCGTCCCAGAAGGCGTCCTTGCCCCGGTCGGTCAGCATCCGGTTGAACGCGTCGTTCCGGAAGATCTCCCGCCGAGCCCGCTGGGACGGGTTCGACCGCTTGCCGGCCCGGACCAGGAGGACGAGGTGGCAGTCGGGGACACCCCGGAGGAGCCGCTCGACCAGTGCCGTGCCCAGGAACCCGGTCGAGCCGGTGATGGCGATGCGCTTGCCGGCGAGCTGGTCGGAGATCATCGGGTGTCGAGGGCCTTTCTTCTGCGATTGCCTCCCGGTCCTCTACCATTTGGTAAGTGACCGGGTCCACCAAGCATAGAGCGATCGCGGCGGCGACGGTCGCGTTCGCCGACAAGGGTGTCGCCGGGACCTCGCTCGACGGGCTCGCCGGGGAGCTCGGTGTCACCAAGCAAACCATCCTCTACCACTTCGGGTCCAAGAGCGGCCTGATCTCGGCCGTGGTCGAGCGGGCCGCAGCCGATCTGCTTGTCGAGCTGCAGCGGGCCATCGACATCAGCGAACCGGGCTGGGACCGGGTCGTGGCGACTGTCCGGGCCAGTTTCGCCCTCGCCGTTCGTCGACCGGAGCTGCTCGGGGTGCTCCGGGAGGTGAACCGGCTCGGCCCGCCGTGGTCGGAGCAGGCCCTGGAACTGCTGCAGCCGGTGATCGACCGGGCCATCGCCGACCTGACGGACGGGATGGCGGCCGGACGGTTCCAGCCCGGTGATCCACAGATGGTGCTGCTCGCGGCCTATGCGGTCGTGACCGGGGTCGTGTCGGACGTCGAGGTGCTGCGGGCGGTCGGGCTCCGGCTGGACCTGAGGGTGACGGCACGGCTCCGCAGGACGTTGTTATCGTTTCTCGAGGCCGCATTGATGGTCCCTGACGACGGCGCCTCCGGCGCCATCGACTGAATCTGGAGGGTTCGGGCCGACGAAGTACTGGTGACGATGGAAGCGGTGGACGGACGCAAGGGGGCGGCGGTGGAACAGCGTCAACCGAACGTGGAGTGGCGGCGACGCCGCGTTCGGCGAGCCCTGGCGGCGGCCCTTGTCACGATCGGCATGGTGTTGCTCGCCGGTCCCGGGGTCGGCCCGGTTGGCGCCCAGGACCCCCTCGACTGTTCGCGTGCCGTCGTCGATACCAGCGGTGTGGTCGACGTGGCCCAGGTGGTTGCCGCCATCAGCGAGGTCGACCCCAGGGCGACCGTGATCGTCAGGGCCTTCGACGCCGTGCCGGATGGGGATCTGCCGGCCGCCATCGATGATGTGGTCGCCACCTGTTTCGGTGACGAGAACGCCGGGGTCAGGCCCGATGTGATCGTCCTCGGCCTCTCGGTCGGTGATGCGATGTCCGACGTCCTCGTCGGCTCGGACTGGGGGGCAGCGGTCAGCGATCCCGAGGAACTCCGGTCCGAGGTGATGGGTCGGCCGTTCTCCGTCGGCGACTTCACCGGCGGCTTGGTCGACGCCGTTGACCGCATCGCCGTCGGCGTGGAGACGCAGCTGGCGGAGGGTGGATTCGGAGCCGACGAGTCCGTGGCAGGCGCGCCAAGTGATTCGGGGTCGGCCCAAGACGAGGTCGGGGCGGCCCCATCGGAGGACGGGGCGACGAACCAGTCATCCTCGCCGGAGGGCGAGGGGCAGTCCCCGCTCGCCATCGGCGGCGCCATCGCTGCGGTGGCGGTCGGCGGCGGCGCCTTCGTCGCCCTTAACCGGCAGCGCCGGTTGGCTGCGGCCCGCCGGGAGCTCGAAGCGGCGATGGCCACCCCGATGGCCCGGTTCGGGTCGCTCCGGGAGCGGGAGTCCAGGCTCCTGGCCCAGGCCGAGCTGTGGGCCAAGACCTCGGCCGGGGAGACCGCCAACCGGCTCGACACCCTGAGCAGGCAGGCCGCGTCTTCCCGGGCAGCCACCGATCAGGCCCGGTCGGTGTTGACCGGGCTGCTACCGGATGGCGCCGGTCGGGCCGGGCTCGGCGAGGTCGAACGGGCAAGGGCCCGGGTCCTCGAGCTGAGCCGCGCGCTCGACGACCACGACGCCAGCCTCGACCGCCTCGATGACTTCGGGGCGCACCTCGACCACCTCCGGGTCGCCGTCCCCGAGAAGGCGACGCTCCTCGACGAGGAGTTGGACGAGGCCGGCGACCTCGTCGACGAACGGGCGGCAGACGGTTGGGCGGTCGATGGGTCCCGCAACGACCTGGCCGCGATCGGGCGGATCCTCGACGGCCTGCACTTCGACGGCCTGGAGCTGGACCTGCTCGACCTGTCACGACGGACCGAGGAGGCCGAGGCCCGGCTCTTCGCCACTGTCCACTACCTCCAGGCGTTGCCGTCAAGGGTTGGGTCGCTCAAGGCCTGGATCGAGGGCTTGGAGGCGGCGACCGAGTTGGAGATTCGACGGATCGACGACATCCGGCGCCAGTTCGTCGGCATCGCCGCCTACCACGCCAGCGACTCCTGGCAGTGGGCGGCGGACAACCCGGAGCAGGCCCTCGACCACCTCCGCACCGCCGACCAGATCCAGGAGCGGGTCATCTCCGAGCTCCTCGACGCCCAGCGGTTCGACGAGGCCGGCCACGCCCTCGACGACGCCGGCCTCCAGCTCATCGCCGCCGATCGGCTCCTCGATCAGGTCGACGATCTGATCGTCGACCTCGACCGGTCGCTGGAGGAGGCACCCCGGCTGGTCACCGAGAGCCGACAGGTGCTCGATGACGTCACCGCGTACGTCGACAGCCATCGAGCCGATCTCGAGCCCGAGGTCGTCAGGTCACCAGAGGACCTGGCCACCGCCATCGCCGGGTTGGAGCACGAGCTCGGCCAGGTCAAGCCGAACTACCTCCGGGTCGCCGAGACCGCAGACCGGGTCAACCGCCAGCTCGACGACCTGCTGGTCACCGCCGAGGAGCAGCACCTGCGCATGGAGAGCCTGCGGCGAGAACTGCGCCGGGAGACCGAGCGGGCCTCACGATCGATCGGCAGGGCCAGGCGGTCGATCGGATGGGAGCTCTTCCCGTCCCGAGACGGCGGTGCGCTCGACGAGCTGGAGCGGCGGCTCCGCAATGTACCGCCCGAGGTCGAGGATGCCCTGGACGAGACCAGGGACATCGCAGACGATGCGCTTCGGATCCAGGAGCGGATCATCGCCCGCCGTCGTCGCTCCGGGACCTGGGTCTCGACCGGGGGTGGGGGTTGGAACGCCGGCGGTGGTGGCTGGAGCACCGGGTCAAGCGGGCAGCCCCGGGTCGGGTCCGGTGGCGGCCGGTCGTTCAGCCGCATGGGCTCCGCCGGTGGTGGCCGATCCTTCGGTGGCGGGCGGGCCAGCGGCAGCTTCTGACCGCCGGCCGCACCCGGTCAGGGGCGGAGGTTGCGGGTCGTCTCCCGTTTGGCCGCCCGCCTGGCCTGCCGCTCGATCGCCAGGTCGACCAGCCGATCGATCAGGGCCGAATACGGGAGACCGGACGCCTCCCACAACTTGGGATACATCGAGATCGGGGTGAAGCCGGGGATCGTGTTCAGCTCGTTGAGCAGCGGCCCGCGCCCGCCCTCCTCGAGCAGGAAATCGGCCCGAGCCATGCCCTCGACCCGCAGCGCCCGGTAGGCATCGACCGCCAGCTCCCGGATCCGTTCCTCGACCGGCGGATCCAGCTCGGCGGGGATGATCAGCCTGGCGTTCCCGTCGACGTACTTGTCCTCGTAGTCGTAGAAGTCCGCACCGGGGACCACCTCGCCGGGGACCGACAGTTCCAGGGTGTCGTTTCCGAGGACCGAGATCTCGATCTCTCGTGCCGTCACCGCCTCCTCGATCACCACCCACTCGTCGTAGCGGAGGGCGGTGGCCAGGGCCTCGATCAGCTCGTCCTCGGTGTCCGCCTTCGACACACCGACCGACGAGCCCATGTTCGCCGGTTTCACGAAGCAGGGGAATCCGAGCACCGCGGCAGCCTGCTTGGCCTGCTCGGCCAGGCCCTCGCCGATGCTGCGCTCCCGGATACCGACCCACCGGGCCTGGGGAATGCCCCGGGCATCGAGCACGGTCTTTGCCATCACCTTGTCCATCGCCGTTGCCGAACCGAGCACCCCGGCGCCGACGTAGGCCACGTTGGCCAGCTCACACAGGCCCTGGACGGTCCCGTCCTCGCCGAGCGGGCCGTGGAGCAGTGGCAGGACGACTACCTGAGCGTCACCGTCTGTCCGGTCCTCGACCGCGGACATCAGCTCGATCGACCGGCCGACCGGCTCGAGCGGGGCAAGCTCCGGTGCGCCGGTTGCCGGCAGCATGGCCGCCGCATCGCCGGCGTGGACGAACCGGCCCTCCCGGGTGATGCCGATGGCCTCGATGTCGTACCGGTCGGGGTCGGCGGCGGCCAGGACGTGGGCCGCCGTGGTGCAGGACACGTCGTGCTCGGCCGACTGCCCACCGAACAGGACGAGCAGGCGGATCTTGTCGTTGGCGGAGGTCACGACGGTCAGGGTACTGGCCGGCCATCCACCGAGGTTGGCACCCGCCACCGGCCGTGGCCCCCACCGCCGGTCGGGATGGGCTAGACCGGTGTGGTGCAGTTCCAACTCTCGTCATTGGCCGCCGCGATCGGGGCCGGCCACCATGGCCCGGATGCCACCGTCGCCGGTGTCTCGATAGACAGCCGCACGGTGGAGGACGGCAATCTGTTCGTCCCGATCGTTGCCGAGCGGGACGGCCACGACTTCATCGCCAGCGCAGTGGCCGGTGGCGCCGCTGCCGTGCTGTCGGCCCGGCCGGCGACCACCCTCGGGCTGGACGACGTGCCGGTGCTGGAGGTCGACGACACCGGCCGAGCGCTCACCGACCTCGGCCGGGTGGCCAGGTCCCGACTCTCCGGGCCGGTGATCGGCATCACCGGTAGCGTCGGGAAGACCTCGGTCAAGGACCTCACGCTCGCCGCCTGCGGTGGAGCCGACCCCGGCCGCCGGGTGGCATGGGCCAGCGCGGCGTCGTTCAACAACGAACTGGGCGTACCGCTGACCCTGGCCAACGCGCCGGATGACGTGGCGGTCACGATCGTGGAGATGGGGGCCCGGGGGGTCGGCCACATCGCCGAGCTGTGCCGGGTGGCAGCGCCGACGATCGGGGTGGTGACGGCGGTGGCGCTTGCCCACTCCGAGCTGTTCGGTTCGATCGAGGCCGTTGCCGAGGGCAAGGGGGAGTTGGTCGAGGCCCTGCCGGCAGACGGGGTTGCGGTCCTCAATGCCGACGATCCTCGGGTGGCGGCCATGGCCGGCCGAACCACGGCTCGGGTCCTGACCTACGGCTCGGCCGAGGCCGACGTGCGTGTCGGTCCGATCAGCCTCGATCGGCTGCTGCGGCCGACGGTGACCCTGACCGCCGGGGGTCGGTCGGCCGAGGTCACCCTCCAGGCCCGGGGGGTCCACATGGCGGCCAACGCCGGGGCCGCCCTTGCGGCGGCGCTCGCGGCGGAGGTCCCGTTCGAGGACGCCGTCGCCGGGCTGGCTGCCGCAGACGTCTCCCGGTGGCGGATGGAGGTCGATGCGGCCGCCGATGGCCTGCTGGTGATCAACGACGCCTACAACGCGAACCCGACCTCGATGCGGGCCGCCCTGTCGTCGCTGGCCGCCATCGAGGTCGATCGTCGGGTCGCCGTGCTCGGGGCGATGGCCGAGCTGGGGGAGGAGGGCCCGGCCGAGCATCGGGCGGTGGCGGCCGAGGCGGCCTCTGCCGGGATCGATGTCATCGCCGTCGACGCCGCCGAGTATGGCGATCACGCTCGGCACGTGGCCGACCGGGATGCCGCACTGGCCCTGGTGGCCGAGCTCGGCGCCGGGGCGGCCGTGCTTGTCAAGGGCAGCCGGGTCGCCGGTCTGGAGCTGGTTGCCGAGGCCCTGCTCACTCGCTGATCGGCACTCGGCGCCGGTCACCGGGCAGCGGATGCCGAGCGGACCCGAACCCTCGGTTGTCGCCGCCGAGCGCCTACGATCGGCCCATGGCGCACGACGACGCATCGGTCATCGAACTGACCGGGAAGCAGCCGAGCCCGGCTCCGGCCTGCACCACGGCGACCTACTCCCGGTTCGCAGTGTTCGACCACTGCCCCCAGTGCGGGGGTGACATGGCCCCGGAGCACGCCCACTTCCGTTGCCGGAGTTGTGGGTGGCGGGATTCGTGCTGTGACTGACCGGCGGATCGGCAAGAGCGGGACCGGT
The DNA here is from genome assembly GCA_039029715.1 of Actinomycetota bacterium. GTDB lineage: Bacteria > Actinomycetota > Acidimicrobiia > Acidimicrobiales > SZUA-35 > JAHELU01. Next base: position 23,128 of record JBCCFN010000015.1, on the reverse strand, counting down.
GGCTGACACCGCGGTGATGTCGCCCCGGCTCTGGGTTGCCGGTGCCAGACCCCGTACCCTGCCGGCGGCCGTTGTCCCGGTTGCGGTCGGGACCGCAGCGATCGACACCGCAGGCCTCGACGGCCTGCCGATCTGGTGGCGAGTCATCGCGGCGCTGGTGGTCAGCCTGGCCCTCCAGGTCGGGACCAACTACGTCAACGACTATGCGGACGGCGAACGGGGAACCGACGATGGCCGGGTCGGACCGGTCCGACTCGTCGGGTCCGGTCTGGCGTCCGGGCGGCAGGGCAAGATCGCAGCCGCCGCCCGTTTCGGTGTGGCGGCCCTTGTCGGGGCGGCGCTGGCCATCGTCGTCGGCCCGGAGCTGTTCGTCGTCGGTGCCCTGTCGATCGTCGCCGGCTGGGCCTACACCGGTGGACCGAAGCCCTACGGCTACCTCGGCCTCGGGGAGCTGTTCGTGTTCGTCTTCTTCGGGCTGGTGGCCACCGTCGGCTCGGCCTATGTCCAGACCGAGTCGATCCAGGCGCTCCCGGTCGTTGCCGCGGTCCCGGTCGGGCTGCTGGCGGTTGCCCTCCTCGTCATCAACAACCTCAGGGACATCCCGGGCGACACCGAGTCCGGCAAGCGGACGCTCGCCGTTCGCCTGGGCGACGAGGGCACCAGGCGGCTGTACCTGCTGCTGATGCTCGGCGTCGCCCTCGGCGTGGTGGCCTGCGGGTTCTTCCGGCTCCCGGCGCTGCTCGGTCTCGTCGGCCTCGTCCGGGCGATCGGGCCCGTCCGCTCGGTCCTCGCCGGGGCCACCGGTCGGGACCTGATCCCGACCCTCGGGGCGACCGGCCAGGTCCAGCTGGCCACCGGCTTGGCATTGACGGTCGGGCTTGTCGTCGGGGCGTAGCGGGGCGGTTCACCGGGTCGATCGACCCAACTTTTCTCACAGGACGATGACACTTCGCCCGTGCGGCGATCGTCGCCTCAAGGTCCGCCCTGGGCCGCCGAATTCCATACCGTGGAGACCACAGGCGAGCAACGACGGCGTTCGATCTGCGAAGAGGTCGGGGATCACCTCGATTGTTCCACTGCGGTCAAGTCGCTGTGTCTCGGTTGGGTGGTGAGCGGCATCGCCTTGACCTGGGCCGGGTTCGGGGCGATCGGCCTCCGGTCGGTCGACACCGCAGCCCAGCTCCGAACCCTGGAACGGATCCAGGCCATCGCCGTGCTGCTGACCATCTTCACCATCGTCGTCGGTGCGATCTGGTCGCTGCGGGTCGATCATGCGCTGCCGAACCACCAGACCCCCGGACGGACCGGTTGGCGCCGCCGGGCGGTACACGCCGGTGCCGCCGCCGTGGCCGGGTTGGTCCTGCCGGCGGCCTCGATGACCGGCGGGGGCTCGGTCCTGCTCCCCGTGCTGGCCTGGTCCGGCTTCATTGCGGCGCTGGTCGTGCTGCGACCGCTCCACCGAGCGCCCGTCACCCGGCCCTCTACCGTTACCGCGCTGGCCGCCGCCGTCCTGTTCCAGATGACGGTCGGCTGGCTCCACCTGCTCGATCCGGGCGGGCCGTTGGCCCCGACCCTGATCGTCCAGGGTCTGGTCCTGGCCTGGACGGCCACCGCAGCAGCCAGGGAGATCGGGACGATCCAGCAGCTGGTCCGCCGGGGTGTGCCGGCGCCCGAGCTCAGCCGTGAACCAGTCCGGCCGCCGCTTCCAGAACCGGCGGTGGGCCACTGATCACCAGGGTGTCGACCACCGACGCCCGCCACGGCTCCAGATCCTCGGCGATCTTTGCCACCGGCCCGACCAGGGCCACGTCCTCGACCATGGCGGTCGGGACCGCGGCGATGGCGGCTCGCTTGTCGCCGGCCAGGTACAGCTCCTGAATGTCCCGGCACACGCCCTCGTAGCCCATCCGGCCGAACACGTCGAGGTGGAAGTTGGCCTCCTTGGCCCCCATGCCGCCGGCGTAGAGCGCAAGCATCGGCCGGATCATGTCCGCCGCCCGTTCGACGTCGTCATCGATGACGATCGGGACGACCGCGGCAACGTCGAAGTCCTCCCGGCTCCGGTGGGCACCGGGCCGGCCGAACCCCTCGGTCAGGGCGTCGGCGTAGAACTGGTTGTCCTTGGGAGCGAAGAACAGGGGTAGCCAGCCATCGGCAATCTCGGCGGTCATCGCCACGTTCTTCGGGCCCTCGGCTCCGAGGTATATCGGGATGTCGGACCGGAGGGGGTGGACGGTCGACTTCAGCGGCTTGCCGAGGCCGGCTCCGGCCGGGTGGGGGAGCTGGTAGTGGTTGCCGTCGTAGACGACCGGCTCTTCCCTGGCCAGGACCTTCCGGATGATCTCGACGTACTCCCTGGTCCGGGCAAGCGGCTTCGGGTACGGCTGGCCGTACCAGCCCTCGACGACCTGGGGACCAGAGGCCCCGAGGCCGAGCCGGAACCGACCGCCGGAGAGGTGGTCGAGGGACATGGCGGCCATGGCCATGGCGGTCGGGGTTCGGGCCGAGATCTGGCAGATCGACGTCCCGAGGCCGATTTCGGACGTGGCCGCGCCCCACCAGGCGAGGGGCGTCAGGGCGTCTGACCCGTAGGCCTCGGCGGTCCAGACACAGTCATACCCCAGCCGCTCGGCGGCCGCGATCTGCTCGGCTGCGCCGGCCGGTGGCCCGGCCGACCAGTAGCCGACACCCAGTCCCAATCGCATGACATCCTCCGTGTCGCTCGAACCGACCCGGAGCGTCAGGCCGGTGCTCGGACCGAGACTAGCCAGCCGTCGGTTTGGTCACCCGGTCGAGCGAACCGCCACCGATGTCACCACCGGCCGCCAGACGGCTCTACGCTCTAGAGGTCCGGTCACGGTCGGCTGGGCATGGAGTCGGAGGCCGTCCTCACACCCATGGCAGGAGCCAGCACATCGAGCCACTACGAGATCCTCGGGGTCCCGCGTCAAGCGAACCACGATGAGATCCGCCGCGCCTACCTGGCGGCGGCAAGACGGTGGCACCCGGATCGGCACAGTGGCGGGCCGGTGGCCGAGGCCGAGAAGGCCGAGCGGGCGATGCGTCGGGTCAATCAGGCCTGGTCGGTGCTCGGTGACAAGGCGGCCAGGGAAGCCTACGACCGTCAGCTGGTCCCGAGCGGGGCCGCCGATGCGGCCGGGGCCACCAGGGGGATCCGCACCGATGACGGGGTGACCCGGATCGATCCCCGACTCCTCGACCCGGACTTCCTTGCCGCCCGCCGCCAGCACCAGATCGACGAGATCTCCGGTCGCAGCTCGGTGGTGCTTCGGGCCGTGCCCCTGCTGGCGGTGCTCGGGCTGCTCGTCGCCATCTTCGTCTTCACCGCCTACGCCCGTGATGCGGTGGACACGACGACCGACGTCACCGTCCCGGGGCCAAACCTCGGCGCCGGCATCGCCGCAAACGACTGCGTGGTGGTCACCAGCGGTCCGGCCCTGATCGAGGTGCCGTGCACCCAGACCGCCGACGGTCGAGTGTTCGGGGCCCGGCTCCCGGACGGGGTCTGCCCGCTGGGGACCGACCGGGAGGTCGAGCTGAGCAACGGCGCAATCGTCTGTCTCGACAACGTCGGCTGATCCGCCGGCGGACCAGCCCGCCCGCCGACGTCAGGCGTCGTCCCGCACCGGGGCAAGGAACGTGACGGCCAGCGGTGGCACCGTGATGGCAAGCGAGTGCTCCCGGCCGTGGGACGGGGCGGTGGTGGCGACCAGGTCCGGGTTCTGCACCCCGGAGCCTCCATAGGCCTGGTCGTCGGTGGTCAGGCACTCGACCCAGCGGCCACCCTCGGGCAGGCCGATCCGATAGGACGGCCGGGGGACCGGGGTCAGGTTGACCACGGCCACCACCGGTCTGGCGTCCGGGGCCCGCCGTTCGAAGGCCAGGATCGAGTTGGCGTGGTCATCGACGATCCAGCGGAACCCGTCCGACTCGAAGTCGACCGCGTGAAGGGCCGGCTCGGCCTGTTGGAGACGGTTGAGCGCCGCCACCACGTCTCGGACACCGCGGTGCTCGTCGTACTGCAGGAGGTGCCAGGCCAGCTCCTGCTCGTGGTCCCACTCGTCCGAGACGGCGAACTCGCCGCCCATGAACAGCAGCGGCTTGCCCGGGAGGGCCCACTGGTAGCCGTAGAGCATCCGGAGGTTTGCCAGCTGCTGCCAGCGGTCGCCCGGCATCTTGTCGACCATCGAGCCCTTCCCGTGGACGACCTCGTCATGGGAGAGCGGCAGGATGAAGTTCTCGGTGAAGGCGTAGATCATCCGGAACGTCGCTTCGCCAAGGTGATGGGTCCGGTGGATCGGGTCCCGGTCGAGGAACTGCAGGGTGTCGTGCATCCAGCCCATGTCCCACTTCAGCCCGAACCCCAGACCGCCGAGATCGACCGGGCGGGACACCCCGGACCAGGAGGTCGACTCCTCGGCCGCCATCATGATGTCTGGGTGCCGGTTGTAGACGGACTGATTCAGCTGCTGCAGGAACGCCACCGCACCCAGGTTCTCCCGCCCACCGTGTTCGTTCGGGACCCACTGCCCTTCCTCTCGGGAGTAGTCCCGGTACAGCATCGAGGCCACCGCATCGACCCGGATCCCGTCTGCGTGGTACTCGTCGAGCCAGAACATGGCGCTGGACATCAGGAAGCTGCGGACCTCGTGCCGGTCGTAGTTGAAGATCCCGCTCTTCCAATCCGGGTGAAACCCCATCCGGGGGTCGGCGTGCTCGTAGAGGTGGGTCCCGTCGAAGGTGGCGAGCCCGGCATCGTCGAGCGGGAAGTGGGACGGGACCCAGTCCAGGATCACCCCGTAGCCCCGCTGGTGGAGCGTGTCGATCAGGTACTTGAAATCGGTCGGTGGCCCGTACCGGCGCGACGGGGCGAAGTAGCCGAGCGTCTGGTACCCCCAGGAGCCGTAGAACGGGTGCTCCATGACCGGCAGCAGCTCGACGTGGGTGAACGCCGTCTCGTCCAGGTAGTCGGCGATCTGGAGTGCCAAGGCCCGATAGCCGCCCGGCTCGTATCTCCACGACCCGAGGTGGAGCTCGTAGATCGAGACCGGGGCGTCGAGGCCGTTGCGGGCCGCCCGATTGCGCATCCACTCGTCGTCGCCCCAGGTGTAGGACAGGTCGGTCACGATCGACGCCGTCCGGGGCGGCTCCTCGAAGGCAAAGCCGACCGGGTCGGCCTTGTCCCGCTCCGAGCCATCGCCTCGGTTCCGGATCCGGTACTTGTAGCCATGGCCGACCTCGGCCCCGGCGATCACCCCGTGCCAGATTCCGGAATCGTCGGGGTGGAGCTGGTCCGCATGCCCGGTCCAGCCGTTCCAGTCCCCGATGACGGCCACCCGGTCGGCGTTCGGCGCCCATACCGCGAACCGCACGCCAGCGTCTGTCGGGTGGGCCCCGAGGACGGTGGCGAGGTCGACGTGGGAGCCGTCATTGAACCGTTGGCGGTCGGCGGTGGTGAGATGCATCGGGCACACCTTAGAAGACTTGTGGCCCAGGCATTTCAATTGGTCACATTGCTGCCGACACCCTCTACTGGCAGCATGTAAATCACACGCGAAAATGGGATGAGAGGTTGGAGTGGAGTACTACCAACGACCAAAGACGCTGAGCATCGTCCTCGCTGGCGGAGAGGGCAAACGGCTGCAGCCGCTCACCCTCGACCGAGCGAAACCGGCCGTCCCGTTCGCCGGTCATTATCGTCTGATCGACTTCGCCCTCTCCAACCTGGCCAACGGCGGCTATCGCAAGATCGTCGTACTCACCCAGTACAAGAGCCACAGCCTCGATGTCCACATCTCCCGGACCTGGCGGCTGTCCACCATGCTCGGCAGCTACGTCACCTCGGTGCCGGCCCAGATGCGCAAGGGGCGCCGATGGTTCCTCGGTTCGGCGGACGCCATCTTCCAGAATATGAACATCATCGAGGACGAGGATCCGGACTTCGTGTTCGTCTTCGGGGCCGACCACATCTACTGGATGGACCCCCGGCAGTTCCTCGACCAGCACATGGCCAGCGGCGCCGGTGTGACGGTGGCTGCCATCCGGGTCCCGGTCGAGCAGGCCAACCAGTTCGGGGTGATCGATCCCGGCCCCGAGACCAAGATCGCCGAGTTCCGGGAGAAGCCGACCGAGATCGCCGGCATGCCGAGCGACCCGACGAAGGTGCTGGCCTCGATGGGCAACTACATCTTCAACCGATCGGTGCTGGAGGAGATCATCCAGTCAGATGCGGCGGACGACGGGTCGGTCCATGACGTCGGTGGCAACCTGATCCCGGCGCTGGTCAAGTCCGGGGACGCCCACTTCTACGACTTCACGACCAACCTGGTGCCGGGGGCCGAGACCGACCCGGCCTACTGGCGGGATGTCGGAACCCTCGACTCCTACTACGACGCCCACATGGACCTGGTGGCGCCGGAGCCAGAATTCAACCTCTACAACCGGATGTGGCCGATCCACACGCTCGGCCGCGACCTACCGCCGGCCAAGTTCGTCAAGGACGACGGCCGGGGGTGCGAGGTCAACAATTCCATCCTCAGCCGGGGGGTCATCGTGTCCGGCGGTTCGATCTCCAACTCCGTCCTGTCGCCGGGGGTGCGGGTCGCGGCCGGGGCCGTCGTCGAGGACTCGATCATCATGGACGACACCCACATCGGTCCCGGTGCCGTCGTCCGGCGGGCCATCGTCGACAAGAACGTGGAGGTCAACGCCGGCGCCCAGCTGGGGGTCGACAAGGCCGCAGACGCCGAGCAGTACACGGTCAGCGACGGCGGCGTCGTCGTGGTCGGCAAGGGCGAGCAGGTCGACTGAGATAGCGGGTCAGACCCGGTCAGCTGCGAGCAGCTCCTCGTACAACGCGCGGTAGCTGGCGGCCGGTCCGGCCCAGCTCCAGTCGATGGCCATGCCCCGTTTGCGGATGGCGGCCCGTCGCCTCGTGGAACCCCAGGCCCGGCAGGCCCGGTGCAGGGCGTCGACCATGCCGGCGGCATCGACGGAGCGGCTGACGAAGCCGGTGCCCCGATCCGGGTCCTCGTCGTCGTCGATCACGGTGTCCCGGAGGCCGCCGACATCGGTCACCACCGGGATGGTGCCGTAGGCCATAGCCTGCATCTGGGCCAGGCCGCACGGCTCGAACCGGCTCGGCATCGCCAGCAGGTCTGCGCCGGCGAACACCAGGTGGCCGAGGGCGGCGTCGTAGTCGTTCACGAACCCGATCCGGCCCGGGAATCGGGCCGAAGCCTCGTGGAGGGCGGCCACCAGCCCGGCATCGCCGGAGCCGAGCACGGCCAGACGAGCCGGGATCCGATCAAGGAATCGGGCGGCGTCGACGATCAGGTCGATGCCCTTCTGCTCGACCAGGCGGGACACCATGCCGATGATCGGCTGGGTCGGTGAGCCGTTGTCCAGCCGGAACGCCTCGGTCAGGGCGGCCCGGTTCGTCGCCTTCGGGCGGAGATTGCCGGTGTGGTACCGAGCCGGGATGTGGGCGTCGATGGCCGGGTCCCATTCGCCGACGTCGATCCCGTTGATGATGCCGACCAGCCGGTCGCCGATGCCGGCCAGATGCTCGTGGAGGCCCATCCCGTCGGCCTCGTTGACGATCTCTGCCGCATAGTTCGGGCTGACGGTCACCACCCGGTCTGCCAACCGGATCGCCCCGAGCAGGGGGTTGGTCTGGCCGTACCAGGCGAACAACTCCGGGTTCCGGGCCAGCCGCCCCAGCCAGCCACCGTTCGAGACGCCCTGGTAGCCAAGGGTGTGGATGGTCAACAGCGTCGGAGGGAGCCGGTCGGACATCCCGGCCGCCGCTGCGGTGTGCCAATCGTTCAGGTGGAGGATGTCCGGCTCCCACCGCTCGGCCAGGGTGGCGATGGCGGCCGAGAACACGAAGAACCGAAGATCGTTGTCCGGGAACGCCATGCCGGCGCCGTCGTTGTAGGGGTGGGGCTTTTGGATTCCTGGCCCGTCGACCAGGACCAGCGGCGTCTCCCCGTCGAGGAGACCGCGGCGGATCGACACCGGCCCGGCCCAATCCGGCACCGGCACTTCCTCCCGCTGCTCGTCCGTCAGGGGGACGCCGCCGTAGTCCGGCAGGACCATCGTGACCTCGAGCCCGTCTCGGCGGAGCTGGGCCACGAGGCCGGCGACCGCCTCGGCCATCCCGCCGACGCGGGCGATCGGGGCCAACTCGGCGGCGGCCATCAGCACGTGCATGCCGGTCTCCTGTGGTGGTGGGGTCCTGCGGTGGTGGGGTCCGTTGGCCGACCGGCGGTGGTCGACCCGGGTCAGACGGTAGCCGACCGGCGCTCGGGAGCTGTGCCCCTGATGCCCCCACGGTGCTCTGGTTCGGGGAGGGGCGGTCAGGCGACCGGCTCGTCCTCGGCCAGATGCCGGAGCACGACCAGGGACCAGGCCGCCAGCTCGACGCCCTCTCCCTCGGCCAGGATGTGGTCCCTGGTCTTGCGGGCATCGGTGTCGATCTCGATCCGCCACAGGCCGCCGCCGAGCCCGATCGGGACCGTGAACTCCTGGCGCTGGGGTTGGGCGTTGAACCAGACCAGGAAGTTGTTGTCCAGGATCTGGCCGCCCCGGGGATCGGTGGAGACCAGGCCCTCACCGTTGAGGAAGGCGGCCAGGGTGCCGTCTGACCGATGCCAGTCGGTGTCGGACATCGGCCGCCCGGCCGGGGCGTACCAGCCGATGTCCGGCAGGTCCGAGCCCTCCAGGATCCGTCCGTCGAACCACTGCCGGCGCCGGAACACCGGGTGGGCGGCCCGGAACCGGATCAGTTGTCTGGTGAACTCGGTCAGCTCGGTGTCCGGGGCGCTCCAGTCGTACCAGGAGATCGGCCCGTCCTGGCAGTAGGCGTTGTTGTTGCCGCCCTGGCTCCGGCCGAGTTCGTCGCCGCCGAGCAGCATCGGGACGCCCTGGCTGAGCAGCAGGGTCGCCAACAGCGAGCGCTGCCTGGTGCGGCGGACCGCCAGTACCGCCGGGTCGGTTGTCGGCCCCTCGACGCCGGAGTTCCAGGACCGGTTGTGCGACTCGCCGTCCCGGTTGTTCTCCAGGTTGGCCTCGTTGTGCTTGTGGTTGTAGGCGACGAGGTCGGCCATGGTGAAGCCGTCGTGGGCGGTGATGAAGTTGATGCTGGCCGTCGTTCGCCGCCCCGAGCCGTTGTACAGGTCGGCGCTGCCGGCGAACCGGGAGGCGAACCGGCCCAGGGAGCCGGGGGCGCCGCGCCAGTAGTCCCGGACCTTGTCCCGGTACTTGCCGTTCCACTCAGACCACAGGGGCGGGAAGTTGCCGAGCTGGTAGCCGCCGTCTCCGGTGTCCCACGGCTCGGCGATCAGCTTGACCCGGTTGACGATCGGGTCCTGATGCACCAGGTCGAAGAACGCCGACAGGCGGTCGACCTCGTGGTGCTCCCTGGCCAGCGCAGACGCCAGATCGAACCGGAACCCATCGACATGCATCTCGGTCACCCAGTACCGGAGGCTGTCCATCACCAGCTTGAGGACGTTCGGGGTCCGCATGTCCGTGGTGTTCCCGGTGCCGGTGAAGTCCTGGTAGTAGAAGCGATCGTCGGGGGAGAGGCGATAGTAGAAGTAGTTGTCGATGCCCTTCATCGACAGGGTCGGGCCAAGGTGGTTGCCTTCGGCGGTGTGGTTGTAGACCACGTCGAGGATGACCTCGAGCCCGGCGGCGTGGAGGGCCCGGACCATGGCCTTGAACTCCCGGACCTGCTGGCCCCGGGTCCCGGTCGACGAGTAGGCCCCGTGGGGGGCCAGGAACCCGATCGAGCTGTAGCCCCAGTAGTTGGTGAGCCCGAGGTCGACCACGAAGTGCTCGGGGATGAAGTGGTGGGTCGGCAACAGCTCGACCGCCGTCACCCCAAGGTCGACCAGGTACTCGATGATCGCCGGATGGGCCAGACCGGCGTAGGTGCCCCGGATCGCCTCCGGCACGTCTGGGTGGGTCTGGGTCAGCCCTTTGACGTGGGTCTCGTAGATGACGGATTGGTCGAGCGGGGTCCGGGGTGGCCGGTCGTCACCCCATTCGAAGAACGGGCTGACCACAACCGAGCGGGGCAGGTAGGAGGCGGAGTCCCGATTGTCCCGACGGTCCGGTCTGGCCTGATCGTGGCCGTAGACCGCAGAGTTCCAGTCGACCTCGCCGTCGATGGCCCGGGCGTAGGGGTCGATCAGCAGCTTGTTCGGGTTGCAGCGGTGGCCGTTCGCCGGGTCCCACGGCCCGTGGACCCGAAAGCCGTAGTGCTGGCCGGGCTGGATGCCGGGGAGGTACCCATGGTGGACGAAGGCGGTCACCTCGGGCAGCGTCACCCTGGTTTCGACGCCATCGTCGTCGAACAGGCACAGTTCGACCCGCTCCGCCACCTCGGAGAACAGGGCGAAGTTGGTGCCGGCACCATCGAAGGTGGCGCCGAGCGGCTCGTGCTCGCCTGGCCAGATCTGGGGGGTGTCGGTGATCGGTCTCCCGAGCTGGCCTGTCACTGCCCTTCCTTCCTGCGGCCGCCGGCCCGTGGCCGGGGCCGGAGACTACGCCTGGCCGTAGTGCGCCCGGTAGCGCTGCTGCGCCGGACCGTAGACCTCGTCACGGTAGTCGGCGACCATCCTGGTGGCGGTGACTCGTGGGCCAAGCGTAATCCAGTTGTGGACGATCTTGTCCAGCCAGTCGGCGGTCGGCCGCCCGGTCCCGGCGTAGAACAGCGGGAGGATCTCCTGCTCCAGCAGGTCGTGGATCGACTGCGCCTCCTCCTTGTCCCTGGTCGAGGGATCGTCACTCTCCGAGGTGGTGATGGCCCAGCCGTTCTCCCCGTCGTACATCTCGTCCCACCAGCCGTCGAGGATCGAGAACTGCAGCCCGCCGTTCAGGGCCGATTTCTCGCCGCTGGTCCCGGAGGCTTCATGGGGCCGGATCGGGTTGTTGAGCCAGACGTCGCAGCCGGCGTACATCGCCCGGGCGATCCCCATTTCGTAGTCGGGGAGGAAGATGAACCGGCCGTTGGCCGCCGCAGACTGCGAGTACTCGACGATGCGGGCCATCAGCGCCTTGCCCGGCGTGTCTGCCGGGTGGGCCTTGCCGGCGAAGACGAACTGGATCGGCCGGGAGTCGTCTGCCAGCAGCCCCGCCAGGCGAACGGCCTCGGCCAGCAGCAGGTCGGCCCGCTTGTAGGTGGCGAACCGGCGGGCGAACCCGACGGTCAGGGCCTCGGGGTCCAGATTGTCGGTCGAGATGCCGGCGCCGGCGACCACGTCGATCAGCCGCTGTCGACCGGCCACCCGGATGGCGGTGACCCGCTCCCGGTCCAGGTCGGTCACCCGGGCCCACGCCTCGGCATCTCCCCGACGCCAGCCGGCCCCGAGAGTGTCGTCGAAGGCCTCGGCGAGGTCTGGCGCAACCCAGGTCCCGGCATGGACGCCGTTGGTGATCGACCCGATGGTCTCGCCGGCCGGGACCGAGGCGAACAGCTCTCTGCTGACCTGGCCGTGGAGCTTCGAGACGCCGTTGGCCGCCCCGGTGAGGGCCAGGCAGAACACCGCCATGTTGAACGGCTTCGGGGTGCCGGCGTCGTCCGGGCTTGCCGCGAGCTCGAACAGCGTGGCCATCGGCACGTCGTTTGCCGCAGACCAGCCGGAGAGGTAGGTCTCGATCAGCGGACGCTCGAACCGGTCGATGCCGGCTGGGACCGGGGTGTGGGTGGTGAAGACCGTCCCGGCTCTGGTTGCGGCGACCGCCTCGTCGAAGGTGGCGCCGGCGTCCAGTTCGTGTTGGATCTTCTCCAGCAGCAGGAAGCCGGCGTGGCCCTCGTTGAGGTGGACCACCTCGGGCTCGATCCCGAGCGCCGCCAGGGCCCGGAGGCCGCCGATGCCGAGGATCAGTTCCTGGCGGACCCGGTGCTCGGCGTCGCCGCTGTAGAGACGGTCGGTGATGCTCCGACCCTCGGCCGAGTTGGTCGGCAGATCGGTGTCGAGGACATAGAGGTTCACTCGACCGACCGCCAGGCACCACACGCGGGCCGCCACGTCCTCGTCGCCGACCTCGACGGTGACGACCACGCCGGTGTCGAGGTAGCCGAGCTGTTCGGGGTCGCAGGTCTCGTACCGCTCGGCCTGGTCGGTGCCGTCCAGTTCCTGGCGGAAGAAACCCTGCCGGTAGAACAGGCCGACCCCGGCCAGCGGCAGGCTGAGATCGGAGGCCGACTTGAGGTGGTCGCCGGCCAGGATGCCAAGGCCGCCGGAGTACTGGGGAACCAACTCGGAGATGCCGAACTCGGCCGAGACGTAGGCGATGTCTGTCCGCTCCGGCGCACCGGCCAGGACATCGACCAGCTCGGCGTGGCGAGCCGCAATCGTCGCGACGAGATCCTCGTCCTCGGCAATGGCCGCCAGGTCGTCGTCGGAAAGGCCGGAGACGGTGGCCACCGGATGGGTGGCCGCATCGGCGCCGGGAAGCGAGGCCAGCAGGGCCGCCGTCTGGTGATCCCAGGTCCAACGGTGATTGCGGGCCAGGGCCAGCAGTTGGGTATGGAGCTCGGAGGAGGTGGTTGGTTCCATTGGCCTTCCTGGTGGTGAGTACGGATCGGGCCTGGTGCTGGAGGGCGAACGAGAACCCGCAAGCCTAATCAGCACCGAGGCGGTGACGCCCCTCGGCCGGGCCGAGGTGACATAGGTAACGCGTCGCTGTCCAATGGGTGTCGGCCCGATTCTGCACTCGGTTGAGAACCGGTTTGGGCCCCGGGTGGTCCAGCTGTTCGGCTCGACACCCGACGACTACGATGCGGAAAAGACGTCGCTGTGCCGCCATCGACGCCACCGAAGCGGCGGACCGACGTCCCGAACAAGGGGGACCATACGTGACCGCGACCGAGACTTCGACCGGTGCGGCAGCCGCCGCCGACCAGCCGACCCAGACGGTGACCGCCTGGCTGGCTGCCTTCGACGCCGCACTCCAGGCCGAGGACCTGGACGCCGCCGCCGGACTGTTCGCCGAGGACAGCTACTGGCGGGACCTGGTGTCGTTCACCTGGAACATCAAGACGGTGGAGGGCCGGGATGGTGTCCGGGACCTGCTGGCGGCCCAGCTCGGCTCGATCAAGGCCAGGGGTTTCACGATCGTCGGCGATGCGTCGGCCATCGAGGGGGTCGACGGCGCGGTCGAGGGCTGGTTCGACTTCGAGACCGAGGTGGCCCGGGGCCACGGCCACCTCCGCATGCTCGGCGACGAGTGCTGGACCCTGTTGACCACGATGGTGGAGTTGAAGGGCCACGAGGAGCCGTCGGGCACCGCCAGGCCGAAGGGGGTCGAGCACGGGGTCGTGGCCGGCCGGAAGACCTGGGCCGAGGCCAAGGCGGAGCGTGAGGCCACACTGGGCTACGAGGAGCAGCCGTACTGCGTGATCATCGGCGGCGGCCAGGGCGGTATCGCCCTTGGGGCTCGGCTCCGCCAGCTCGACGTACCGACGATCATCATCGAGCGGAACGAGCGGCCCGGTGACTCCTGGCGCAACCGCTACAAGTCGCTGTGTCTCCACGACCCGGTCTGGTACGACCATCTGCCGTACATCAAGTTCCCCGAGAACTGGCCGGTGTTCGCCCCGAAGGACAAGATCGGCGACTGGCTCGAGATGTACACCAAGGTCATGGAGCTGAACTACTGGTCCTCGACCGAGTGCCAGTCGGCGTCCTACGACGAGGCGGCCGGTCACTGGACGGTCCGGGTCGAGCGGCGCCACCCGGACGGCTCAAGCGAGACCGTGGTGCTGGAGCCGACCCAACTGGTGCTGGCCACCGGTATGTCCGGGATGCCGAACGTGCCGGAGATCCCCGGAGCCGAGACGTTCGAGGGAGACATCCATCACTCGAGCGCCCACCGGTCGAGCGAGGGCTACGCCGGCAAGCGGGCCATCGTCCTGGGGTCGAACAACTCGGCCCACGACATCTGCGCCGCCCTCCACGAGGCCGGTGCCGATGTGACCATGATCCAGCGCTCTTCCACCCACATCGCCCGGTCCGAGACGTTGATGGAGTTGGCCCTCGGCGACCTCTACTCGGAGCGGGCTCTGGCCAACGGGGTCACCACCGAGATCGCGGATCTGATCTTCGCCTCGATCCCGTATCGGATCCTCCACACCTTCCAGATCCCGGTCTACGAGGAAATGGCCAGGGTCGACGCCGAGTTCTATCAGCAGCTTGAGGACGCCGGCTTCCTGCTGGACTGGGGCGATGACGGGTCCGGCCTGTTCATGAAGTACCTCCGCCGTGGCTCCGGCTACTACATCGACGTCGGCGCCTGCCAGTTGATCATCGACGGCAAGGTCAACCTCCGGGCCGGGGTCAACATCGAGGAGATCAAGCCGTCGTCCGTGGTGTTGACCGGCGGCGAGGAGCTGCCGGCCGACCTGATCGTGCTGGCCACCGGCTACGGCTCGATGAACGGATGGGCTGCGAAACTCATCTCCCAGGACGTGGCGGACACGGTCGGCAAGGTGTGGGGCCTCGGCTCGGATACGACCAAGGACCCCGGTCCGTGGGAGGGGGAGCAGCGCAACATGTGGAAGCCGACCCAGCAGCAGGCGCTGTGGTTCCATGGCGGCAACCTCCACCAGTCCCGCCACTACTCCCAGTTCCTGGCCCTCCAGTTGAAGGCCCGACAGGCCGGCATCCCGACCCCGGTCTACGGGCTGCAGGAGGTGCATCACCTGTCCTGAGCCCGCAGCCCGGGGTCGGTCTGTGATCAGCCGGTGGTGATCATCCCGGCGGGACGATGTCGCCGTTCGCGATGGCGGCGATCAGCTCGCCGGCCCGGGCCTGGACCTCCGGGGCCACGGGAGCGTTCGGGTTGAACACGATCTCCAGGCCGCCATTGGCCAGGGTTGCGGTGTAACTGTTGCCCGCCGGGCGTCCGGCAAGCACGTCATCCAGGATCGGCCGGAGGGCGACCTCCCACCGGTAGACCTGCGACGCCACCACCGAGGTCGGTGCGAGCGACGACTGATCGGCCTGGGTCCCGAACCACCTGGCGCCCTGGGCTTCGGCGGCGGTGATCGCCCCAACCACCATCTGGGCCGAGCCGGTCAGCACATCCGCACCCTCCGCCAACTGGGCGTTCGCCGTCTCGGTGGCCAGTGGGATGTCCGAGAACGAGCCGGTGTAGGTCACGATCACCCGGCTGGCCGGGTCCTGGGCCGCCGCCCCGGCCCGGAATCCGTTGACGTACTTTGCCGCATCGCCGACCTCGATCGGCCCGACCACGCCGGTGACCTTGGTGTCGCTGACAAGCGTTGCGATGGCCCCGAGGACGTAGCCGCCCTCCTGGGCCGCGGCATCGTAGGCATAGACGTTCGGCAGCCCGAAGGTGTCGCTTGCGGTGCCCCAGGCGAAGGCGGTCGTCGGATACCGGGGGGCGATGTCGATCAGAGCCGCCCCGAACTGGGAGCCGTGGGCGATGATCAGGTCGTAGCCGGCGTCGGCGTAGGCCTCGACCGCAGCGGCCGCCTCCTCCGGAACGAAGGTGTTGTCCGTGATGTCGACCGCCAGATTCCGCTCGCCGGCCACCACCGTGACCGCCTCGACCATGCTCTGGGTGAACGCCAGGTCGTTGCGGGCACTCGGGGCCACGATGCCGACCCGGATCGTCCGATCCTCCGGCACCGCCGGCGCGACCTGGGCCGACGAGCCGGTGACGTCGAACTCGACCCGTCGCTCCAGCCCGGCCAGGCCGGCCGAACCGCTGGCGGTGTCCTCACCGACGCCGACCGAGGTCAGCCACTCGGCCGGGACACCGAGCGAGATGAGGTAGTCCCGGACGCTGTCGGCCCTGGCCTGGGAGAGCTGCCGGTTCGCACCGTCACCACCGAGTTCGTCTGTGTAGCCGGTGATCGTGACCTGGAGCCCGGTCTGCTGGAGCAGGACCCGGGCCGCATTGTCGAGCGCTCGCTGGTGGAGGGCGGTCAGCGTCGCCTGCCCGCTGGCGAAGATCAGCGGGTTGACGGCGATGATCCGATCGAGCTCGGATTGGACCGCCGTCACGGTGTCGACGGTGGCCGGACTCGCCGGACCGGCCAGCGGCACCGTGTCAGGGCTTGCCACCGAGCCGCCGCTGGCGACCACAAGCGAGCCGATGTCGACCGGCACGTCGCCGGCGACGGCCTGGGCTGCGCCGAGGACGGCGTCGAAGTCGGCCTGGGACGGGACGGGTCCGCCGATGTGGACGGCGCCGTCGCGGATGTCGACGATGACGTCCGGGAGCCCCAGGCGGACCAGGAGGTCACGGACGTTGGTCGCCGCTGCGTCGACCTGGTCGGTCGTGGTCGGTCCCGCCGGGTCGCCGGAGGCCACGGTCTGTGGGGTGTCGTCGCCGACCCCGCCGTTGAACAACAGGAATGCGCCGAGGATGGCGATCAGGATGATCCCGAGCATCGGGATCAGTGGGACGGAGGCGAGGAAGCCCCCGCCGGCGCCGGCCCGCTCGTCGAGGTCGACGTCTGCTAGTGGGTCCGGCCGGCCGTAGCGGGCGTTTGCCGGGCGGGGGAGCGGCTGGGACCGGGACCCGGCGCCGGTCCGTTCCGGCCGCCCGGGCCGCTGGTCGGCGGCCTCCGGCGGCAGGGTGGCCGGCACCCCGCCGATCCGTGCCAATGGCTGGTCGACCGTCGCAGCCGGCTCGGCCGGCCCTCGCTCGAGGTCGTCGAGCTCATAGAGCGGCTCATCGGACAGCATCGGCTGGTCGCTCATCGCCGGCCCGATCGCCGTCGGTGGCAGATCGGTGGTCTGCGCCGCCGCCTCCAACCCGGCCGGTGGTGCAGGTGGTGGCGGCTCGTACCTGGGAGGCTCGCCGGCGTCGACCTGGTCTGGGCGACGGTCGATCGGTGGGGGAGGGCCACCGGCCGGCAAGGACACGGTCTGGGTGCCGGGCGGGATGGTGTCGTGGTCGTCGCTCGGCCACGGCAGGTGTGGTGACCGGTCGACGGATCCCGGCCGCTCGCCGACGATGGTCGGTTCGTCTCCGTTCGGCGACCGGCCGTTGACCGACGGTTGCGGCGCTCGTGTCGGCTCAGACGGCATCGCCGTTCCCTGGCCGTTCAGCGATCGGTCGTGACCGGTGCCCGGAGCGACGCCGTTGGTCGACGGCGTCTGTCCGTTGGCGGGCGGCGTCTGTCCGTTGGCCGAGGCGTCTGGCCTCGGTGCGGGGGTCGGGGTCGGCCTGAGGCTCGCCGAGTTCGAGGGCTGGCCCCGTTCATCGAGACCGTCCAGGCTGTCGCGATCATCGAGGCCCTCCAGTCCGGCCCCGGCCTCGTCCTCCAGCAGTCGGTTGATCGACTCCTGCAGGTTCGCCATCTCGACCGCCAGCTCGTTCTCGGACAGGTTGACCTCGGTCGTGGGCTCGCTCGGTGCGTGGAGCGGCGGCAGGTCGTCGAACGCCTCGGTCAGCGGTGCGGGCGCAGGGGTCGGCGGTGGGTCGAGCGGGTCGGGGTCGGCACGGTCGAACTCGACCGGTGGTTGGAGCCGATCGTCCGCCTGGGTGGTTGGCGGCGGTTCTCGATGGGCCGGGGCCGGCCATTCCCTGGGGTCCGGGCTGCGGCGACCGGTCAGCTGGTCGAGCCGGTCATCGAGGACCTGGATCTCGTAGGCGAACGACGATCTGATGTTCGGATCGGTTGCGGCGTCCATCCGCCGCGCCAGGTAGTCCCGTCTTGCCGCCAGGTGCGCAATTTCCTCCCGCGGGTCGGCGTACGGGTACGACGACATGTCGTTCTCGTCGGTCAACGTCTTGGCTCCTTGTGCGCGCCCGCGCACGTCACCGCCAAGTCACGCCGAGCCGCGGTTGCCCGAGGCCCTGGTCAGATCATTGCGACACCAACGGTCCCGAACGTTGGCGGCGGGCCGAACGGAACCGAGGAGTCTCTGACTACTTCGCCCAATCCGCCGATGATTCTCTCGCCACGCCGAATCGGGTGGCCCTGCCGGAACTCGGCCGCGTCACGCGACCTTGGCGGGCGGGCGGCGGGTCGACTTCCGGCGGAAGCCACCACGCACAATAGCCACCAACCGCGGCGGTCCGCAACGGGTTGTGGCCGGTATCAGAGCTCGGAATCGAGGGCCTCCAGGAACTTCTCCTTCTCTCCGTCATGCATGGAGATGTTCTGTGCGGGGTAGGGGAAGTTCCCGGCAACCGACTCGTTGTGGAACGCCCGGAGGGCCGCCACCCGCTCCTCGTAGAGCTGGCGATGCAGCCGGGCCAGATCACCGAAGGCGTGGGCATGCTTCGGTGGCTTCTCCTCTTCGCTGGCCTCACCACAGACGTCGGCCACGAACGACATGATCACGTCGCCGGCTCGGCCGGAGCCGAGCGAGAACGTGACGATCGAGGTCTTGTCGTTGACCGCTTCCAGGACCTCCTCGGCGATGCACTCGGCCTCGACGGCGAACACGCCGACGTCCTCCATCCGCTTGAGGGTTCGATAGATCTCCATCGCCTCATCGGCGGTCCGCCCGTAGGCCCGGAGCCCGCCGGCCCAGTGGGCGAAGGTCGGGATCAGTCCGATGTGGCTCTGGACCGGGATCCCCTCGTTCGCCAGCTGCTCCATGACGTCGAGCGATCGCAGGGTGTAGTACATGTCTGCGCCCCGCCCCATGGCGTCGATGGCGTGGGCCAGTATCTCGTCGCCGGTCCCGAACTGCCTCCAGGTGCTGCCAACCCCCATGAAGTGGTCCGGCGCGATTCGCCGTGCGTCGTCCAGTTGTTCGTCCCACACGACAAGCAGGTCGATGCCGGCATCGACGCAGGCCTGGATCTCGGTCGGGTTCGCCGGGTTGCTCATCGAGAGTTTCGTCCCGCTGCCCTTGAGCGCCTGCAGATCGGCGACGGTGTAGTTTCGTCTGGCCGGCGCCCGCCCGAAGTCGTAGATCCGTCTCATGCCGTGGCCTTTCTGAGTGCAGCCCGGCGTGCCGCCATCCTGGCATCGCCCTCGGTGGTGCCGTCATGGAACGAGCCGAGCAGCTCGTCGATCGGGGATTCGAGGCCCCCATAGTTGCACTCCAGGAACCGGTGATGGAGTTGGTGATGGAAGTCGCCGACCCGGAACTTCAACCCGCCGGGCAGGAGCACGGCGTCATAGCCGGTGTGGGACAGCGGGGCCCCGAGCCCGTGGTGGAGCACCATGAACAGCAGGTGGATCGGATGGGCGGGGACCACCAGCAGGAGCAGGACGTCGCAGAACAGCACCACGTGTTCTGCGGGGTGCATGGCGAGGCCGGACCACGGGCCGACGTTGACGTTTCGATGGTGCCAGGAGTGGACCCGGCGATAGGCCCGGGGGAGGTGGAGGAGCCGATGCCCGACGCTGAAGTACAGCACCGACCACCACGGGATGATGATGAGGAAGGTCACGAACCACACCGGGTGGTCGGCGACGGTTATCAGCGGTGTCCAGCCTCTCCCGTAGGCGTGGAGGATCAGGACCTCGGCCACGCTCCAGACCAGCACCGCCGGTCCGAGGCTGAGCGCCATGTTGTCCAGGACCTGATCCCGGAACAGGAAGACCCGCTTGTTCTTGGCCAGCGGTCTGGCGTCGTAGCGCAGCCGGTCACCCTGGCGGCGGGCCCGATACAGCCAGAGGTGGAGGCCGCCGGCGACCAGGAGCAACAGCCCGAGGTTGCGGGCCCACACCGCCGCGACCCAACCGGGCGAGAGCGTGCCCGCCGTCTCCAACGGCGGGCTGAGCCAGCGCCACACAACGAACGCCACGACCAGCATCAGCACTCGGGGGGTGAGCAGGCCCCAGCTCCTTCCGAGGTGCCGGAGGAGCACAACCGGGGCGATCGGCCAGTGGAGGAACGGCGCCGACCGCAGGGGCAGGGGCGGCACGAACTGCCAGCGGTTGGAGGCGGTGGCGTTCACGCCGGCCCGTTCGGCGTTTCCGACGGTGCCAGGTCCCACTCCTGACCAAGCCGGGATGGTCGGGCCAACACCTCCTCGACCATCGGGACGAACGCCTCGACCTCCAGGTTGTCGTAGTTCGGGTCGAAGCAGTTCTGGTCGTACTCGGCGCAGAACCAGACACAGCGGTCATAGTGGGGGGACGAGGCGTACCGCTCCCTGGCGTCCCGGTCACCGCCCAGGTGGTGGAAGTAGTAGTAGCCCTGGAACAGGCCGTGGTGCCGGATCACCCACTCGGTCTCGGCCGAGACGAACGGCGCCAGGATGTCGGCCGCCACCGCACTGTGATTGTGCGGGGCCAGGACGTCACCGACGTCATGCAGCAGCGCGGCGACGACCAGCTCGGTCGGCTCCCCGTTGCGGAGCGCCCGGGTGGCGCTCTGTCTGCTGTGCTGTTCCCGATCGACCCGATAGCCGAGTGTCGGACCGGCAAGGCGGGACAGGGTGGCAAGCAACGAGTCCGCCAGGGTCGTCCTTGCGTGATCCTCGTACCGCTCGGACAGCATCCGGTAGTCGGCCGCGGTCCCGTCGCTCATGGCGGTCCAGCTGACGGCCTTTGGTCCGAACGCTGCCATGAGTGCCCCCGTTCGCCGATGTTGCCGTCAGCATGAACGGCAGAACTGCGGGCAGCTAGACCGAGGTTGTCTGGCGAGTCATAAGCATGACTAATGTCGGCTCCGCTACTGTCTGCCGATGGAGGCCAACCCGCCCCTGCGGTTGCTGCAGACCTTCCATCGGGTCGCCGCCGCTGGCAGCTTCACCGGTGCGGCGGTCGACCTCGGGATCACCCAGCCGGCGGTCAGCCAACAGATCCGGGAGTTGGAGACCATCCTCGGGGTCGAGCTGTTTCGCCGGACCGGCCGAGGGGTCGAGCCGACGAGCGCCGGTCGGCAACTGGTCGGTACGACCGGTACCCACATCGCAGCCATCGAACGCAGCCTGGGGGCCATTCGGGCTCGGGCCCAGGACCATCACGTCGAGGTCCGAGCCAACAGCACGTTCGCCACCACCTGGCTGGTCCCAAGACTGCCAGGCTTCCTCCGGGCCCACCCGGAGGTAGAGGTCGACCTGACAAGCAGCTACTGGAACTACCCGATCGATCCGGTCCACGCCGCGGTCCAGATCGACTTCGGCCCGGTCCGTCAGGAGGCCGAACCGATCGGCGGGGACGAGGTCGTGCTGGCGGTGGCTTCGCCACGGGTGGCCCGGGGGATCCGTTCGGCCGAGGACCTCGGGGCCAACGTGCTGCTTGACATCCGGGGCGGCGACGGTTGGACCGAGTTCGGCGCTGCGACCGGCATCTCGGTTGCGTCGAGCAGGGTCCACACGTCGATGACCTACCTGCACACCCTGGCTCTGGCCCGAGCCGGCGTCGGGATTGCGCTGGCCCACCGCTTCCTGGCCGCCGACGACCTGCACGCCGGCACCCTCGCCGTCGTCCCCATCGGCCAGGCCGCAGCTCGGGAGCAGTATCAGCTGGTCCCGCCCCGGCCCGACCGCACGACCTCTGCAGCACACCTGTTCCTGGCCTGGCTCCGAGGCGAGTTGGCTGCG
This sequence comes from Actinomycetota bacterium, assembly GCA_039029715.1. Classification (GTDB taxonomy): domain Bacteria; phylum Actinomycetota; class Acidimicrobiia; order Acidimicrobiales; family SZUA-35; genus JAHELU01. Next base: position 1,600 of record JBCCFN010000015.1, on the reverse strand, counting down.
CCCGCTGTGGATGGATGAGCCGGACCCCGGATCGGTGGTCGTGGCCGCCGGTCCGCCGGCCTATCCTGACGGAGCAACATCTGCGGACCGTTAGCTCAGCTGGCTAGAGCGCTCGCCTCACACGCGAGAGGTCACTGGTTCAAGTCCAGTACGGTCCACGCACAAACCCTACCTACGAGCGGGAAGACGGTTCAATCGCACCGACAAAGGGCTACTCGATACCACCGCTCGGAAACGCTCCGACACCGTGCACGAGTCCCGGCGTTCTGGCCCGCATCGAGTGCGAAGTAACGAGGCCTCGATAATGCGCCGACAGGGTCGGTTCGGATTCGGCGTGTCTCGCTGACCTCCAGGGCGACGACCTCACGAAGTCGTTCGGGTCGTCGTTGCCGAGCGCCGCAGGAGTGCCGATGCCGGGTGCATGACGCAAGTCAGTCGGTCGGCTACCCACCCTGTTGGTTCCGTTGATGCCAGCGGACCTGCTCGATGGAGGGGAATGGGAAGTCGTCGAACCAGGAGTGAACGTCGACGTCATGGAGCCGACCGTTTCGGATGGTGAGCATCATGCCGCCGATCGAAGCGCCGTTCTCGTCCACGATCTCAGCATCGATCTCGAAGATGGATACTCCTTGTGCTGGGCTGTCGAGGAGATCGAGAAAGCCGATTGACGCGCAGCCGCAATCGCAGGAGCGGAAGACCCCTGTGTCCTCGCCGATTTGGTTGCGGAGAGACTCAGCGCCAGGCACGTCGTGCGCGAGCCACGCACGCATGACTTCCAGTTCGACCGGTGAGATCTGTCGGACGTCCACTTTCACATCGTGCCATGCCGAACCCCGCTCGCAACCGGCTTTCTGGCCCGCATCGAGTGCGAAGTAACGAGGCCTCGACAATGCGCTGGGAGGGCGGCGGTTCGGATTCAGCGTGTCTCGCTGACCTCCAGGGCGACGACCTCACGAAGTCGTTCGGGTCGTCGTTGCCGAGCGCCGCAGGAGTGCCGTTCCCGAGCGGTCCGTCACAGGGCAGACCACTCGGTTGGGGTTTTCTGCGCTGGACGTGATCACCGCCCACTGCCAAGACCTACCTTTGCCGGGTCTTGACGACGCTGCATAGGGACCGGGCCAGTTCGTTGCGATGGTGTTCAAAGACCCGGCTGGCCCGACTCGACGAACCTCTGATCGACCATTCGGCGGGCGAGCGTCGACGACTACTCCCCAGGGAGTACCGGTGAAGCCTCCCGGTGACGGATTCTCAGGCGGGTGGCTTCCACGACGATGGCTCCAACCGTAGTGGACGGCGCTCGACGCCGTGAGTAGATCGGAGACCCGAAGGTGAACCCCGGACAGCGAGCCACAGCATGAGCAGCCCCCTGACACAGACTCCGGACGAAGCACACGACCCTGGCCGCCTCCGCCCCCTCTATCGCCTGGCGGCGTACGCCTTCGTCCTCCAGGGCGTGATCTTCGTCGCCATCACAATTCTGCTGCCACTCAACGTCGACTTCTTCGGGGCCCCCGACGACAACGACTGGTCGCAGTTCCTCACCGACCTCGACGCCGATCCGACCCAGTTCCTGATCGTCAAGGCCCTGTTCCTCGCCCTG